>CAZNYF010000071.1:0-2244 GCA_964577195.1 uncultured Thiotrichales bacterium | reverse complement strand
GATATTCTCAAGGCGCTTAAAATGCGTGCCGAGAATACGCTAGGCGGAGATTTACAAGGCGTTGTCATCACCGTTCCTGCCTATTTTGATGATGCCCAGCGCCAGGCAACCAAAGATGCTGCGAAGCTCGCGGGACTAAAAGTTTTTCGGCTGCTGAATGAGCCAACTGCTGCTGCCGTTGCTTATGGTTTAGATACTGGCAGCGAAGGCATTATTGCGATTTATGATTTGGGCGGCGGTACCTTTGATATTTCCATCTTGCGTTTAAATAAAGGTGTTTTTCAAGTATTGGCGACGGGTGGTGATTCTGCTCTGGGTGGCGATGATTTTGATCACGCAATTGCGTCTTGGATTAAAGACGCACTCACGGCAGACGGATTGGATAGTGCGGCATTGATGCCAAAAATTATCGCTGCATCCCGACTAGCAAAAGAAGCCCTCAGTGGCGCAGACAATACACACATTAAAATTGAATTAGACAATGGCAAAAGTTGGTCTAGACAATTCGATAAAGTGAAATTTGAAACGCTCATCGCGCCACTAATAAAGAAAACTATTCTATCGTGTAGGCGCGCGATGCGTGATGCTGGAGTGGATAAAACCGAATTACTGGAAACTGTCATGGTCGGTGGTTCAACGCGCATTCCTTATGTGCGAGAACAAGTGGCGGAGTTCTTCGGCAAGCCACCATTAGTAGATATCGATCCTGATAAAGTCGTCGCGACCGGTGCAGCCATTCAGGCAAATTTATTGGCTGGCAATAATCCGGATGATGAATTATTACTACTGGATGTGATTCCGCTGTCACTGGGTCTGGAAACCATGGGCGGTTTAAGCGAACAATTAATCACTAGAAATACCACCATCCCCGTCGCCAAGGCGCAGGAATTCACCACCTACAAAGATGGTCAGACAGCAATGGCATTACATGTCGTTCAGGGCGAACGTGATCTGGTTGCGGACAATCGTTCACTGGCGAAATTTGAGCTGCGCGATATTCCACCAATGGTCGCAGGAGCTGCGAGAATAAAAGTCACTTTTCAGGTAGATGCTGATGGCTTGTTAAATGTAAAAGCTGAAGAAGAAACCAGTGGTGTACAAGCCAATATCGAAATTAAACCCTCGTATGGGTTGAAAGACGAAGAAATTGAAACCATGCTGCGCGCTTCTATGGAACACGCTCAGGATGACCTTGAAGCGCGGCGCTTGCGAGAAGAGCAAGTCGACGCTGATAGAGTCATTGAAGCGTTGAACGCAGCGCTGGAAAAAGATGGTGAACAATTATTGTCTGCTGATGAGTTATCCACTATTGAATCAGCGAAAAAGACGTTAATTACAGCCCGCCAGCATGGCGCATATAAAGAAATTCGTCAGGCGATAGAAGCAATGGAAGCTGCCTCGGAAGACTATGTTGCGCGTAGAATGAACAATAGTGTCGGTGATTTAATGTCCGGTCATCGCGTCGAAGAATTTGAGTAAATGAGTTAAAGAATTATGCCCCAGATTATTTTCCTGCCACATGAAGAACTTTGTCCCGAAGGGGCCGTATTTGAAGCCGAATCGGGCATTAGCATTTGTGATGCCGCGTTAAAAAACGATATCGACATTGAACATGCCTGCGAAAAGTCCTGCGCCTGCACCACCTGCCACGTCTATATCCGCGAAGGTTTGGATTCTCTCGGAGAAGCCACCGAGGATGAGGATGACATGCTGGACAAAGCCTGGGGCCTTGATCCCGATTCCCGGCTCAGTTGTCAGGCATTGGTCGAAGATAAAGACCTGGTCATCGAAATACCCAAATACACCATAAATATGGTGTCTGAAAATCATTAAACGTTAAGGTGACGCAACATGAAATGGACTGATTCATTAGATATCGCAATAGAATTATCTGACAGCAAACCCGATGTCGACCCAACCAACATTGGTTTTGTTGATTTGCGTCAGTGGGTAATTGACCTTGAAGACTTCGATGATAATCCCGATCACTCCGGCGAGAAAATTCTCGAAGCCATACAAATGGCGTGGATCGAAGAAAACGAATAGCGCGTCATGCGTGAAAGATGAAACCAGCGCTACCGAGTTTATAGCAAGCGCGCATCTCGTGGTGATTGATCGTTCGTCAATCACCTCACTAATGCCCTAGTACATCAACCAGTCCAAAGTGTCGGTCTCAGCGCAAACCAACGTGTTCAGAACAAGGCATTGCTGTAAAGCTATGGTTGTTCCATATCGAGCAGCAAT
>CAZNYF010000070.1:0-14561 GCA_964577195.1 uncultured Thiotrichales bacterium | reverse complement strand
ATGGAGGCTGAACCCGGAATCGAACCGGGGTACACGGCTTTGCAGGCCGCTACATAACCACTCTGCCATTCAGCCTCTTTGATCGTCTTTCAGTTGCTTCAGGAGGGGAATGGTGGCCGTCTCTGAGGCGGTCGGCATGATATCACTTTTATTCTGAGGTTTCACAGGGGTAGCGTAATTTTATCATTTCAAAAGCTGCGCGAATGCCCATGGCTTCGCCACCTTTGGGTCTGCCGGGGCGATTTCGTTGGTTCCAGGCCATGATGTCGAAGTGGATCCAATCGGTTTTCGGGGTGACAAAGAACTCTAGAAACAGGGCAGCGGTGATGGCTCCGCCAAATGGCCCAGAGCCCGAGTTGACGATATCTGCGGGTTCGCTTTTGATCATTTCAAAGTATGGCTGGTGTAGTGGTAGCCTCCAGACTGGGTCGTTAATGGTCGCTGCAGCTTGGTCCAGATCTCTAGCGAGTGTGTCCTGATTGGTGAAGTAGCAGGATATTTCGGTACCAACAGCGACTCGTGCGGCACCTGTAAGTGTGGCAAAATCAATGAGCAATTCTGGCTCATGCTGGCAGGCTTCTGCGATGCCATCGCAGAGTACCAGTCGACCTTCTGCATCGGTATTGTCGATTTCGATGGTTTTGCCACTGCGCGATTCTAGAATGTCGCCGGGGTGGAAGGCGTTGCCTGAAACGGCGTTTTCAACTGCGGGGATGATGACGTGCAGATGTACTGGCAGGTTAGCTGCCATAATCAGTTCTGCCAGCCCTAGTACGTGGGCTGCGCCGCCCATGTCTTTTTGCATGTAACGCATGCCGGCAGCAGATTTTAGATCCAGTCCGCCGCTATCGAAGCAAACGCCCTTCCCAACCAATGCGATACGCGGATGCTCCTCATCGCCCCAGGTGAGTTCTACTAATCTTGGTTCGTGCACGCTGGCTCTGCCGACAGCGTGGATAGCCGGGTAGTTTTCATCCAGCAGTGCATCACCAACAATTTGTGAATACTCGGCGCTGTAGCGATCCGCCAATAGTCGCGCTTCTGCCGCCAGTTCAGGTGGCATCATGTCATTGGGTGGCGTGTTGATCAGGTCGCGTACTCGAATCATTGCTGATAACTCGGCTTTGAGCGCGCCAGAAAATTCTTTGAGCAATAACCGGACATCGGCTTTTTTCTCTAGCTTATAACGAGAAAATTGATAAGCTCCTAGCCCCCAACCAAGCGTGGCTTGATGACGCTGGGTTTCGTCCCAATCGCAAGCTAACAGATAATCACCCGCAGGTAATTTTGCAGTAGCATCGCTCAGTGCCCACAAATCCGGATTTTCGGCTACGCCATAGAGCACACGGTCAATGCTGCCGTTATTCCCTGGAATCACACAGTGAGTATGCGCCGTCGCTTTAAACCGGTGGGAATCAATCCAGTGTTGTACAGTCTGTGGTTGGCTGCCTAACCAGGCATTGAGCTGTTCACCGGTGACAGGCATGAGCATGACGGGGTCTTCGGAATGGGTCGTGTAACAAGCAGGCAGGGACAAGATAAGCTCCAAATTTAGGCATTTTGCGACATTATCCTTGAGAATTGAATCCACTGCATTTAAAGGGTGAATATTAACATTTCATGATAATGCGATAAACTGAGTGAATAACATAATTGAGGAGTTGTAAAGATGAGTGTAGAAATTCCAGAACGCGATGGTGATGGCTATTTACGAGCCATGGATGATTGGACGCAGGAAATTGGCCAGGCGATGGCTGATGAAGACGGCGTTGAGTTGGACGATGTTAAATGGAATCAGATAATGAGAGCTCGTGCGTACTACGAGGATGAAATGGTTGTTCCACCCATTCGCAAATTTGCCAAGTTTGTAGATATGGATAAAAAAGATGTCTTCAAGCTTTGGAACACCGGCCCAATGAAACCAATTACAAAATATGGTGGTTTGCCTAAACCTACTGGCTGCGTTTAGGTTTTACCTATATTGAAGAATGGCTCATGAGAATGAGCCATTTTTTTGCCCGAATTTTATGATCCTGATAAATTCAACGTGATGAGCAAACCTTCCCCAACAAAATCAGCCGATGCGGAACTACGCGGCCAACTCTTAAGCGAGACGGCAAAAATTGAGTGGCAAGAGCTGGAAAAACATTTTGCTCGTGGCGTGGTACTGGTCGTCGAAGGCAGCCTCGATCTCATTGATGCCGCGATGGCGATGTCACTGGACGATAAGGATCAGATGTCGAGATGGATGGCTACGGATCATCTTGCAATTGCCTCTATCGAAAATGCCAAAGACTGGCAGCAACGCGACCCAATTCTTTGGGCGGTGGTTGCTGCGCCTTGGGTGTTGGTGCAGGAGCGAAACGAATCACAATAGGCTCATCCTACAAGCGTTTTTTGATAGCTAAATCGTCAAAATACTTTTTCGGTAATACTGCATTTCATCAATCGAATCTTTAATGTCATCGAGTGCGAGATGGCTGGAATCCTTCTCAAACGCCTTTGCTATGTCCGGTGCCCAGCGATTTGCCAGCTCTTTGAGGGTACTTACATCCAGGTTCCTATAGTGGAAGAACGTTTCCAGCTTTGGCATACATCGCGCCAAAAAACGCCGATCCTGACAAATGCTGTTGCCGCACATCGGTGATTTTCCCGCCGACACATATTGTTGCAAAAATTCGATGGTTTGCTGCTCGGCTTCCGCCTCGTTAATACGGCTATTACGCACGCGCTCAATTAATCCAGAGCCACCGTGTTGCTTCTGGTTCCAATCATCCATGCCATCAAGAACGGCATCGCTTTGATGGATTGCCAGCATCGGGCCTTCGGCTAGGGTGTTGAGTTCTTTGTCGGTAATGATGGTGGCAATTTCGATAATCACGTCATTGACGGTATCTAAACCGGTCATTTCGAGATCAATCCAAATCAGGTTGTTGTCATCTGGCTTCATTGAGAAAATCCTGTTTACGATAAATCTGCACTTGGCAAGTATATCTGGGTTAAAATTAAGCGCTGCTATTCTATCTGGCTGGCACAAATTATTCACCGTGAGTATCCATAGACCCTATGATTTACACCGTATTATTTCTACTGGCGTTGGCAACTTCTTTAACCATTCGGCTATGGTTGGAACATCGACAGATTAAGCAAGTGCACGGCCATCGTCCTGCTGTTCCTGCTGCCTTTGAAGAGAAAATATCCCTACAGGCTCACCAGAAAGCGGCTGATTACACCATTGAGCGTACTCGCTTTGGCCGCTGGGAAATGCTCTTCGATACGCTACTGCTATTAATGTGGACACTCGGCGGCGGTTTGCAAGTTGTTTACAATTTTGCCAGCCAATGGGGGCTTGGAGAACTCACGACCGGCGTGATTGCGATTTTGTTGATTGGTTTTATCTCAAGCCTGCTAGGACTCCCTTTTAGTCTATATCGCACCTTCAGCATCGAGACGAAGCATGGTTTTAACCGCACTACACTCTCCACCTACCTGATAGATATGCTCAAAGGTACATTGCTCGCACTCACATTCGGCGTACCTCTTATTTATCTAGTGCTGTGGCTGATGCAATCAAGCGGTAGCTTCTGGTGGGTTTATGCCTGGGCAGCATTACTGGGTTTCAGTTTATTCATCAGCTGGGCTTTTCCCACTTTTATTGCACCAATATTTAATAAATTCGCCCCACTGGAACAAGATGATCTAAAAACCGCCATTCAAAATCTGCTGGATCGCTCTGGCTTTAAAAGCAAAGGTATATTTGTCATGGATGGTTCGCGTCGATCCAGTCATGGAAATGCCTATTTCACCGGTCTGGGAAAAGGCAAACGCATCGTGTTTTTCGATACCCTGGTTGAATCGCTAACCTCTAATCAAATCGTTGCTGTGCTAGCGCACGAACTCGGTCATTTCAAACACAAACATATTTTTAAAGGTTTAATTATTGGCGCTATTTCCAGCTTGATTGGCTTTGGAATACTCGCCTGGTTATTGCCAAAAGAAGCCTTTTATCATGGGCTTGGTGTCACCAGTATTAACATCACTCTGGGATTGCTACTATTTATGATGGTCTCCCCTGTTTTCACCTTCTTTTTACACCCGATTTCAGCCTGGCATTCACGTAAAAATGAATATGAAGCAGATAGCTACGCGGCCAGCCAAAGTAGCGCAGATGACCTGATTACCGCACTGGTAAAAATGTACGAAGATAATGCCAGCACCTTAACGCCAGATGATCTGCATTCCGCATTTTATGACTCACACCCACCCGCTCTAGCAAGAATTAATCACTTGCAGCAACTTAGGTACTCCAACCGCATTGCTTAGATGAACCAGCGTAAACCAACGCATTCAGAACAAGGCATCGCTGTGAAGCCATGGTTGCCCATGTCAAGTAGCGATAACACAGTGCTGGAGTGTTGGTTTACGCCCTGCGGGTGAGCCTTCAAGCGGTCATCTGTAGCTTAATTTTTAATCGCCAGAGAACCACTATGACTCATAAAAATAAAACCACATCTAACCGCTTGATGACTCACTGGTTCATCAAAGCAACATGGTTGGAGTACTAACTTAAATTTGCGACTAACCCCCAGCCTTTATACAATAAGCAATATTACTATTTGAGAAATGACATGAAATCAATAGCCATACTCTTTCTAGCCAGCTTGTTTTCGTTTTCAATCGCACATGCCGAAGCACCTGATGCCGCGCATGGTAAAGAACTACATGATAAAAACTGTATTGGTTGTCACATCAATATGATCGGTGGTGATGGCACCATGCTTTATACGCGCAGAAAAAGTCGCGTTACATCTCCCGAGCAACTGGAAGCTCAGGTGCGTCGCTGTGAATCCAACTTGCAATTAAAGTGGTTCGATAGCGACATTCTGGATGTTACCGAGCATCTGCAAAATAGCTTTTACAAATTTCCTAAAAAGTAATTGGCCCTAAAAAGAAATTGGCAAAGACACCCCTCTCCGGCGTAACAGATAATGCTGAAAATGGTGAAGGGGTTGTTGTCAGCCGTTACGGTTCGGAGATCTTATTCGAAGCTGAAAATGGCGAGAATCATCGGGGCAAAGTCAGACGCAAATTAACGGATATCGTGTGTGGAGATTTCGTTCGCTATGAAAAAATAGGCAGCGACTTTGCAATCACAAAAATATTAAAAAGAAACAACACACTCGTAAGGCAATATTTTCGCGGTACACCAAGAAATATCGCTGCCAACATTGATCAGGTCATTGTCGTCATCGCCCCTGCCCCGGCTACAGACTGGCAAATGCTCGATAACTTGCTCGTCAGTATTCATCGACTTCCTGCACAAGCACTGATCGTATTTAATAAAACAGATTTAGTAGAGACGCTCCCGGACACGCTCAGTGAATACCAATCGCTTGGCTATACCATTATTAAAACCAACAAAAATAAGAACCTTAATACGTTAAAAAATCAATTAAAAAATAAAACCAGTATCTTCATTGGTCAATCAGGTGTTGGGAAAACCACATTAACCAATGTACTTATTCCAGATATTGATGCGCCGACGAAGGCACTATCTGAAAACTCTGAGCACGGACAACACACCACCAGTAATTCGATTATGTATCCATTACCCGATGGCGGAAAGATAATTGATTCTCCCGGCATTAGAGACTTCACGCCTTTGCCATTGGAAAAAGCGTTATACCAAAGTGGCTTCATAGAGTTTGAAGCGTTTGTAAATCAATGCCGATTTCACAACTGCCTGCACCGAAATGAACCCAATTGCGCTGTTAAACAAGCAGTGGAAAATAAAGAGATTAGTGAGCGAAGATATAACAGTTATTTAGCGCTAACTGAATAGCCAGCTTTAGGGCATCTCTAGAAATTGAAGCGTGATTTAGGGGATGCAGTAAATAGTGCATTTTTTACCCAAAAATGAGGAGAATAGTGCGCTATTTGACGAGTTTTTGGGTAAAAAAGGTGCTGTTTAATGTGTTTCAAAAATCGTGCTTCTATTTTTAGAGGTGCCCTTTATCCATACTCTTCGGCACGTAGGCGGCTGAGCGCCCATCAAACTATATTGTTGGAGTACCCACAATGTGGGATTAAAAAGAACAGAACTTCTGAATAGAAGTTCTGTAATGACCACTCCCACCAAAGGAGTAGAGGACGATTGTATTAAGCGGCTACCACACCGCTTAAGTACAGCTCTCATGTTAATTCTCCTGTTGAGAATTAACATTGATTTAGATCAACTTTGATCTGATTCTTTGGTCATCTCTTTCACACCAGCTGGAAAAGGCGGAGTCAATAAACGCATTACACAGTACCTGAACCCCAGAATCTGTCGGGTTGCGCGGCACTGCCAGCTCCCACAGAACGGGAGACAAACGCAGTGGTATTTTACAACTTAGAAGATAAATTGTTACTACCGTAAAAATGCACCAACGCTTCTTTGTCTGACGTCGATAGTTGATTCACTCTTTTCTCCATTTTCTTTGGCACTAGTCTTTTTCCAGTTTCGATATTTTTAAATTGACGAGTCAGGTATTTCATCCACTGGCCTGCGAGTATGGCGGCATCATCTTGGGGGTCACCGCCACCATCTGCATGACATTTGGCACAAAATTCATCATGAATCGCAGCACCCTTTTTTGCCAATTCCAGATTAACTTCCTGTTTAGCGGGATTAAACTTTTTCGCAGAAAAGTGTTTTGCCAGCGCTTCAACCTCATCTTCGCTTAGTGCTTTTGCGATGTCATTCATGACTGTTTCAGGCTCACCGGGTACCTGGAATTTTATTGCAATCCTTTCATCGTCACGAAACGCTGCAAGCGTATCGAAGAAGCCATCATAGGAATATCCAGCGATAATCGGTACATCAGGATTGCTACTATTGCCATCGGTTCCGTGGCAGGCTTCACAGGTAGTGATCAACACTTGAAGCTTGACTTCGGCGACAACGGAGAAAGGTATTGCGACTGTGCAGAAAAGAGAAAATACGAGCGTGGTAGGCAGAGCTTTCATTGTTTAGTCCTTTGGCGATAGTAAATTTTATTTTATTTCCCACCAAAGGACAGATTTCCAGGGTGTGACTTTCTGTTTAATACAGAAAAATAACCACATTAATCCTGCTTGTCTATGGCTGAGGGTCTTGTAGTTGTAACATTTTGTCTACTTGTGGCGCAACTCGATCAATGGCTGCAGCAACTTCACCACCATAGATAAAACCTAGTAGCCGCATATTCATCACACTGATATAGGTTTTACCGTCATTTTTCATGTACACGGCAACACCGCAGGGCATCATAACCGAAAGCCGTTTGTATCGATCATGCTTTAAAATGTCCACGGCAGCTTGTGGTTCACACATTTTCAATGCTTTACTGGGACCAATATCGAAGCCGACAACTTTTTTAAAGTTTGCCTGGAAATTAGCTTTCCATTTGTTAGGCACTTTCCACCCAAGTTCTTTGGCATTGGCTTCTATTTGAGTCAATGTTTCTTCAAACGGGAGAGGGCTTTGAATCTCCTTAATCATCATATTTGGAAACATCAAAAAAGCGACTATGGTAGTGGTTGCGACGCCAACCAGAAAGGCAACAAGAATAGCGATAACACGTGACATATTGGTCTCTTTCAATTCAACATAATTCTGCTGATCCTACCAGTGCTTATCAGAGCACTTCTTAACCCAGGTTAATTTTTCTTAATCGAAGTGAATTGGATACCACGATCAAAGAGCTGAGAGACATGCCCAATGCAGCTAGCCAGGGTTGCACAAATCCAGCCGCCGCAGCGGGAACTAAAATTGCATTATAGGAAACGGCCCAAAAGATGTTTTGACCTATGACCTTGCGGGTTTTTTGTGCGACTTTTTTTATGATTGCAATATTAAATAGATTGTTATTCAGTAATACAAAGTCACTATTAATCTTGGCTAGATCCGTTGCGGATCCCAGAGAAATTGATGCATCAGCAGCGGCCAGGATCGGTGCATCATTTATCCCATCTCCCACCATCACTACTTTTTTACCACTAGACCGAAGTGTGTTAATTACTTTGAGCTTATCCTCAGGCGTCTGCCTTGATGCATGGCTGCTTATACCAAGTGATTTAGCCAGTCGCTCGACATTTTGCTCATGATCTCCGCTGACAACCAAAGTCTCTTTAACACCCAAAGATTTCAGCTTTTCGAGCAAGCGTCTTATTCCAGGTCTAACAGGATTGGAACAGGCAAATAGTCCCTGTAATTCACTCTCTTCAGAGAACGCTGTTATTTGATAGCCTTCTGAATGCCAATGTTTAAGGGTATCTAGCAGTTCAGCGGGTAGCTGTTTGTTTTCCGTCTTGATAGCAAAATCAATTGCGCCTAAACGGTAGTTACGCCCTTTAATTTTTCCCTGTAATCCTTGACCTGGTAAATTGACAATATCGAATTCTGTTTGATCAACTCCATATCTATCAACAATTGCCCGGGAAACGGGGTGTTCCGATTGGCTGGCTAGCTTAATTACTGCAGTCAGTGTTTTTTCATTTTTTTGTTGTGGATTTAACCATACATCTACCACCGTTAATGATGCCGCTGTCAGCGTACCCGTCTTATCAAAAATAACCGTATCCGATTTTGCTAATGCCGGAAGTGCATTCATATCCAGCGGTAATACACCTGATTCAAGTAATCTACCTGTGGCAATTGAATTGGCTACCGGAATCGCCAACGCCAATGCACAGGGACAAGTGACGATCAAAACAGCAATGGTGTTAGACAACCATTGTGGATCTCCTCGCCATAACCAATAACTCAGAGTCGCTGCGGTGACGATTAATAACGCAGCAATAAATCTACTGGCAATGCGATTGATTATAATTTCTTCTCGTGGTTTATTTTCAATACCACGGAGAATCAACCGGTTAATTTCTTCAACGGTTGAAAAAGCGGCTTCGTGTTCGACTTCCAGAACGATTCGCTGATCTCCATTGATGCTGCCCGCACAAATATTGTCACCTCGTTTTCGCGTTTGCGGTAGAGATTCTCCAGTCAACAGCGATTCATCTAATTCAGCGGATTCGTTCATTAAACGACCATCGACGGGAATCGATGAACCCGGTAAAACACTCACTCGATCCCCGGCAATCAGATCATTAACAGAAACTATTTCCGCTTCACCTTTACCATCTGTTGATATTCGCTCTGCTGTTTGGAGTTTTTGTTTATTGAGCCGCGATAAAAAACGCGAGGCATATAGCTGGCCTTTTAGTTCCCAGCGTCGCGACAGCAGCACAAAAAAAACAAACATTGCAATGGCTTCAAAATAGACCTCGCCTGACTGAACAATGGTTGCATAAGCACTGCCTAAGAATGCAGCAGAGAGTCCTATAACAATCGGTACGTCCATATTAACTTGACCGTGCCTGATAGCACGCCATGCGCTGACAAAAAATGTCTGCGCTGGATAAGCCAGTAATAATGAACAAATCAATAAACTGACCCAACGACCACCAATTTCCCAAAGTTGCAGTGGCTCACCTGTTCCGGAAGAACCCATAAAATAGGTTGCCAGCGCAAACTGCATGACGAACATGCCGAATATTCCCGAGAAAAGTAATCTTTCTGTACTCTTTAATTTTCGATCAGCTAGCTGCTGGTCGTTCTTAGCCGGATCATAAGGATGAGCGTGATAGCCAATGTTTAAAATTGTTAAGAGAATTTTGCTCAGCGAAATGATGTCTGGATCCCAGCGGACGATGGCACGGTGGGTTACTGAATCTATCGTTGCAGAGATAACACCATCCAGCTTTCTCAGGTGATGCTCATTAAGCCAAACGCAGGCAGAGCAATGAATATCTTCTAATAAAAGACAGGCTTCTTCGACACCATCATGATCAATAACAAAACTCTTTTTAATGTCGGGACGATCATAGAGCGCAAGAAATTCGGCAGAATCAGGAACAGACTGAGGTGAGGCATTTTCGGTACGGTGCTGATAATAATCTTCGAGGCCAGATTGCATGATCGTATCGCAGACAGCCCGACACCCACGACAGCAAAATTCTCGCTCAGAACCGAGCACTGTCAAAGGTGGGATGTTTAAATTTTCGGGATTTGGCAGACCGCAATGGAAGCATTGTTGCATATTGCTTTCTTCAACCGGTCTAAGAATATCTAGCACATGATTAGTATAACGATAATGTAGGTTGCGGGTGAAGGTGCTTCACCTACAACCTTCATATCTATCATTTTCTATTTCTGCAGCAGACTACTCTTCTTTAGCTTGAGGTGCCTGACCATAATAGTTTGACAGAGCTTCAATCTCTGCTTCAGTGAGTACTTCTGCAATTAAACGCATTCTGGAATAAATGTCATTGGTACGATCACCATCCTTCATCGCGGTGATTGTCTCTACAAAATATCCTTTTTTTAATCCGCTAATTGCCGGTGTTTCAAAAGCATCACCTTGTCCCCGCTGGCCATGGCAAGAATTACAGGATTTCAGCATCCGCGTGTGATCACCCTTTTTCACAAGCTTCATCACGCCTTCTGATTCTACGTGGGCTGCTTTAGGTAAAGCCAAGCTACCGTAGTATTGAGATAAATCAGCCATTTCCTGCTCACTAAGCTTCCGCACTGCTTTTCTCATATCACGATCTTCGCGGTGTTTACTCTTATAGTCCATGAGCTGCTTGAGAATATAGGAAGGAATTTGACCCGCCAAATTCACTTCATCATCATACTCTGTGATACCGGCATCACCATGACATTTAACACATTTCTTCTCGCTGGAAAGTGCTTCTCCCCGTGCAATATCACCAGATTTTAGTAATGCACGTGTCTCGGAATCAAAAGCGACCAATGATGATGGCTCGGCGATACTGGTTCCGCTGGAAAAAATTAAAGCGAATCCCAATACAAATGGAGTGAAACTAACTAAGTGTTTTTTAGTACTCATGTTTATACTCCGAATGTAGGGGAACCATGCGTTCCGATGACGAAGAACTGGAAGATTGGATAGCCGTAACTGACGACCAAATAAATCGCGATAACGATACTCCAAAAACCAAACCCATTAAGTACTGCAGGTAATTTCAACACCGGATGCAACGCTTCAGCATAGATAGAATCTGTACGCTCAGTCGTTTTCTCTGGGCCCGATGAAGCAATCAAGTTGTAAATCAGCAGCACAGCTGATACTAGCAGGATGAATCCACCCAGGATCATACCGATTTCTCCAGAATCCCATCGAGCGACTAAAGGAGAATCATAAGGCGTTGAAGAGATTCTACGCGGCTGGCCAAGCATGCCAATCCAATGCCAGGGAAGTGTCAAGACCAACATACCCCAAAACCACAGCCAGAGTTGCATTCTGACGAGCTTAATAGATTTCAACGTACGACCTGTGAGCTGTGGCCAAATGTAATACGCAATGGCGAAATACATGATCACGGTGGTACCCGCAAAAATCAGATGAAAATGTCCAGTGATCCATTGCGTATTGTGTACCAAGGTATTCATAGCGTAACTGGCATTAATCATTCCACCAAAACCGCCAAATGTAAGCATTAATAAAGAAAGGCCACCGGCTAAAACCATGGGGTTATCCCAGGGCAGCTTTTTCATCCAGCCAAATAATCCTTTACCGCCATTCATACGCCCGGCGACTTCCATCGAAGCGATGACAGTAAAGCCGGTAAACATCGTTGGCAATGCCACCATTAAGGTGCCGATCATGTGTAGAAACTTCCATCCTGCACCTTGGAACGGATCCATATAAAGGTGATGCATACCGATGGGAACCGATATAACAAGTAGCATGATCAACGATATTCGTGCGAGTTCATCACTGAATAGTTTTCCACCCGCGGCTTTTGGTACGAATGAATACAGGGCAATGTAAGCTGGAATTAACCAGAAATAAACAATCGCATGGAGCGTCCAGGAGAAGAGCGTCCGGGCCAGACCTACATCAACCGTGTCGATCCATCCGAGTGACCAGGGTATTAACTGAAACAGAACTTCGGCGGTAACACCCATGCTGGTAAATAGCCATAACACTGCATTAGCGGCGGTCGCAAACATGGCAAAAGGCACTGGTTGACCAGGATTGGCTTTTTTCCATTTGCTCATCATTACGAGCATATCGACACACCAGAACCAGGAGCCAACCACCAGTAAAGTTACACCCATATAAAATAGTGGATGCGCTTTTAGCGGGGGATAAAAAGTGTACATAACAGATGCTTGCCCAGTTAACAGGACAGCAGCTGCGAGTAATACACCAATCAGGGAAATCCAAAATCCTAGCCAGGCAAGCTTTTTATTCCACAGTGGCATTTGCAAACTATTCACTGCAGTGTGATAGCCAAAACCCATAATAAAAAATGTGGTTAACACAAAGCCCATAATGACGCCGTGCGTTGAAACAGACGCAAAATAAAGTGTTGGTGATTCTAGCGCGGGGAAAAACCCACTTCGCGACAGAACTTGGTAGACACCCAGTATAATAGCGACGAAAAAGAAGATAAAGGCAACCCAGAAATTCGCCAGCGTCACTCCTTTGGAATTATCAGTAAACATATTCATACCTCAGGATTAATTGTTAGTGACGACAAGACGCGCCCACATTTCATCATGGCCCAATCCGCAAAACTCATTGCAGAACAAGGGATACTCCCCTGCTTTGGGGAATTGCGTATTTACCTCGGAGACGTAGCCAGGAACGACCATCGTCGACATATTGGTAAAAGGAGCGTGTACACCGTGTAGAACGTCGTAACTGGCAAGGCGAAATTTAACCGGCGTGTTGGCAGGTACTTCAACTTTTTGCGGATAAAACCCATAACGGGCAGCAACCATTGTGACTGTGTAGCTACCGTCATCATTCTTCATAACACCTAATTTATCTTCTGCGAACTCTTCGCTTAAATGCAGGCGGGACGAATCGATGGTTTCAACATTACTGGGAGGGTGAATATTTGAACCAACAGCGTAAAAGCCTAATATGGCTGTAATACCGAAGGTCATGATTGCAGATAGGATAAACCATATCCGCTCTAACGGATCGAAATGCATGATTAACTCCTTCGCTTTTTAGTGAACCGGCCCGTGAGCCAGAAATAGATAAAAATACATACCGGCCCAACCAGCAGCCATTAGTATTCCAAGCAGGAACATCAGTGCAAAAGTGCCTTTGGGGGCAACATCAGCAGAATGGTCTTTTTTCATTTTATAAACCGTCCTTATATCAGTGGTAGTGAATGGTATCTGACAAGTGAAATGTACTTACTTGATGATGAACAAACATTAACCCATGTTAGTTTTGTCTACCTATACTTTAAATTAAGATGATCTTCAGTGCTCACTCAGACTGAAAGCACGCCATTTTAATTTGATCAGGAAACAGTGAATGTTAACAAAAATGAGCAAAACCGGTGACTGGATGATCGAAGGATTCCACTTCCTTGCGCTGTTTGTCATCGGCGCAACCGTGATTTGGTCTGCCGCACACGAATACATGAAAATTATCGATCAAGGCTACGCTGGATTAAAAGACATCCTGCTCCTGTTTATCTACCTTGAGCTGGGGGCAATGGTTGGGATCTACTTCAAAACCCATCGGCTGCCAGTTCAATATTTAATCTATATTGCGATTACCGCGCTATCGAGACACCTGGTCATTGACGTACAAAAAGTATCGACAGACTTTCAACTCTATTTACTGTTGGTAACAACTGCTTGCGTTGTTGCTCTGAGTTTTGCAGCCATGGCACTATCGTTTACCGCCAGTCGCTATGGCAGACCAGAAGATCAGGTTCGTGAAGAACGTAATTCGAAAAACATCACACCAGAAGATGGGCCAGAAAAGATTTAAAAGGTGTCTCTAAAAGCAGAGGTGCTGCTGAGGGACAGTTATTCTTAGAGACACCCTTAAGCAGTATGTGTATTGCCAAAACTAAATAAATTAAAATGACCAATCTGGAATCGCTAACCAAACCCAAGAGACTATTGATGAATCACAAAACTTTTAAAACCGGAGTAATCTTACTCTCATTATTGGCTGCACCCGCATTTGCTGTTGATAAATCAGAAGTGAAAGAAAAATGGCACACGCCATTTGATCTTTACTTAAATCCGGAAGAAGCATTAAAAATAAAGACTGAGAATGCTGATGAGGTATTGTTTCTTGATGTTCGAACCCGTCTTGAAATTCAGCATATCGGTTTTGCCGATGCGGTTGATGCCAATATCCCAATCTTTTTTCAGGCCATCGACTACCCCTGGAAAACCAAAAAAGATGGTGTGCATGGTTCTTTTAGAAGGACCAAAAACCAGAATTTTGCAGCTGAGGTTGGTAGTGTATTAAAAGCCAAAGGGCTTTCTACTGATGCTCCCGTAATTATTATGTGTACTTCCGGGAGTCGCGCACCTTTTGCTGCCAGAGCACTACATGAGGCAGGCTTTAAAAAAGTTTATACGCAAGTTGAAGGGTTCGAGGGAATCAAGGCGAAAAAGGGAGCCAACAAAGGAAAGCGAATGGTCAATGGCTGGAAAAATCGCAACCTGCCGTGGAGCTACAAACTAC
>CAZNYF010000069.1:0-14710 GCA_964577195.1 uncultured Thiotrichales bacterium | reverse complement strand
ATATTACGACTAAATCCGCCCCTGATACATATCATTAATTTCAGTTTTAAATCTTTCTTCAATGCGAATTCGGCGGAGTTTCATTGTGGGAGTGGCTAATTCATTTTCAACTGTCCACGGATCAAGCATGGCTTTGACGCGTTTAATTTTTGCGTAACCGGGGAACGCGTAAATTTGGGAGCTAATTCTTTCTAACAAAAATTCCTCAACGGCGGGGCTGTTGAGGTTGTCAAAATCACCATTATTCTGCTTCTTGGTTTCTTCCCAAATACTTGGATTTAATACCACTAAAGCTGTTAAACAAGGCTTTTGTTCGCCGATGACCAGACTTTGCTCAAAGAGCGCATCTTCTGCGATGGCGACTTCCATATCCGCAGGCGGGACTTTTTCACCGTTGGCTAAAACGATGATCTCTTTTAACCGGCCAATGATATATAAATAACCATCATCCAGTTTGGCTTTGTCTCCTGTGTGCAGCCAGCCATCTGCGTCTATTGCATCTGCGGTTGCTTCTGGATTTTTCCAGTATCCTTTCATAATGTTTGGGCCGCGTGCGAGTAGTTCATCATTTTCACCGATGTATACTTCGACGCCTTGCAATGGCATACCAATACTTGAAGGCTGATTAAATTCCAGCGAGCTGGCAGAAATTATCGGGCTACTTTCAGTTAATCCATAACCTTGTAAAACCATAATATCCAGAGCAATAAAAATTCTTGATATTGAAGGAGGAAGCGGTGCGCCGCCGCTTAAAGCAAGTCGTAGCTGACCACCCATTTTTGCGCGCACTTTTGAAGCGACGATTTTATCTAAAATCGGCCATAATAATAATTTTGGTTGCCATTTTGCACGTCCTTGACTGTGTTCGAATCGCGCCCAGCCGACATCAACTGTTTTATCAAATAATTTGCGTTTAATCTCTGGGCCTTCTTCCAGCTGCGCTTTTATTTTTCCGTAAACACGTTCATAAATTCTGGGTACAGAAATTAAAATGGTGGGCTTTTTGTTTTGTAAATCTTCTCCTAAATCAGCGATGGATCGTGCGTAAACAACTTCGCAGCCGACCATGATTTGCACGTAATAACCTACCGTTCTTTCGAAGGTGTGGGAAAGGGGCAAAAAGGAAATCATTCGGTCGGTTTCAAAGCAACCGATGTGGTTTACGCCAGCGCGGGAATTGGAGGTTAGGTTTTTATGCGTCAGCATCACTCCTTTGGGTTTTCCGGTGGTGCCAGAGGTATAGACAATGGTTGCCAAATCCGCAGGATCAATATCGGGCAATGCGGGATTTTCTTTTTTTGTTTGCAGCCAGTCATCCAGAGCGACGACGCGATTATCTTCAAGGCTTAAGGTGCGGGTATCTTCGCCTTCCTCAATGATGACGCGAACGATTTTTGTGAGTTGACTGAGATTGTTACTCATAGATTGCCATTGTTCGCTTTCCTGCACATACAGCAATTTAATATCAGAGTTTTCAATAATGTAGGCGACGTTGTCGGCGCGATCATCGACATATAAAGGTACAACCACCAAACCCAGTGATAACGCAGCTTGATCAAAAAGTACCCAGTTAAAACCGTTGCCTCGGCGAATGCCAACCCGGTCACCCGGATCGAGATTTTCTGTAGCGAGCGTTTGTTGCCATGCTTTAACTGATTTTCCGGTATCTCCCCAGGAATATTTAATCCATTGGTTCTTGTCTGGATCAAACTGCTGGTATGCAGCTCTGTCCGGCGTCATAGAGACGCGTGTCTCGAACATTTGCGGCAGCGTGTGCATGGCATCTGCCGGCATATATTTACTGTCAGGCTTATCAAGAATATTGGTGATTTTTGAGCCGGTGATAATCCGGCTTGTGTCGATTACTTGAGTCATGTTGTCGTCAGTTCTCCAATATCTTGTTCTTAATCATCCTAGAAAAATCAGTTGGATCACGAAAGTCCGCGCAACCCATTGACGCGCCTGGCAAACCAGAAAAAGCTCTCATCACCAGCAAGGTGATCACGAGTTTTTCTGATTCACCATTCACGCCAATGGCTTACACGCCTTTTTCGCGCCCAACTGATTTTTCTAGGATCATTGTGGCTGCCGTATCTGTCATTTGGCAAATGCCGAATGACAGTTAATTTCGTTGGTCACGGTGGGCTGTGACCTCAGCCTTAAGCTTAGACCAAAATCCGGCCACTAAGCGGCTTTATCCTGATGAATTTCTGCGGCAACACTATCTTGCTCAAAATCATCGACCATAATGGCTTTGCGGATAGCACGTTGAGCTTCTATTAAAATCTCTGCTTCGGCATTGTCGATAATGCCGGTTTCAATGTGGTGCTTGACCCAAACGTCATAATCTTCATCATAACGACGTGCCTTACCTTGCTTGCGCAAACGTTTCTCGATGGGTTCGGATTCCAGCGTTCTGGCGAGTGCGTATTCCACCGCGCCAACCGGATCGTCAGGATCAGTTGACTGAAACACGCCCTCGGTTAATCGGTCTCTGGTTTCGCCGGGAGTGAGTAAGATGCTGGCGACTCGGTGTCCGAGCCGGTCATCGGGTTGCTGATAATGCCGACCTGTCGGGAAGACAATCAGGCGTAACATCCAGCGAAGCGGCTTAAGTGGAAAGTTTCGGATCACGCCGTCCAGCGCAACCTGTATTTGATGCAATGAGTACTGCATGCTCCAGTGCAGCAGCGGCAAGTCTTCTTTTTTCTGCCCCTGATTGTGATAATGCTTGAGGATTGCAGAGCTGATATAGAGATGACTTAGCGCATCAGCAAAACGACCGGAGAGTTTCTCGCGGCGTTTTAATGCCCCGCCCATGATCAGCAATGCGAGATCTGCGGTAATCGCAAAGGCGCTGGACATGCGGCTCAATTGTCTAAAGTAGGGGTCGGTGACATCGCCTGAGCCTGCGGCAGCGGCAAGTCGTCCATTGGACCAGCCAAACGTAAAGCTTCGTGCAGCATTTTTAACGCTGAAACCGAGGTGTTTCATCAGCACTGCGTCAAATGTTTTTAGTGAAGTGTCTTTATCAGGATGATTAACCGCCGCGATTTCTTCAATTAAATAGGGATGGCAGCGCATCGCTCCCTGACCAAAAATAATCAAGGTACGGGTGAGAATATTGGCACCTTCAACAGTGATTGAAATCGGAATGGATTGATAGGTTCTGCCAATATAATTGGAAGGCCCGAGGCAAATGCCGCGGCCGCCGTGTATATCCATTGAATCATTAATTGCGGTGCGCATTAATTCCGTCAAGTGGTATTTAATAATCGCCGAAACCACAGAGGGTTTTTCGCCCATATCCAATGCGGTGGTGGTTAGCGTTCGCGATGCCTCCATTAGATAGGTGTAGCCGCCGATTCTGGCAAGTGCTTCTTCAACGCCTTCAAACTTGCCGATGGGTAAGCGAAACTGTTTCCTGACCCGGGCGTAGGCTCCGGTCATTCTGGATGCGAATTTACCACCGGATGTGCTCAGTGCCGGCAGTGAAATACCCCGTCCGGCAGAGAGTGATTCCATCAGCATTTTCCAGCCTTCGCCGATTTGTTCCTGACCTCCGATGATCCACTCCATCGGGATGAAAACATCGTGACCATAATTAGGCCCATTTTGGAATGCAGAGTCGAGCGGGTAATGGCGATTACCGATTTCCACGCCAGGTGTGTTGGTTGGAATCAAAGCGCAGGTGACGCCAAGAGATTCTTCGTCGCCGATCATACCGTCAGGGTCGTAGACCTTAAATGCCAATCCCAGTAGCGTGGCGATCGGGCCGAGTGTGATGTATCGCTTTTCCCAGTTTAATCGCAAGCCGAGTACTTCTTTGCCGTTGTGAACACCTGTGCAGACAATGCCGGTATCAGGAATTGCACCAGCATCAGAGCCTGCCTCCGGCCCGGTTAGAGCAAAACAGGGGATTTCCCGACCATCCGCCAGGCGCGGCAAATACAGGTCTTTTTGCGCTTTGGTGCCGTAGTGCAGTAGTAATTCCGCTGGCCCTAATGAATTGGGAACCATCACAGTAACCGCTGCTGTAGTGCTGCGACTGGCAATTTTGGTGATCACCGATGAATGCCCTAATGCGGAGAATCCCAGTCCGCCATATTCCTTGGGGATAATCATGCCGAGGAAGCGTTGATCCTTAATGAATGACCAGAGGTCTTCTGGCAGGCGGTTGAGTTCATGGGTGATCTGCCAGTCATCAATACGGCGGCAAAGCTCATCGGCCGGCCCGTCGATGAAGGACTGTTCTTCTGCGGAAAGTTGAGGTGCGGGGTAGTTGAGTAATTTACTAAAATCCGGATTGCCACCAAACAGGTCGCTTTCCCACCACACAGATCCGGCTTCGATGGCAGTCCGTTCGGTATCAGACATCGGTGGTAATTTGGCTTTGATGTTTTTGAGTAATGGCAAAGTGAACCATTTTTGACGAACGTCAGGGAGCAAGACCATGACAGCAATTAGGCCGAATATTGACCAGGTAATAATCGCCCAGAGAATATGCGTCTGACCGGTGAAATTCAGCGCGAGTAATCCTACACCGGCAACCAGCAACCATTGCTTGATAGAAAAATCGAATCTCGCCAGTGCGGCCAGTAGCGCGCCAAACGCGATAACCCAAATAATAATACTCATAATTAATTCTCCGTTCCGAGTCTGTTGCTGGTTAATTGACGGTTCGATCTCTCAAGTAACAGAGCCAATACCGGCAGACTCCATAAGTTCTTCATTCGACCCTGGCGCAGCCATTCCGCTGCAGACAAAATCTACCAAATTGTTGATTAGGGTCTCAGAGGAAGCATTCTCTAGAAACTGACTCGATGCGATCATTCGCATTAAATCTGCGCCAGACATGCAGTAGGCGAGTACCCCGACCATAAAATGCATGCGGCAATATAATTCGTCTCTGCTTAGATACGGCAAGGCGCGCGCAAAAGATGTTGCGAAGCGTTCAGACACTTCGCTGAACATACTGCGGACCTGATCTTGCAATACCGGGTTTGGTTCCATGTAGCTGCGTCCCAGTAGCGTTACAAAATGTTTGCCGTCCTCGTCTCTGCTCATACTTAAAGCGGGCTTGACGAAAGATTGCACCAAATCTTTGAGGGGAATAGGGCGGGAGAGCCAGGTTTTTTCCAGCGCCTCTAACGAGTCAATACGGGATTTGTTCATTGGTGCGATTCGGCGGTTGTAAATTGCCTCGAGCAAGCCCTGCTTGCCGCCAAAGTGATAGTTAACGGCTGCCAGATTCACCTCGGCTGCCTGCGTGATCGCGCGCAAAGAAGTGGCATTGTAGCCCGCTGCGGCAAATAACTCTTCCGCAGCATTCATGATCACATACTTGGTTTCAACAGGCATATTATAAGCGTAGTTCAAACAAACGTTTTATTCAATTTAAACTACGTTAAATTGTGATTGAGTGTAGTTATATCTCGATTAATACCAATATTTTGTTTATAAATATTTGATTTAATGAGAGTCTAGTAAAAGATATAATCCAACTATCAACGGGTTCAGGAGCAAATTATTCGCTTTAATTGAGGTTTTAATCGGTCGAGAGTCGCTTATCTAAACCCAGTTTAGATAAGGCTGCTGTTAGTGTTGATTTTTGACTGTCGAAGGCTTCCCTGCCACTCTTCATTGCTTCACCACCAAAAATTGTTTTATCTCATGGCTGTATCCATAAAAACTTCCGAAGAAATCGAGAAAATGCGCGTTGCCGGGCGGCTTGCCGCTGAGGTGTTGGAGATGATTGAGCCAAAAGTGGTGGCTGGTATCTCGACCGATGAAATTGACAAGATCTGCCATGATTTTATTGTTAACGAGCAACAGGCGATTCCTGCGCCACTCAACTACAAAGGTTTCCCAAAATCCATCTGTACCTCGGTAAATCACCAGATTTGTCACGGTATTCCCAGTGACAAGGTTTTGAAAGACGGCGACATTATTAATATTGATGTCACTGTAATCAAAGAGGGTTATCACGGTGATACCAGTTTAATGATTGCCGTTGGCAAGCCTAAAGTGATGGCGTCGCGACTAATTAGCGTTGCCCGCGAAAGCCTGATTAAAGGTATAAAGCTGGTGCAGCCGGGTGCGACGCTGGGTGATATTGGCAATGCAGTTCAACGGCATGTAGAAAAACAACGTTTCTCGGTGGTGCGTGAATATTGTGGCCATGGCATTGGCGCAGGATTTCACGAAGAGCCACAGGTTTTGCACTATGGCAAGGCGGGCACCGGTATGTCGCTAAGAGCAGGCATGACATTTACAATTGAGCCGATGGTGAATTCAGGTAAACGCTTTTCAAAACTGTTACCAGATGGCTGGACGGTAGTCACCAAAGACAGAAGTTTATCCGCGCAGTGGGAACATACCATTTTGGTTACGGATGATGGTTATGAAGTACTAACGCTTCGCAAAGGCGAAATCATTTAAGAGACACCCTTAATAAGTTCAGTGGCTACGTAGCTCCTTTTCAAGACCAATAAAATCATCGTTCAATTTTAAATTCATGGGCTTTCCCGGATGACATCTACCACCAAATTCTACGATCAATGGCTAACCTCCGTCGAAGGCCTTGAAGTTAACCCTAAAAATTTCCGCGATGCACTCGATGAAATGCAAGCTGAGTTAGATATTTGGTTTGACGATAATCGTCCTATTAGAACGCTCATCGAGACGCTCACGCATGCCACTGATAAATTAATTCGACGCGCCTGGGCGCATTTTCTACCCGCCCACGAGAGTTGTACTTTATTGGCTGTTGGTGGTTACGGCAGAGAAGCTCTGCATCCCGGTTCTGATATAGATATTTTAGTGCTGCTTGAGCCAAATGCGGAAGATCAGCTGGGTGAAAAGATTGGTGAGTTTTTTACCTTCCTTTGGGATATGAAGCTGGATCTTGGTAACAGCGTTCGTAGTATCGAGTCTTGCGTGGAGGAAGGCGCGCGCGATCTAACGATAGCCACTACCTATTTTGAATCGCGATTATTGGCAGGGTCAGAAAACCTTTACGATCAATTTGAAGTCGCTATTAACGCCCCTGATTTCTGGCCGAGTCACGATTTTTTCAAAGCGAAACTTAAAGAGCAGCAGCAACGACATTCACGTTTTGGAGATACCGCTTATCGCATCGAACCCAATTTAAAAGAAAGTCCTGGTGGTTTGCGAGATACGCAAATTATCTCTTGGATTGTCGCGCGTCATTTTGGTGTGCAAACACTACAAGATTTAATCGGTGTTGATTTTCTTACTGAAGAAGAATTCGAGATTTTAAATTCCGCACGAGACTTTCTTTGGCGACTCAGGTTTTGTCTGCATCGACTGGTAGGACGTAAAGAGGATCGACTTTTATTACAGCATCAAAAAACTGCAGCGGCAGCATTTGGTTATAACGACACCACAGGTAATCTTGCTGTAGAGCAATTTATGAAGCAGTATTTTCGCGGTGCAACCGAGATTCAAAGACTCAATGAAATGTTGCTACAATTGTTTGAAGAACAAATCACGCTTAAAAATATTCTCTCTCAACCGATTGAATTAAATGAAAGGTTTCAGAGTCGTAGTGGCTATCTGGAAATTAAAAATCCGTCAGTAATAGAAAACTATCCACCCGCATTACTCGAGCTTTTTTTACTCTTGCAGCAAAACCCAAATCTGGTCGGCGTGCGTGCAACGACTATTCGGGCGGTACGTTCACATCTGCATTTAATTGACGACGAATTTCGTAATGATCCGCGTTGTCAGAAATTGTTTATGCAAATTCTTGGTCAGCCAACAGGCGTTTATCATGAATTTAAACGCATGAGCACATATGGTGTTTTGGCAGCGTATTTGCCGGAGTTTGGTGCGGTAGTTGGGTTGATGCAATTTGATCTTTATCATGCTTATACAGTCGATGAGCATACTATTATGGTCATGCGTTACGCGCGTCGCTTATCCGTCGAAAAATATGCAGACGAAATTCCGCGTTGCAGTAAAATATTTTCTCAGCTAAGGGATCCTGTATTACTGTATATCGGCTGCCTTTATCATGATATTGCCAAAGGTAGAGGTGGTAATCATTCTGAATTAGGTGTGGTTGATGCGACTCGGTTCTGTGAGCGTCATGGGCTTAGTGAAACAGATACCCAATTAATTTGCTGGTTGGTGAGCGAGCATTTAACTATGTCAACTGTGTCGCAACGAAAAGATGTTTCTGATCCCGATGTAATTCATGAATTTCTCGCTAAAGTAAAAACCGTTGAGCGGTTAAATTATCTTTATTTATTAACTGTTAGTGATATGCGGGGAACCAGTAACGAAGTCTGGAATGATTGGAAATCAAGTTTGCTGGCGCGGCTGCATAGAGCGTCTCTGGAGACATTGGAGGCCACTAATGCTGAATTGTCGGGAGCCGAAAATCTGTTGGACACCAGTAGTCTTGCGCTAGAGGCACTGCTGCAAAAAGGCAATAAAGAGCAGGCAGTGCTGGATTTATGGGAAACGCTGGATACCGATTATTTTCAGAAGCAAGATTCCGAATCCATTGTTTGGCAAACTGAAAAAATGTTGAGCATTGAATCGTCCGATTCGGTGGTTGTTTCCATTCGGAATTCGACTAAGCGTGGTGCTACCGAAATCCTTAATTACACTGCTGATCATCCGCATCTTTTCTGGAAAGTATCGAATGAAATTGCGCGGCTTGGGTTAAACATCCTTGGCGCAGAAATTTTTACCACCCGTTCCAATATGGCCCTACAGATTTTTTACGTACTGGATCAAGACGGAAATCCTAGCCAGGAAAAATCTGATTTACAAAGAATGACCGACCATCTGCAAACCACAATTTTGAATTCTTCCGATGTAAAGGTCGCACAATTCCAGTTTGGATCCAGCCAGCTTAAATCCTTCGATACCCAGGCCGAAATAAAATTTGCCAACCTCGAAAATAAAGAATTTACCGAGCTACAAATATCTGCCGCAGATAGACCCGGCTTACTAGTCGATATCGTTAGGGTTCTCGCCGAAGCAAACATCAATGTCCGCCATGCCTTCATCGCCACCGTAAGTGAGCGCGCAGAAGACGTGCTTCACATCCAAACCGGATCAGCAGTACAGCTCAACCACGACCAGCAACAAATACTACGTAAATCGTTGCTTGAGACACTAAATTATCGTGGTGATTAGTTGTAACTACTCAGCCTGTGAATATTGTTGGGGTAACGGCTCAGACCACCCCCTGAAATCCGCCATCTCTGCGCTAACCATTCAGTAGTTACCTGTTATCCACAGGTGCGAGAGGTCTACCCAGGTAGAGAGCTAACCCATGAATTACTCTGTTTTGTGATGGATCGGTTTGTCGATCGTAGTGGTAGCCAATAAAATAGGTTAAATACCATAAGCCCAGAATTATAATAATAAGGCCTGAAATGATTAAGACACCAAAAGTTGTGATAGTAGCCGACAGTGTCTCTCTAAGGATGGGTGGTGAAGCCATAATTCCCTACCATATTTTTAGAGTGATGCGAAAGCGCAACATAGACGTTTTCCTGATCACTCACGAACGTGTTCGTGAGGAACTGGAGTCTGTGTTTCCAAACGAATTTAACAGAATGGTGTTTTTAAAAGACCTGCCAATCCAGAGATGGTATTGGAGTCTGCTGGGAAACCGCCTGCCACGTCGAATGAGTTCATTTCTGGTCTCCTATCCAATTGACCTTATTAATCAATTCAGGCAAAAGAAACTGGTTACTCGGTTGGTCAGGCAAAATGGTATCGACATAGTGCATCAACCAAACCCGGTATCTCCAAAGCTGGCTTCTATGATTTATAACGTTGGAGCTAAAGTTATTATCGGCCCTATGAACGGGGGTATGACTTATCCGCCAGGATTATCCAGAGAAGAAAGTAGATTTGAAAAATTATTATTTTCACTATTTCGATATTCTGCAAATCTTTTCAATTTGATTTTGCCGGGGAAGCGAAAAGCCAGTGTATTACTCGTTGCCAACCAACGAACCTACAATTCTCTACCAACAACGGTGACTAGCAACGTAATAAAACTTGTGGAGAATGGTGTTGATACTTCGATTTGGAAACCCCCCTCACAAAAACAACGCAACCGCCGTTTGGTTCCACGGTTTGTTTTTATTGGCCGTTTAGTTGACTGGAAGGCGGTAGACCTTCTGCTGGAATCTATTTCAATTGTTAATCAAACACGTGCTGTTGAGCTGTGCATTATCGGCGACGGGGAAGAGCGTGAGAGGTTGGGAGTGAGGGCTGATGAATTGGGAGTATCAAGCTCTATCTCATTTCTTGGATTTCAAGATCAAAAGCGATGTGCACAAGAGCTCAATAAAGCAACGGCACTTGTATTACCCAGCCTTTATGAATGTGGCGGTGCTGTTGTGCTGGAAGCCATGTGTTCGGCTCGCCCGGTAATAGCAACTAAATGGGGTGGCCCCACCGACTATATTACTGATGAATGCGGAATTCTTGTTGAGCCTGATTCCAGGCAGGGTTTTGTTAATGGCTTTGCGCAAGCAATGCTCAAGCTAGCGAATGACCCAGAGCTGTGTGAACTCATGGGGATTGCTGGTCGGCAACGTGCCCAAGAGAAATTTGACTGGGAAAAGAAGATTGACCACATGTTGTCTATTTATAAGCTAATGCTCACTGAGAACCTGAAGCCTGTATATTCCAGCATGGAAGTGCTTGCCTGGAATTCAAAATAAGAGTATTGCTAGGATAGGTTCAAAGGTGTGCAGCCAGGCTGAAAAACTCGTTTTTTTAGAGGTGCTTCTAATTAAACAGTAACACTGGAGACTATCTGCCCTAAGGGTCGGGATAATTTGATTTTTACAATCGCTGACTCCCCGGCTGCATCGCAGAAACACGTTTGGCTACTTACCGGTCTCGGTGTGATCGGAATTATTTATGGCGCAGTACTGGCGCGGGCGCAAACGAATTTTAGACGGATGCTTGCGTGTTTCAGTATCAGTCATATTGGTTTTGTTGTACTGGGTATTGCGTCACTCAATATCCAAGGTATACAGGGCGCCACATTCCAATTGCTAAATTTCAGCATTATTGCCAGTGGCTTTTATTTTCTGACCGGTTTTCTCCATAGCCGAGTAGGATCGACTGATGTGATTAGCCTCGGTGGACTGCTAAAAGTATGCCTTTGTTGGCCGCGTTCTTTTTTCTTTTCGGCCATCGCCGCGATAGGGATTCCCGGTACCAGCAGTTTTCCGGCTGAGTAGCTAGTTTTAATTTATGTTTTTAAAACGCATATGGGAGCGGCTATTGCGGCTCTACCTGGTTGGTACTAGGCGCTGCGTATTTTCTAAAGCTTTATCGCAAAGCATTTTTTGGACAAGTGCCAACCGAGTAGCTGCAGAAGCTGTTGACCTGCGCCGCCACGAACTGATTGTGTTTTTGTCTTCGCCGTGCTGATGATCTTTCGGGGCTTATATCCCTGGACCGTACTCGATTTAATTCAGCAGTCTAGCCAGGATTGGATCGCGCGACTGAAACCGCTGCGTTAATTCACCAGTTTTTGTTGATACATTTCAATTGCAGGCCGAGATTGTTGTATCGACAGCAATTCAGATCTTGCTTGATTCCAGGCTTTCATAATATCTTTTTGGATCTGTTTATCCAGTTCAAGAATATGATTAATACAGTCTTCCAGCTCAGTAGTGAGCTTGTCCTGTTTAATTTCTGCGAGATGAATAATTAAATCCAAGCGTGTTTTATCAAGGTCTTCTACCAGCGCCCAGTCTTGATTGGATACTGCAGTAATTAAATCTTCACAGGATTTTTCCAGCCCGGTAATGGTGAGATTAATGTTCATTAGGCATCTGAGGTTTGTTTTTTATATCACTGGACATGTGTCTCCAGCCATCATTTATTTGGCCGATCAATTGTTGACACTCATTGAGTATGTCAACGTCGGTCTTTAAGTTTGCTGTCACTAGTCTTTCCTTGATGTACATGTATAAGTCATGCAGGTTTTCAGCAACTTCACCACCTTTTTCCATGTCAAGCGTACGGCGTAACTCTTCTATAATCGAAAGTGCTTTGCCAATGGCAATGCCTTTGCTTTTAATTTCGCCACGTTCGATAAATCCTTTTGCCTGAGAAATTCTATCGATAGCGCCAGAAAATAACATTTCAACCAGTTTGTGTGGCGAGGCATCTTCAATGCAGCTATTCCTGCCGATATTTTGATATGCCGCAGCGGCGTTAGATTCAGTAAACATAAACTTAAGTCCTTTTTCTTTGATTAATTATTTCGTGTATTTAATGCACTGAGTGACTGAATAATGGCATTGCTGGTGCTGCTGGATTGCGTTACCAATCTGTCGAGTTGTGAATATGTTTGTAGTAGTCTTTCGTTGACGCGCTCAAGACGGTTTTCAAGTCTTTCTGCTCGAGACTCGAATCGGGATACTGCGCTATCAAAGGACTTTTTTCTGCTATCGAGTACGCCGCCAGACTTAGTGAGTGCCTCGATAGAATCAACCATGGTGTTCGCAAAACTGCTTTTATCAGAGAGAAAGCTGAGCATCCCATAAAGGTCATTATCAACAGCGTCTTTAATTCGGTTTTTATCAACGCTTAGCTTGCCATCTTTATCAAACGTAAATCCAAAGTCAAAAGCATTCTTAGAAATACCCTCTGAATTTTCGAAGGATTTAAAGAAATTATTTCTGACGGCAGTGTCGATGGAGACAGATAGGCTCTCACCTCTTAAGTCTCCACTATTGACTTGTTTGAGCGTGCTTTGAACGTTGTTGTATCTTTCAGCAAAGTCCTCAAATGCTTCAATAATTTTATCTTTGTCAGCACCGGTACTCAGGTTAACAGTACCAATTGATTTCAACGTTAGTGTTACGCCAGGTATGACATCTGAAATAGTATTGCTTGAGGGATGAATGGTTAAGCCATTAACCTGAATGGTTGCATCTTTAGCTTCTGATAATTGCTCCCATTCACCAGTAGCAACGATGGTGTTATCACTTCCAGACTCACGTGATGACAAAACCAAACGATAACCGTCGTCGACTTTTATGACGGAAGCGTTGATTCCGCTGTTGTCTGATGCTCTGTTAATGGCATTACTTAAGTCGTTTAATGATGATTCACCTTCTTCCAGTGTGATTTCGAATTTTTTTCCATCGGTAGAAAAAGTGTAACTGCCTACGCCGACTGAATCTGTAGATTCTGCATAAACTGTTTGTGACGCAATTCGATGTCTGGTTGCCAGCTCTTCAACGACGATTGAGTGATTTTCTTCTACTTCCAGGGAGGATGCAGACGCGGTTAAAATGTCTTCATTGCTGGATTCAGCTTTGAATATCTGTAGCTCTGATGTGTTTTGGAGTTTTTTGGCAGATGATTTTAAGTCAGCCAAGGTACTGGTTAATCGGCCAAGTGCACTGATTTTATCTTCTTGTTCATCTATTTTTCGATCAATTGCGCGTAGAGGTGCGCGTTCTATGTTCATTAATTGGCCGACTATTCCTTGAACATCCAGACCTGAACCACCAATGGCTGCCATTGTACTATCTCCTGAAATTCGTGAGCTTTAAGCTCATTTTATGTTCTATATTATGGTGTTTAGTATTAGCTGTTTACTACTAAATTGAAAAGAACGATGCCGCAAATATTTTGATTCTTTTTGGTCATGGTTCAAAAAAACTAATTTCTGACAGGTAGAAACCCACTCCCAGAGAAACTCTCGGAATGGGTTTTTGAAATGTCTAATTTAACCCAATAATCTCAATACACCTTGAGGAATTTGATTAGCTTGAGCAACCATGGCTATACCGGCTTGCTGAAGCACTTGGCTACGAGCCAGGTTTGCGGTTTCAGCGGCGTAGTCGGTATCGGTAATTCTAGATCGAGCAGCTTGCAAGCCTTCCTTATAGCTATTGATATTACTAATAACAGATTCAAAACGGTTTTGAGTCGCACCCATCGTAGAGCGCGCAGAAATAACTGTATTTAAGCTTTTTGACACACTGTCATTGGTTGCAGAACCTGTGGCAATGATTTTTTCTGCATCAGCGGTTGTTGCTACAGAAAAAGCCTGTGCATCAGCTTTCAGATCGGTCAAGTCTGTAGTTGTAATGGTGATTTGTTCACCTTTATTTGCACCAACCTGAATTTTAACATCGGCACCAGCACCAAACAATTTAGAACCGTTGAATTCTGTATCATCTATAATTCGCGCGATTTCTTTTCCTAGCTCGGCTACTTCAGAATCGATAAAGCCACGCTCTTCATTACCCAATGTACCGTTAGCCGATTGAACTGCCAGCTCGCGAATTCGTTGTAAGTTGTTGGTGATTTCACCCAAAGCAGCTTCTGCTGTTTGAGCCAGTGAAATACCATCATTGGCGTTTCGTGCCGCAACATTCAGGCCACGAATTTTAGAGGTCATTCCTTCTGCAACAGCCATGCCAGCGGCATCATCTTTCGCGCTATTAATGCGAAGACCAGAAGACAAACGCTGAATCGCCATTCCCATAGCGCCCTGAGATTTGTTTAAGTTTCGCTGAGCATTCAGCGAGAACATATTAGTATTAATAGTCTGAGCCATAATATTTTCCTTTTTTTGTTGATTCTGCTCGTTATGTTACTGATCATCTGCTGCTTGGTTAGCGGCTTCAAAAAGCTTATCGGCTGAGGGGTATCGATCTTTATCTATTACAGG
>CAZNYF010000068.1:0-14795 GCA_964577195.1 uncultured Thiotrichales bacterium | reverse complement strand
TCTCGGAAATCTATACCAACATCTTATTGATCGAACTTACCGCTTGCTGTACTAGGTATTTAACCTGGAAAAATCAGTTGAATACCATGCAGATCATTATTTGCTAAAATCTAACCCCCCACTCAGAAACCACCACCAAACCAATGCTTTGGATTAAGTCATTTCATATTATTTTTATGGTTACCTGGTTTGCAGGTTTATTTTATCTGCCCAGGTTATTTGTTTACCACTCTCAGAAACCCGGGAAGGAAACAGTGGCGCTGTTTAAGATTATGGAGCGCCGCTTGTTGATGATGACCCACATTGGCGGTGTTCTGACAGTCATCTTTGGTGTCTGGGTGTTGATGCTAAACTGGGAGGGCTATATGAGCCAAGGCTGGATGCACTTTAAGCTGTTATTTGTTGCTGCGCTGATTGGATATCATTTTTGGTGCTACAAGCTGGTGCAGACATTTAAGGCGGATCAGAACCGGCGCGATGAAAAATGGTACAGGTGGTTTAACGAAGCACCTTCAGTACTGCTGATGCTGGTTGTGATTATGGTCGTTGTCAGGCCGTTTTAACAGACTAAAAACTTTGCGTAGGAAGTTCCTTACTTTACAACTCGCAAATGAGAGCGATCAGCCGATTTCGTGGGTTTGTCTCCACCAGAAGGCTTGGTTGGTTTGTTCGGGCTGTCACCTTCGTCATCTGGAGCGAAGACCATGCCTTTGCCATTTTCACGCGCGTAGATCGCAGCGGCCTGAGACATCGGCACAACAACATCCATCGGGGTTCCACCAAAGCGACCTGAGAAGGTAATTTGATCGTTTTCTACGACTAAACCCCTAATGGCTACGGGGCTGAGATTAAGAACGATTTTTCCGTCTTCTACGTATTGAGAGGGTACGACCACGCCAGGGTGATCAGCCAGCACGAGAAGATGCGGAGTTAAGCCATTATCAATAATCCATTCATTGATCGCTCTGATCAAATACGGACGATTAGATGTCATTTCTGGCTCAGACATGGGATCTCAAGTTTTTTTGGTGTGTCTTGACAGTTAACAAAGCTTAGGCGCGCATATCAACTTCGATTTCGCTCAAGCTGGCGACGAAGCTTTCTTTTCCAAACACTCTATCCATGTAGGCTTTGACCGGGCGCGCTGAGTCAGGAAGATCAATACCGTAGCGTTCCAGACGCCATAAAATTGGCGCAATGGTGCAATCCACCAAGCTAAATTCATCACTGAGAAAAAACCTTTTTGCAGCAAACACATCGGCTGAAGCCGTGAGTGTTTCTTTGAAAAAACGTCGTGCTTTAGCGCGCTTTTTCTCGCCACCATTTTCAAGATCATCCAGTAGCGAGTACCAATCGTTTTCTACGCGATACAGCGCCAAACGCGTGCGCGCACGTGATACGGGATCAACCGGCATTAATGGCGGATGTGGAAAACGCTCATCCAGGTATTCCATAATAATGCGTGGTTCATATAGCACCAGCTCGCGATCAACCAATGTCGGAACATTGTTATAAGGGTTTAAATCAACAAGATCGTCAGGTTTGTTTTCCGGGTCGATATCAATAATATCTACGGTGATATCTTTTTCACGTAAAACGATGCGGGTGCGGTGGCACTGAGCACAATCCTGGCTTGAGAACAGTGTCATCACTGAGCGACGGTTTGCAGCTAACGTCATGTCATTTTCCTGAGTGAGAAGTTAGGGTCGGGAGTAACCCTATCTCTTTAACGAAAATATGAAAAATCTGGTTTAACCGGATTTTCCATATTCGATCTGTATTTTCGGACAGCTTTCTAATGCACGTCTTTCCAGTAGTTTTTCTTCATAAAATAAGCAAGAACGGTGAACAACAATACAAACAACAACACTGGCAAGCCTAATGCTTTACGCTTTTGTTTTGCAGGTTCTGCCACATACATCATGAAGTTTACCAGATCTCGTACAGCGTGATCATACTCTGCTGTTGTCATCGAACCCGGCTCAACAATGCTCAGACCGGATTTAGCAGTTTTAGCGCCATGTCCGTCCTCGGCAGCTTCAGCGTGACCCGCATCGCCATGATGCTCTTCTGCTTTTGCCTGCCAACCTTGCAGCTCCCATAAAACATGGGGCATACCCACATCAGGGAAAACGGTGTTGTTAACACCAAAAGGACGTGAATCATCAAGATAGAAGCCGCGCAAATAGGTGTAGAGCCAATCCGCACTGCGCGCCCGACCTATTAATGTCAAATCAGGCGGTGCTATACCGAAAGCCTGATTCGCGTATAGCTCTGGCATAGCAGTCTTCATCAGCGAACCAATTTTGGAAGTTTCACCTTTTTCATCACGGGTGAATATATTTTCCTCAACCAGCTCTTCTGGAATACCCAGATCTTTTGCCACGCGATTGTAACGACTATAAGCAAGCGAATGACAACTCAGGCAATAGTTATTGTAGTATTTAAAACCAGTTTGTAATGATTCCTCATTCCCGGGATTAATATTGGCTTTATCGAGCTTGACGTTGCCACCGGCCGCAAGCAAAGAACCTGAAAATGCCATTAGTAACGCTAAGATTAAAGTTTTCATGATCCTGTCACCCTTTCTGGAACGACTTTATTTTTATCGAAGTTGGTAAAGACCGGCCCCAATAAAGTGATGGATAGATAGATTAACGGGATCAACAAACCAGGCCAGACCACACTCGCATCAACCGAAGCTAATCTCACCAGATCATAAGCAATGATCGCGCCCATCCAGATAGCGAAGATCAAAAACGAGAAACCTTTCGTCCGTGGTTTGCTGGAGAACCAGAGAATCACAAAGAACAGGAAGTAGACTTCTGTTAAGCGCAATCCAAGCTCGGCGTTGACGGGGGTTACTGGTTTGACACCTAAATATCCGAGAACAAAAAACACCACCACAAACAGTAAAATTGAAGTTCTGTGAATCGCACTGCGATACCTCCACGACTTAATCGGATGCGTATCAATCCAGGGGAGGAAGAACAGCACAACTACCGAAGCGCCCATTGCCAGCACACCCAGGAATGGGTCAGGCACGGCACGCAACACTGTGTAGAAAGGCGTAAAGTACCAAACCGGCGCAATATGCTCAGGCGTCTTTAATGGATCAGCCGGAATGAAATTGGCGTGCTCTAAAAAGTAGCCGCCCATTTCTGGAGAGAAGAACACAATCGCAAAGAAAATCAGCAAGAACACGCCCACGCCGACAATATCCTTCACCGTGTAATACGGGTGGAACGGAATACCATCCAGTGGAATTCCGTCTTTGTCCTTGTTCTTTTTGATTTCGATACCATCCGGGTTGTTAGAACCGGTAGTGTGCAATGCAATCAAATGAATAAATACGAGGGCTGGCAATACCAGAACCGGTAAGAAGAAGTGGAGTGCGTAAAAACGATTCAAAGTTGCATCAGAGACAACATAGTCACCCCGAATCCAGACCGCCAGATCAGGGCCAATGCCTGGAATTGCACCAAACAGATTAACGATAACCTGCGCGCCCCAGTAGGACATCTGCCCCCAAGGGAGCAAGTAACCCATAAAGGCAGTCGCCATCAGCACCATGAAAATTGCCATGCCAACCAGCCAAAGCAGCTCACGCGGGCTTTTATAAGAACCGTAGATCAAGCCACGGAACATGTGGAAATACACCACGATAAAAAATGCCGACGCGCCTGTAGAATGCATATAACGGATAAACCAGCCACCTGGCACATCGCGCATAATGTATTCAACCGACGCAAAAGCAAGCTCTGCGTCTGGCTTATAGTTCATGGCCAGAAACAGGCCACTGGCAATTTGCATCACCAGCACCAGCATCGCCAAAGAGCCGAAGAAGTACCAGAAGTTAAAGTTTCTGGGAGAGTAGTAGTTAACCAGATGCTCGTTCCAGAGCCACATAATCGGAAAACGCTCATCCACCCAATTGACTAGGTTTTTCATGCTGATGCTCCGTCATTACCGATGAGAACTCGCGCATCACTGAGATATTGATGCGGAGGAACCACCAGATTGGTTGGTGCAGGAACAGCCTTATAGACTCTTCCGGAAAGATCAAAACGCGAACCGTGACAAGGGCAGTAGAAACCACCTAGCCAGTCAGCACCTAAATCAGCAGGAGCTACTTCTGGGCGATAGCTTGGCGAACAACCCAGGTGCGTACAGATTCCGACCAGAATAAGATACTCGGGCTTGATCGAGCGATGCTCGTTCTGCGCGTAATCCGGCTGTTGAGAAATCTCTTCAGAAGCAGGATCAGCCAACTTATCCTCAATTTGTTTCAGCGACTCGAGCATTTCGTCGGTGCGACGTACAATCCAGACAGGCTTGCCGCGCCAGCCGATACGAATCAACTGACCTTTGTCGAGCTTACTAATGTCAGCTTCAACGGGAGCACCAGCAGCTTTCGCGCCTTCACTTGGTGACCAGTAACTTAAAAACGGGATTGCCCACGTTGCTGCGCCAGCTGCGCCAACGACGGAGGTTGCCCCGATGAGAAACCGTCTTTTCTTTAAATCGACGGCGCTTGGTTTCTTGATGTCCATAGTTTTTGACATCTCCTCAAATACAAAAATAAAATGGTTACAGCAAGTTCTTGTGTGCATTCGGTATCACACACAAAAACCCTAGAATTCATTAACCTCTCAGAAGCAGCGTCACTAGAGCAGGTTTCTCCAAAATGGGGGGATGACCTACGTTAGGTTACGCGCGCCCAAATATTCGGCGCGGAATTGTCGCTTAACTTGGAGCTTAGGTCAACGCAAAAACCATCGGCTAGCTACCCTCCATAGCACCTATTTATTCCATTAAATGACTGAAATATATGAAGAACACTTACCTTTTCCGATTCTTGATATTTTTTCTAGCATAAACATAATTAAGTAATTAGGCTCAACTCAGAGCTACACCGAAACTTGATCACCCCCTACAAACGCTGTACGGTCAATGAAAACCGAAAGAGACAACGAAACCAACAATAGTTTTCGGCTCATCGGAGGATTTCTACCATTGCCTAAACTCATCTTGTCTTTAGTCTTGCTCATAGCCAACGGCGTGGCTTATTCTGAAGGGTTACCTACCGCAATTCCGATGAGTGAAAAAGGTACTGCCACCTACTATGTCACCGCTCAGGTAGGGCAAGAAACCATCGAATTACTAGTGGATACCGGCGCAGGCTACGCAACACTCAATCGCAATGTTATTAACAAGCTCAAACAAACCGGGGATGCACGGCACATTGGTGAGATTGAAGGCATTCTTGCAAACGGTGACATCTACATCTTTCCTGTTTATAAAGTCAGCTCATTTACACTTGGCGGCTGCATCCTTGAAGATATTGAAGTTGCAGAAACCCCACCGAACGCGAGAAACCTGCTCGGCCTAAGCGTCCTCAGAAAAGCAGCGCCCTTCACTTTTTCTCTGGAACCCGCCGAACTGCAGCTCAGCAATTGCAACCCTGCCGCCAGCTACGTTGAAGCAGAAGACGAAAGTTACAGCGACAACCACCAAACCAGCGGATTATCCAGCCTCTATTAGAGACTCCCTACTCTATTAGAGACTCCCTAGTAGAGACACCCTAAAGGGTTAGACCGGATTCCAAACATCCACAAACTCATATTGCAAATTAAATTCCTCTGCCATATGCTCGCCCAATGCCTGCACACCATAGCGTTCAGTTGCATGATGCCCGGCAGAAAAATAATCAATCCCGTTTTCTCTCGCAGTATGCACAGTAGATTCTGATATCTCTCCACTCAAATAGGCGTCGACTCCCAGCTCAACCGCCTGAGAAATATAATTTTGCGCACCACCGGTACACCAGGCAATTGTTTTAATTTCCTTGTTTGAATCTTCTTGATCAGCTGAGATATGCAACACCTTTCTATCCAACCGCTCCGAAATCAAATCCCGCAACGCGAACGCCGTCATTGGTTTTGACAATCTCCCCACAAGCCCGACACCCTCCTTGTTCAGGTTAGCTTCAACCTCAAATCCCAAAACATCTGCCAAACGCACGTTATTCCCCAATTCAGGATGAGCATCCAACGGTAAGTGGTACGCAAGCAAACTAATGTTATTTTCAAGTAGCAACTGAATTCTGGCCTTTTTCATACCCGTAATTGCCTGATCCTCACCACGCCAGAAATAGCCGTGATGGACTAGCAGAACATCTGCTTTTCGCTCTATCGCTTTGTGAATCATTGCCTGACTGGCCGTTACGCCGGCGACAATTTTATTCACTTGCGCTGCACCTTCTACCTGCAAACCATTCGGACAATAGTCCTTAAACTTGGAGATTTTTAATATTTTGTTGGTATGCGCCACCAACAGCTTTAATTCCACCATCTAAACACCTAAACTGAATCCCTCTAAATTTAAACCAAAGAGCCCTTTGCACAAGCATTTTACTTTCTTTTTCCAAATGGTAGCACTCGGGCTGGGAATTGCACTCATCAGTGTATTTCTATTTCCGGAGATAATGGGGCCAGGTAAGACTGTGGTTGCGGTTCACGAGGAAGCGCCACCAGAACGATTACGCCAGCCTGACCCACGATTTGCCAGAGCGAGCTATGCCAGCGCAGTTGCCCGCGCGGCTCCTGCTGTGGTCAATGTATCAACCGCGAAAGAAGTGCTGGCTGATTCACATCCATTGCACGATGATCCATTATTTAATCCATTTTTTCGCGATCCGTTACTCGCACCACGATTTGAGCAGCAGACCAGCTTGGGATCCGGGGTTATTATCAGCCCACAAGGATATATCCTCACCAATAATCATGTCATCGCTGGTGCCGATCAAATAAAAGTAGTGCTGGCAAACGGGCGCCGTCTCGAAGTCAAAGCCATCGGCGCGGACCCCGAAACAGATATTGCAGTACTCAAAGCTGATGCTACTGACCTACCTTCCATCACCGTGCGCTCATCAGAACTCAGAGTGGGCGATATCGTACTGGCAATTGGCAACCCATTTAGCATCGGCCAAACCGTCACCCAGGGCATTATCAGCGCCACCGGTCGAAACCAGCTCGGCCTAAACACCATTGAAGATTTTATTCAAACAGATGCTGCCATCAACCCTGGCAGTTCAGGTGGTGCATTAATCGACACTTACGGTCAACTGGTAGGCATCAACACGGCAATCCACAGTCAATCCGGCTCCACTGGAATCGGCTTCGCCATTCCTGCTGCGCTTGCCAGAGATGTAATGACGCAAATTATTGAACACGGACAGGTGATTCGAGGCTGGTTGGGCGTTGAAGGCACAGATGTGCCACAAGCCATAATTGAGCAATACGGCTTGCCGGAAAATCATGGCGTGATACTCACTGCTGTCATTGAAGGCGGCCCAGGAGAAAAAGCAGGGCTTCAAGCAAATGATATTTTATTGGACGTAAACGGTGAGCCTATTAAAGGCGTGCGTGATGCGCTCAGCGTGATTGCCCGAAGTAAACCGGAAACAGAACTGGAATTTTCGGGGTTAAGAAATGGTGCAAAATTTAAAGTAAAAGCGATGGTGAGCATCCGACCGATTATTAAATCGCCCGTAAAGAAATAGATTATTTAAAAATTTATCTGCGTAACGACACAACCGGATTCTAGTTTTTATATAGCAATTTAATTCTAATTTCTAGTGCTATAACTTTTCGATTATCGCTGCCAGCCCAAAATCTTTAATGGAAATACCTCCAACCTGATGAGTGGTTAAATCTATTGCTACTTTACTGTAAACATTAAACCATTCTGGATGGTGATCAACCTTTTCGGCCTGGAGAGCGACTTTAGTCATAAAGCCAAAAGCGGTGACGAAACTGGAAAATGTAAACTGCTTATGCAACTTATCATTTTTAATTTCCCAAGGAACATCTAACCCGGCATTTAACTGGGTTAAAGCCGAGGTAACTTCTTCGCTTGTGTACCGTTCAACCATAATTCACCTGACAAATTTTATCGTGCTCATCATACCCGCTTATAATTTTGCCAACCTAATCATTTGCGTGGCGCTGTCTGCACGCGTATCAATCTCTCTTAAGGGTTTTGAAATATAAAAACCCTGCGCGTGATCAATACCGCATTCCTGCAATAGCTCCAGCGTTTCACGCGTTTCGACATATTCTGCAATCGTCTCCAAACCCAAAGAATGTGCGATGTCATTGATCGCAATGACAATCGCTCGGTCAATGGGATCAATCGACATATCCTGAACAAACTGCCCATCGACCTTGACGATATCAACAGGCAAATGCTTGAGCTGGGAAAATGAGCTAAAGCCTGTACCGAAATCATCCAGTGCAAATTTCCAGCCAAACTCACGGCACGACTCAATAAATTCCCTCGCAATCTCGGTCTTTTCAATCGCTACCGTTTCAGTAATTTCAAATACGATAGAGGTTGGTGGCACCAGTGTCTCTTGTAATAGCAAACGGATTTTCTTTAAAACTTCCGGAGTATTGAGCGTAAGCCCTGAAAGGTTGACAGAAAAACTGGCGTGTCGACCTTCAGCCTGTAGCTCCTCTAAAATGCTTAAGGATTCTTTGATCACCCAATAATCAATTTCCTGGATCAAGCCAAACCGCTCAGCCATTGGCAAAAATGCGCCAGGGCTAATCATCCCGTCACCATCTTTGAGTCGAATCAACACCTCATAATGATCAGGCAGATGCGAGAGCGAAGCCCAAAGCCGATTTGGCTCCCCGGGCAAATCACCAAAATCCACTTCATTCAAAGGCAAGATAGGCTGATACATGAGGAAAAACTCTTCGTTCTCCAGCGCTTCTTTAAGCCGCACAGACCAGGCGATCTCTTTATTCATTGAGGCGCGATCCAGATCGGTGCTGGCAGAATAAAGATGACACTGATTGCGCCCCTTTTTCTTGGCGATGTTACAGGCGATATCCGCATTGGCGAGAACATCTTTGTCGCTCATCCCCCCTTCGATCATGGCAACACCGATGCTGGCACTCAACTTGAAAGAAACATCCTCACTAATATAGGCCACATCCTGCATGCGACCTCTCAGCTGCTCTGCAATTTGCATCGCATCTTCAGTTGAGACCGTTCGTAAGATAACCGCAAACTCATCACCACCCAGACGAGAAACATCGTCACTGGCACGAACACCTTCCCTGAGCTGCTGACTGGCTTCCATGAGTAGCTTGTCACCTGCATCGTGCCCGGCGGTATCGTTGAGATACTTAAACTGGTCAAAATCGAGGTAAAGCAATGCGCCCTGCGTGGATAATCCCAGCGTAATCTTTTTAACTTCTCGGCGTAATGACTGCTCAAAAAAGCGACGATTGTATAGATCAGTTAACGGATCACGCGTGGCTTGCCATAGCAAACGCCGCTCCATCTGCTTCCGTTCCGTGATATCGCGAAAGGCAACCACAGACCCCTGGCGCTGACGATTCACTTCCAGCGGAGAGACCGAGCAAACAACATTGATTTTATGCCCATCCGTTTTCAGAAATATCGTTTCTTGTTGCGTTAATTCAGCGCCAGAGAGGTATGCATCTGCGAGTTGATCTTTTATCTTTTGATCCCCCTTACGCAGTCGCTCGGGAGAATGAATCAATGCCGCAGCCTGCTTGCCGATAAATTGATTGGCCGTGCCAAACCCAAGCATTTTTTGCCCTGCCGGATTCATAAACGTAATCGCACCGTCAGCGGTCACGCCAAACACTCCTTCGCCAACTGAAGATATGATTGCTTCAAAACGGCGGCGTTCGGCATCCGCAGATTTTTGCAGCACAATCTGCCGCGCCAAGGCATTGACCCTACCTAGAAACAGCGCATCCGTTTCAGTTTTGAACAAGCACTCGGCAGCCCCAAGCTCAAGGCTTTCTTGCACGGCTTTATCCACATAGGAACTGATCAGAACCACGCTATGTACGCGCGAGTATTCTGGATCATTTTGCAGCGCAACCATGAATTCATGACCCGGCTTAGTATCGAGAATAAAATAATCGACGATGGCGATATCAAATTGTTCTTGGCCGATAAACTCACGGGCTGAATTAACATCAGCAGAAATGGTGGCAGAATAGCCAGCGTCAGCAAGAATCCTCTGATAACGACTCAGATCGTAAGAGGAATCATCCAGCAGCAGAATATTTACTCCCTGCTTTCGTGGCTCGACCTTCTCGCCACGAACCTCGTCATGAATATCACCGAGCTTTTGTAGCTGGGTGATCTGTTCTAAAATTTCAATATGCTGCCCATGCTCCAATCGTTTTGAGGCGGGTCTTGAACAAACCCAGCCATCAAGCTCTGCGTTTAGCTCGTCCGACAAAACAATCAGTGGCACCGTGGAATATTTTTCGCTGTTGAGCAGCTTGCGTAGAATAGAGGTGAGCTCCTGCTCATAATCCATCCAGCCGAGAATTACGGCGTCAAATTCACCGGGTTCTGACATTTTCAGCAAGTTAATTGCCTGCCAATAATCTTGTGTTTCGACCGGTTCATAGCCTGCTTCGCGCAAGGTCTGGCAAAGCGCAAAACGCTGAGTGTCGGAACTTTCTATGAGTAAAACTCGATACATGGTAAATACACTATACGCAATTATTCGTAGCCTACATCCTACGCAAGCTGATAATTCTGGAAACCGGATGGCTCACAACCCGTTGTAGGCTATACTCTCCGGCTATCGGCTAAATCCTTAACTCTATGTCTTCATACCCTAAAACTCGCCCTCGTCGGATGCGCAAAGACGCGTTTTCTCGCCGTTTAATGCAAGAAAATCAGCTCACCACAGATGACCTGATTTACCCCGTATTCGTCCTTGAAGGCAGTAATCAGCGCGAAGCCATTGCCTCAATGCCCGGTGTCGAGCGACTCAGTGTTGATCTGCTAGTTGAAGATGCTCAGGAACTGGTCGATTTAGGCATTCAGGCAATCGCTATTTTCCCGGTCGTGTCCATTGAGAAGAAATCAGAACTCGCTGAGGAAGCTTATAATCCCGATGGTCTGGCACAACGCACAGTGCGCGCCCTAAAAGATAAATTCCCCGAGCTTGGCGTGATAACCGATGTTGCTCTCGATCCATTCACCTCTCACGGTCAGGATGGCCTGCTGAACGCAAATGGCTATGTGATCAATGATGAGACTATCGAGGTGCTGCTCAAACAGTCTTTATCTCATGCTGCGGCTGGCGCAGATATCGTTGCACCCTCAGACATGATGGATGGCCGAGTCGGCGCAATCAGAGCGGCACTGGAAAATGCCAACCACAGAAATACCCGAATCCTGGCTTACGCAGCAAAATACGCTTCCAGTTTTTATGGCCCATTTAGAGATGCTGTTGGTTCTGCGGGCAATTTGGGAGGTGGCAATAAATACAGCTATCAGATGGATCCCGCCAACAGTAACGAGGCGCTGCACGAAGTGGCGCTCGACATTAACGAGGGCGCGGATATGGTGATGATCAAACCCGGCATGCCGTATCTCGACATCGTGCGAAGAATCAAAGACGAGTTCCAACGCCCTACTTTCGTCTACCAAGTTAGCGGCGAATACGCGATGCTAAAAGCCGCCTCCCTGCAAGGCTGGCTAGATGAAAAAGCCTGTGTTCTAGAAGCACTACTCAGCATGAAGCGCGCAGGTGCAGATGCCATTCTGACCTATTACGCCAAAGACGCAGCTCGCTGGCTGCAAGAAAATAACTGATGGATTTTTACGCAGTTCTAGGCAACCCGATTCATCACAGCCTCTCACCAGAAATCCACAGCCAATTCGCCAAACAAACCAATCAACACCTGCAATATGCGGCGCTGGAAGTGCCAAAAGAAGATTTTGCCACCTTTGTAAACGGTCTGCACGAACAAGACTATCAAGGTATGAACGTCACCCTGCCATTTAAATTGGAAGCCTGGGAGCTGAGCGAATCTCGCACAGAAAGAGCTGAATCCGCTGGTGCTGTAAATACTTTGATCAGGACCGACAGCGGTTGGCGTGGTGATAATACCGATGGCGCAGGGCTGGTCACCGACCTCACCAAAAACCTTGGGTTACAACCCAAAGACAAACGTATTCTGATTCTCGGCGCAGGCGGTGCAACTCGCGGCGTGTTATATCCATTATTGGCGGAACAGCCAGAAAGCATCCACATTGCCAATCGAACCGCAACCAAAGCCGCAACACTCGCCAACGATTTCAAAAGTGCCAACAATATCCAGCACTCAGGACTGGACGGCCCGTTTAACGCACCGTACGACATCATCATTAACGCCACTGCCGCCAGCCTCTCCGGACAAATACCGCAAATTCCGGATGGATTGCTTGCGGCTGACGGAGCCTGCTACGACATGATGTATTCAGCAGAACCAACCGCATTCGAACAATGGGCAAAAACACAGGGAGCCAAAGTCATTTCAGGTGGCTTGGGAATGCTGGTCGAGCAAGCTGCGGAAAGTTTTGAACAGTGGCGTGGCATTCGGCCTGATACCACCACCGTTTTGGAAAATCTACGAAAATAAAAACGCTCAGCTTACTCGCCATACATCTCAGTAATGAGTTGCCTCATAATGGATGCCTCATCCAATGTAATGTTGTCCAGCTTTTTAATTAAGCGCGATTTGGATAACGTACGAATTTGATCTACTGCGATTTCAGCTTTCTTGCCAACGCAGTTCACTTGCACCCGGCTGCGCCAACGGGGATGCAGTTTGGTCGTCAGTGGACACGCTACGATGGTTGATAACATCTTATTCATCAAGTTATCACTCACAACAACGACTGGCCGGGTTTTCCTTATTTCAGAACCCTGAGTTGGATCCAGATTGGCTAGATAAATTTCGTAGCGTTTAATCGTCATAGATGCTGATTTTCATCAATATCCAGATTTTGCCAGTCGCCCCATTCCTCTGACTCTGATTCCTGCATTTCTTGATAGGTTTCTTCCCAGCCTAATTTTTTGGTCTCTTTCGTTCTGATAAGAATACCATTCAGCTTTTCTTCCAACACCAACGCCTCTCCGAGTTGATACCGAAGAATCAGCGATTTCGGAATTCGGATGCCCTGTGAATTACCAATTTTGATGAGTTTTGCTTCGTTTCGCATGCATCGAATCCCAGAAGATTAAAATGATACAAAAAGTATATACAGTAATTACAATCAGTCAAGATTTCAGCTATAAAGCGTGAGGATACAGAAGAGAGCCCTGAACAAAAGTAGCCGCTAAAAAAGACAGGATCAGATTGAATGCAAACTATTCAAGTGCCGTGAGCCTACCTCCCGCACCCAATCAAGGATGAAAACTAAATACTTTTTATGCCAGCATTTCCAACATGACCGGATGCCATATCTTCTTTTCGATCACACCCATTTTTCCTTTTAGTCGAGATTTATCCACGCTACGAATCTGATCCAGCAATATTCGAGCAGGTCTATTATTCAAATGAGTCTCCGGACGACAGCCCAATGATTGCCCCTTGCTTGTTATTGGCGCAACCAATACACGCGGCAAAGTATTGTTCATATCATCGGGTGAAATGACAAGGCAGGGTCTGGTTTTTTGAATTTCGGAGCCTCGCGTCGGATCTAGCTCGTAATAAACCTCACAGCGCTTTACCACTCCCACTCATCCTCTTCACTCGGTAGAGGCACGTACTCCGCCCAGGCGTCTTCATCCTCTTCAGTCACATAATTTTCGAACCATCCGGTTCTAAGCCCTTTGTCGATTGGTGTAATAACAACAGCGTCGTCTTTGAGTGTTATCTCAACTTGTTCCTTTAACCCTGCCTCAGCTAAAAACGAAGCAGGAATAATAACGCCTCTGGAATTTCCAATTTTTCGAATAACCGCCTGCATAACTGACACCCATATGTTAGAACAATATTATAACCCAAGAGATTGCAAAGATGAAACCATCTTAAAATACTTGGACTACATCATGGACGTTTTCACCAGTTTTGCTTGATATCGACATATTGATGAAGAGATTAGGTACTTATCCGCCAAGCAACCAGACTATAATCATAGTCTGGTTACTCAATTGCTCTCGCTTGAGTAATCTCCATTCAAATCGCCGTTAACACAATCAAAGATGACCCAAATGAAAAAAAGCAAGAAATATGACTACCAGGTGACTCAAGATACCTCGGGCTGGAAGGCTGAAATCATCAGAAAAAAAACCTCTAGAGAGATGGTTGTATCGAAAAGTCAGACTGGATTTTCCAGTGAAGTCGAGGCGCAGGAATGGGGGCAGAAGGAGCTCAAGTCATTTGTGCAAATACTCACTGAGCAAAACAAACAACGCGCCAAAGAACAGTCATAACCATCCGGTGCTAATTATACTATTCGGGTGAAAGGAAATGCTTTTCTGCTAACCGCACATAATGCTGTGCTGAATAACGGATAAATTCTTGCTCAGTCTCCGTTAGCGGCCGAATCTTTCGAGCTGGAGAGCCTAACCATAAATAGCCACCGTCAAGCTGCATGTTCGGTGTGACTAAAGTCCCAGCGCCAATCATTGCTCCCGATTGCACCACCGCACCATCTAAAACAATACTACCCATACCAATGAGACACTTGGACTCTACCGTACACCCATGCAAGGTGACGTTGTGACCCACTGTTACGTCATCACCGATATCCAGTTTTGCACCTCCCGGCAAATACTCGCTGTCATGAGAGACATGCAAAATAGAACCATCCTGAATATTGCTGCGCTGCCCCACTGAAATGCTGTTTACATCGCCACGCAGCACCGCCTGCGGCCACACAGAAACATCGGCACCCAATGTGACTTGACCGATAATAGTTGCTTGCGAATCAATAAAGGCTGCTCGCTC
>CAZNYF010000067.1:4501-14948 GCA_964577195.1 uncultured Thiotrichales bacterium | reverse complement strand
GCATCAATACTCTTGTGCATGCGACTTTTCGCATCGGCGAGAATTTCATTAATCATGATCTTAACCTGATCCTTTAAGCGGTCACCAAGGTGCCAATATTTTCACCTTGGACAACCTTCACTAGATTACCTTCGGCGTAAATATCGAAAATCCTTAGCGGAATATTGTTGTCTCGACACATGACTATAGCAGTTGCATCCATGACACCGAGCTTTTTGCTCAATGCTTCATCAAACGAAACTTCGTCGTAGCGCACTGCGTCGGGATTAAGTTTTGGGTCTGAATCATAAACACCATCCACTTTGGTGGCCTTCATCAGCAAATCGGCGTTGATTTCGATTGCGCGCAAGCTGGCGGCTGAATCGGTGGTGAAATAGGGGTTTCCAGTGCCAGCCGCAAAAATCACAATGCGTCCTTTATTCAGATGCCGAATAGCGCGGCGACGAATATAGTCTTCGCAAACATTATGAATAGGGATCGCGGACATCACTCGGCAATCGCCGCCTGATTGTTCAATTGCATCCTGCATTGATAGAGAGTTAATCACGGTTGCCAGCATTCCCATGTGGTCACCGGTAGTTCTGTCCATACCGGCGGCCGCCAATCCAGCGCCACGAAATATGTTTCCGCCACCGATTACGATGGCAACCTGTACACCGGTTTCACTAAGATGGATCACTTCTTGAGCTAGACGTGTCACCATTTTTGGGTCAACGCCGTAGTCAAGATCACCCATCAGCGCTTCACCGCTGAGTTTTAACAGAATCCGATTGTAGGCATTTTTATTATCATTTTGAGGCATAGGATTCCTGAGTAGAGGTCAAAAAAAAGGACATCAGATGATGCCCTTTTTTTCGGTTATTTGCGAGATTGATTTTGTAAAATAAGCCGGTTTAACCTAGAGAAATTAGTTGGGCGCGAAAAAGATGCGTAAGGCCACAGCTCCTTTGCATCCTGCAACCACTGTATTAGTACATCCTTGTACGTCATTGGCGTGCATGGTGAATCAGAAAAACTCGTGATCACCTTATTGGTGATGAGAGTTTTTTCTGATTTGCCAGGTGCGTCTACGCTCTATTGCATCCTGCAATCGCTGCATTAGTGCATCCTTGCACGTCAATGGATTGCGTAGCCTTTCGTATCCAACTGATTTTTCTAGGTTTAACTTACCCGCCCATCTGGGCTTTGACTTCCTCTGCAAAATCTTCCTGTTTCTTCTCGATACCTTCACCGACTTCGAAGCGCACAAAACGTACTACTTTCGCCGAGCTGGCTTTGAGTAATTTCTCAATGGTTTGATCAGGATCTTTAACAAATGGCTGACCCAGCAAGGTAATTTCCTTGAGATACTTCTTCATCCGTCCGACGATCATTTTCTCAACAATCTCGGGCGGTTTGCCGCTTTCCAGTGCTTGTGCTGTGAAGATATCTTTTTCTTTTGCCAGCAGATCAGCAGGGACTTCACTCTCGTCAATGCAGACCGGACGACTTGCTGCGATGTGCATGCTAATGTCGCGACCTAATGCTTCGTCACCACCATTGAGCTCTGTGACTACAGCAATACGCGCACCATGTTGATAAGCACCGAGCACACCGCTTTGAGTTTTAACCAACTCGGCACGACGCACCTTGATGTTCTCACCAATTTTGGCGAACAGCGCCTCACGCGCTGCTTCAACGGTTATTCCAGAGGCCATTTCAGTATTGCGCAAGGTTGCAATATCGGTAACACCACTGGATAGCACTGTGGCACACACATCATTAACAAAACCTTTAAAGCCATCATCCTTAGCGACAAAATCCGTTTCGCTGTTCACTTCGAGAATCGCAACCGTCTTTTTATCATCCGAGGTTATGATTGTTACTAAACCTTCGGCGGCAATACGACCAGCCTTCTTGTCGGCTTTTGCAGCACCAGATTTACGCATTGCTTCAATCGCAGCTTCCATATCGCCATCGGCAGCTGTCAGCGCTTTTTTACAATCCATCATGCCAGCGCCAGTACGTTCACGCAGCTCTTTCACCATTGCAGCGGTAATCGCCATCTTACTTCCTCACTATAAAAATTAATATCTCTTAAGAGACGACTTTGCCGCCGTCGAGCTCATCCTGCCACTTCTTTAGCTCGTCCCATTTCTCGTCACGCGCCATCTCGGCCTGTTGACCCCATGTTGCTGGATCATGTGAAGCAAGACTTGGCTTGGCCGCCGCAAGAATTTCTCTAACCTTATCCAGGTCTGCCGATGCAAGTGCAGTAAAATCCGCAATGCCAGCGTCAGTTAAGGTGGATGCGATCTTGGGGCCGATACCTTCGATTTTGGTCAGGTCGGCTTGATCTTCGGATTGCTTGGCAGCGGGCTTAGCTTCTTCGACTGCAGGTGCCGCTTCTTCGGCAGCAGGCTTAGCCGTTTCGACAGCAGGTGCAGCCGCTTCTTTCACTGCGGTAGCAGCGTCATCAGAAGTCGCTTTTGCGGCCGCTTTTGGTGCAGGATCCTTTTTCTCAGATTTTTTCTCAGCTTTTTTGGCATCTTTCTTTGCAGCATCTTTAGCTGAAGCTGCTTTTTTCTCTTCCTCGGAAGGAGGCGGTGGCGCAGCAGCTGCCGCAGCAGCCTTACCTTCGTTGACAGAGTCAGCAGCAGCAGTCACATAGAGCTGAATGGCGCGAATCGCATCATCGTTACCAGGAATAATGTAATCGACGTTATCGGGAGAGTTATTGGTATCAACCACCGCAACCACTGGAATACCGAGCTTACGAGCTTCAGCAACGGCAATTTTTTCGTAACCAACGTCAATGATATACATGGCATCAGGAGGGCGACGCATGTCTTTGATGCCGCCAATGCCTTTTTCGAGCTTGGCACGTTCTCTTTGCAGCATCAGTATTTCTTTTTTGCTGAGTCGCTCAAGACTGCCGTCCTCATCCATCGTTTCGATGGCTTTGAGGCGATTGATAGATTGCTTAACAGTTTTAAAGTTAGTCAGCATGCCGCCTAACCAACGCTCGCTAACGTATGGCATACCACAACGCTGCGCTTCTTCTTTGACTGCTTCGCGAGCAGATCTTTTGGTTCCGACGAATAAAACGGTACCGCCTTTAGAAGCGACTTTACCAAGATAATTGAGGGAATCCTCGAACATCGGCAAGCTGTGCTCAAGGTTAATAATATGGATTTTGTTTCTTGCGCCGAAAATGTAGGGAGCCATTTTCGGATTCCAGTAACGGGTCTGATGACCAAAGTGCACGCCTGCTTCAAGCATTTGGCGCATAGTAACGCTAGACATATTTGTAACTCCAATAGTAGAGAATGGTCGCAGTGAATCTTAAGGTTAAGCAAACAATCTCAGGGTTAAACTTCCACGTATCCCGATTAGAAACCAACGCAAGTCTGTGACTTGTGCCAGCACCCAACTAACCGTGTCGATACGTGTGTAAATTTAGGGTATCTCTATTTTTGAAACACCCCATACTTACCTCCCGCACTGCTGCGAGAGATATATTGACTACTATTCTTCTTCCGCCTGAATAATAACTTTAATGGTGGTATCGACGTTAGTGTACAAATGCACATCAACCTCAAACTCACCCGCATGTCGGAAAGCACCTTCAGGCATACGAATTTCGCGTTTCTCAAGCGTAACGCCAGCCTGAACAACCGCTTCTTCGATTTCACCCGGGCCAATCGAACCAAACAGCTTGCCTTCAGCGCCGACATTGGCAGGAATAATCACTTCCAGGCCTTCAAGCTCTTTTTGACGCTTTTGCGCGACAGCCAGTGTTTCGGCAGCAGCAGCTTCCAGCTCCGCGCGACGTGCTTCAAATTCTTCGATATTGGCTTTAGAGGCATATTTAGCCTTGCCGCCGGGAATTAGAAAATTCCGCGCAAATCCCGGGCGAACGCCAACCTTGTCGCCAAGCACGCCCAGGTTTTCAATATTTTGTAATAAAATAACTTCCATCGTAACTCTCAGTTAAAAATCATAAAATCAGACTTAAATCAATTCGCGGAACTACTGTTGGTGCGAATCTGAGTAAGGCAATAAAGCCAGAAAACGTGCGCGTTTGATCGCCGTTGCCAATTGGCGCTGATAGCGAGCTTTAGTACCCGTCACACGGCTGGGAATGATTTTTCCGGACTCACTGACATATTGACCCAGAGTCTCGAGATCTTTGTAATCAATCTGGTCAACGCCTTCGGCGGTGAATCGGCAAAAACGTCTACGTTGGTAATAACGTGCCATATTGGTCCCCTATGCTTCTTCTGCGGCAGGCGCGTCAGCTTTCGCTTCGTCTTTCGCAGGAGTTTTGGCTTCTGTTGAAGCTGAATCTTCTTTCTTGGGAGATTCAGCTGGTTTGGTTTCTTCGGTCTTGGCAAGCATCGAACGCTCGGAAACGGCTTTATCCGTGCGGATAATCAGGTTACGAATGACCGCATCGTTAAATTTGAAAGCGGTGACCAGCTCGTCATAGACAGTCTCGCTGCATTCAAGATTCATCAGAACATAGTGTGCTTTATGAATTTTATCGATGGGATAAGCAAGTTGGCGGCGACCCCAGTCTTCAAGACGATGGATAGTGCCGTCTACTTCAATCATGGCTCTATAGCGATCAATCATCGCAGGAACCTGTTCGCTCTGATCCGGGTGGACCATAAATACTACTTCGTAGTGACGCATTTTTTCTCCTTTCGGATTAGTTAAGCCTCCCGATTCGTCAAGATCGGTGAGGCAAGGAGTCTCTTTCCAAGCTGTGAGCGTGGAAAAAGGCGCGTAATCATAGGGGATCACCCGTCATTACGCAAACATTAAACAGCAGCCATTTTACAAAAATTCTATAGCGAAATATGATCGGGTGACCTTATTCCACAAATTGAATATTTATGTCAGCTCCCGACCTCGATCAAGTTATTGACTACCTCACTAATCTACAAGACCGGATTTGCAATGATGTTGCCAGCGCAGATGGTGAAAAATCGTTTCAGCACGATGACTGGGATCGACCCACTGGCGGCGGTGGGCGCACCAGAGTATTGGAAAATGGCGCAGTATTTGAGCAGGCTGGCGTCAATTTTTCACATGTTAAAGGATTGTCATTACCTCCGTCAGCAACCGCAGCGCGCCCTGAGTTGACGGGGCGGTCGTTTGAAGCCACCGGCGTATCGCTGGTGATTCACCCGGCCAATCCGTATGCGCCAACTGCACATATGAATGTGCGGTTTTTTATTGCCACTGCGCCTGGCGAAGACCCTATCTGGTGGTTTGGAGGTGGATTTGATCTCACACCTTATTATGGCTTTGATGAGGATTGTGTTTTCTGGCACCAGAGCGCTAAAGATGCCTGTGCAGTTGCAGAAGATGGTACACACCAAAAGCTAAAAACCTGGTGTGATGATTATTTTTATCTCAAACACCGCAACGAACCCCGTGGCATCGGCGGTTTGTTTTTTGATGACTGGAATCAACCCGACTTTGATAGCGCCTTTGCTCTGACTCGCTCAGTTGGCGATCATTTTACTCAAGCGTATCTGCCCATCATCGAGAAGCGTAAGGATACGCCTTATGGCGAGCGCGAAAGAGATTTTCAGTTATACCGGCGTGGGCGTTACGTTGAATTTAATTTGGTTTACGACAGAGGAACCCTGTTCGGACTCCAATCAGGCGGACGCACTGAATCTATTTTGATGTCGTTACCGCCGTTGGTGAAATGGCGTTATAACTGGCAGCCAGAGGCTGAATCCGAGGAAGCAAAATTATATGAGACTTATCTGAAACCTCAAGAGTGGGTGTAGTACATTGTCCGTATTTACTGCCCGATATAAGGAAGCGTAGATTTATCATCTGTAGGAGCGGCGCCCCGCCGCGATAGACTTCTGCTTTCACCGAGCATTGTTCGTGGCGAGGCGCCACTCCTTGTACATTAAATTGTTCAACGAGTAGTTTGAAACCCAGAAATATTTGTTTCCTTATTGATTCGAAGGCATATTCTCGCTCTGACTACAGAGAAGCGTGATTTCCAGCATGAATTTTATTGATCTAAAAACCCAATATCGCAAAATTGAAGATGATGTGAACCAGCGAATCAAAGCTGTGTTGGAACACGGTCAGTACATCCTTGGCCCGGAAACCAAGGAGCTGGAAGCTTTGTTGGCAGACTATGTTGGTGTTGAGCATTGCATTGGTGTGTCCAGCGGTACCGATGCGCTGCTGGTGGCGATGATGGCATTGGGTGTTGGTGCGGGTGATGAGGTGATTACTACACCGTTTACGTTTATCGCGACGGGTGAGATGATCGCATTGATCGGTGCCAAGCCAGTTTTTGTCGATATCGAACCGGATACCTACAATATTGATCCGGGCAAAATCGAAGCGGCTATCACTAGTAAAACCAAGGCAATCATGCCTGTCTCTCTATATGGACAATGTGCCAACATGGATGCGATTAATGCGATTGCAAAAAAGCACGCTTTGCCGGTCATCGAAGACGGCGCTCAGAGTTTCGGCGCAACCTATAAAGGTCAACGCTCGAACGGATTATCGACAGTTGGTTGTACCTCATTCTTTCCTTCCAAGCCCTTGGGTGGTTATGGCGACTCCGGTGCTTGTTTTACCAATGATGCAGCACTGGCGAAGCTGATGAGAGAAATTAGTCTGCATGGGCAGGATCGACGTTATCACCATCCACGAATCGGCATTAACGGTCGCCTGGATACTATTCAGGCAGCGATTCTGATCGCTAAAATGTCATTGTTCCCAGCCGAAGTCGAAGCGCGTGCTGAGATCGGTAAGAGATACATTGAGCTGTTAAATGAGAAGGGTGGCATACCCGTGAGTCAGGGGCAGGGGAGATTGAGAACGCCTGTCGTTGCTGCGGGCAATACCAGTGTGTTTGCTCAATTTACTATTCAGGTGACGGGGCGGGAAATTTTTACAGAACGAATGCAGGCGGCGGGCATTCCGACAGCGGTGCATTATCCGGTGCCACTAAATCAGCAGCCTGCATTGGCGGGATCAGTGGGTGATACGCCGGTGAGTGAGGATGCTGCGACTCGCGTCGTGAGTTTGCCTATGCATCCGTACCTGGAAGAAAAAGAGCTAGTAGAAATTACTGATCAGGTAGCGAAGGCGCTTGATCTTTAGGCGTTTACTAAGATGATTGAAACTGGGGATTTTAAACAGGGAGAAAGGATATGAAAGTTACAATTTATGGTTCTGGCTATGTGGGATTGGTCACTGGCGCTTGTCTGGCGGATGTCGGCAATGATGTGCTTTGCGTTGATGTTGATGAAGAGAAGATCGCAAATTTAAACAAGGGCGTTGTGCCCATTTTTGAGCCAGGACTGACGCGCATCATTAATGAATGCCGTGAAATGGGAAAAATTGATTTCACGACCGACATGGCACGCGCTGTCGCACACGCAGAGATGCAGTTTATCGCTGTTGGTACGCCTCCTGATGAAGATGGCTCTGCTGATTTGCAGTATGTGTTGGCGGTGGCTAAAACCATTGGTGATCACATGAGCTCTACCAAGGTCGTGATTGATAAATCCACTGTTCCGGTAGGCACGGCAGACAAGGTTAAAGCGAGAATTTCTGAATGTCTGCAGAGCAGGGGTGAAAGCCATGAATTTCATGTTGTCTCCAACCCTGAGTTCCTCAAGGAAGGTGATGCAATCAGCGATTTTATGAAGCCAGACCGGATCGTTGTCGGTGTTGATAGTGACTATGCCATCAATGCCATGCGGGAACTGTACGCGCCCTTCAGTCGCAACCATCAAAAACTGATTCAGATGGATATCCGCTCTGCCGAGCTAACCAAATACGCCGCCAATGCCATGCTGGCAACCAAAATCAGTTTTATGAATGAGATTTCCCAATTAGCCGAAAAATTAGGTGCTGATATCGAACAGGTGAGAATTGGCATCGGTTCAGATCCTCGCGTGGGTTATCAATTTATTTATCCTGGCTGTGGTTATGGCGGTTCCTGTTTTCCCAAAGATGTGAAGGCGCTGGAGCGAACCGCAAGAGAAGTAGGTTTTGATGCTGGATTGTTAGCGGCTGTCGAGGCGCGTAACGAAGATCAAAAGCAAGTGTTGTTTCGCAAGATCCACCAGCATTTTGGTGGTGATCTAAAAGGTAAGACTGTCGCCATTTGGGGGTTAGCTTTTAAACCCAATACAGATGATATGCGTGAAGCACCTAGCCGTGTGCTGATGGAAGCATTGTGGGATGCGGGTGCTAAGGTTCGTGCTTATGATCCGCAAGCGATTGAAGAGACGCAGCGGATTTACGGAGATCGGGATGATCTCGAGCTGCTCACTCACCCGGATGATGTGCTACAAGGGGCAGACGTGCTGGCAATTTGTACCGAATGGAAAAATTTCCGTAGCCCCGATTTTGAAAAAATTCGATCAACACTCGTAAGCCCGGTGATTTTTGATGGGCGGAATTTATATGATCCAAAAAGACTTGCCGAATATGGGATTGAGTATTATTCAATTGGGCGTGGAATGATAAAAGAGGGAGTATAAAGTGAAAGTACTAGTGACAGGTGCCGCCGGATTTATCGGCGCAGCTTTATCACAGCGATTGCTGGCACGTGGTGATCAAGTCGTTGGTTTGGATATCATCAATGACTATTACGATGTAAATCTCAAGCAGGCGCGGCTGGATCGTTTGTTACCGCACGAGAATTTCAGCTTCGTCAAAATTGATCTGGCAGATCGCAATGCCATCGAAATATTGTTTGCCGAGCAGGGCTTTGATGCAGTGATGAATCTAGCCGCTCAAGCGGGGGTTCGCTATTCTCTGGAAAACCCTCACGCCTATGTTGATAGCAATATTGTTGGGTTTGTCAATTTGCTCGAAGGCTGTCGCTACAATGATGTTAAGCACTTTGTCTACGCCTCATCCAGCTCGGTATACGGCGCGAATACGTCAATGCCATTTTCAGTGCATGACAATGTTGATCATCCAGTGAGTTTGTACGCGGCTTCCAAAAAAGCCAATGAGCTGATGGCGCATACTTATTCCCATCTTTATGGTTTTCCAACTACCGGCTTGCGGTTTTTTACGGTCTACGGGCCGTGGAGCAGGCCCGATATGGCAATGCTGTCATTCACCCAAAAAATCCTCGCAGGTGAGCCGATAGATGTATTTAACTATGGTAACCATCGCCGCGATTTTACTTACATAGACGATATCGTTGAAGGCGTGATTCGTGTCATTGATCATCCCGCACAACCAAACCCTGACTGGGACGGACAAAACCCCGATCCCGGTACCAGCAAAGCCCCCTGGCGTGTTTATAATATCGGTAATAATGAACCGGTTGAGCTATTGCGGTATATCGAAATTCTTGAAGATTGTCTGGGTAAAAAAGCCATTAAAAATATGCTGCCGTTACAACCCGGTGATGTGCTGGCGACCTACGCCAATGTTGATGACCTGGTGGCAGATCTTGATTACAAACCGAGCATGGCGCTAGAGACAGGAATCCAGAATTTTGTTGATTGGTATAAAGACTATTACCAAGAATAGAGATACCCTTAAATTAACAGTTTCAACTTCTAATTTAAATCTACAGCTAATTTTTTCAGCAGTTCAAAAGGAACCACTTCCAACGCGCGTTGGTGCGTTCGCATTAAATGAACTCGTGGCGCACTCTCGTCCTTATAGGCTTCAAGCCAGCGCGCAGCGCATAAACACCAGCTATCGCCAGGGCGCAAACCTTCAAAGCCATATTCTGGCATCGGCGTAGAAAGATCATTCCCCTTAAATCTGGAATATTCGAGAAATTTACGAGTCGCTTGTATACAGACGGTGTGTGAACCGACATCTTCTTTGCAGGTATTGCACTTTCCATCACGATAAAAGCCGGTGAGCGGGCGCTCGCCACAAAGTTCTAACGGCTCATTCAGCACATTGAGTGATTCAAGCATTTCCATTTTAAATACCAACTAAGGGGGGTGTGAGAAGTGTACACGGAGAACTTTTGTCCCAATAATTGTATTGATAATAACGTGGGCTTCTTGCTTGCGGGTGTGCTCATTGGGGGGTATGGATTTGGATGGACTTTGCCACTGCCAGATAACACTGCCAGATAAAACAGTAGGTATAGAAAGCAATTAAATTTGAATTTTGGCAGTAAACTTTTAATTATAGTTTGAGCTGCAAAAAAGATAGGGGCAATAAGATAGCCCCACCCATAGCTTCGTCTGCATCAAACATTTCGGGTATTTAAGTTATTGGTTAAGAAGTTATTTGTTGGAACTCTCATTCCTAATTCAGAGCCAATGTTTTTCCTACCTGATCTGTTTTGTGTTTCCTCTACTAATGGGTGGAACCGTATAAAAGAGTATAGGACAGTATTTTTAATTTTGCCGGGATAAGCTCAAAAAATTAATTAATAACGGGCTAGCGACAATTTATTAAATACGGTTATTATCAG
>CAZNYF010000067.1:0-4401 GCA_964577195.1 uncultured Thiotrichales bacterium | reverse complement strand
CATCAGTGATCTGTTCTTAATCGCCGATATTGGTTAGATTCCCCGAATTACCTTTATTCAGGGTCTACCGTGTTCAGCGATTTAAAATTTGATAACCTTTTTACCCGTTCTTTGCCTGCTGACCCGATTGCAGAGAACCGCTGCCGTCAGGTGCTGGGCGCCTGTTACTCGCGGGTGAAACCGCAACGAGTTTCAAACCCTGAGCTGGTGGCGTATGCAGATGAAGTGGGTGAAATCCTGGGTTTATCCAATCCGTTAAAAGATACGACTTCCCAGCAGCAATTTACGGATGTCTTCTCGGGGAACACATTGCTTCCAGAAATGGATGCTTTTGCAATGTGCTACGGCGGCCATCAATTTGGCAACTGGGCAGGTCAGCTTGGCGATGGCCGAGCGATCATACTTGGTGAAGTGATTAATGAGCAGGGGCAGCGTTATACCTTGCAGTTGAAAGGTGCAGGGCCGACGCCGTATTCAAGAGACTCCGATGGTCTGGCAGTGCTTAGATCCTCTTTACGAGAATTTCTCTGTAGCGAGGCAATGCACCACCTCGGCGTTCCGACTACGCGAGCGTTGAGCCTGATCACCTCAGGTGAATTGGTCAGGCGCGATATGTTTTATGATGGTAATGCGAAGAACGAACCCGGTGCCATAGTCTGTCGTGTTGCGCCCTCTTTTTTACGGTTTGGTAATTTTGAAATTCTGGCATCGCGAGAGGAATTCGATTTACTAAAACAACTCGCCGATTACACCATTCGCACAGATTTCCCCCATCTTGGTGAGCCATCAAAATCTGTTTATGCACAATGGTTTGATGAAATTTGTCGCCGTACGGCAGATATGATTGTGCAATGGATGCGGGTTGGTTTTGTCCACGGCGTAATGAATACAGACAATATGTCGATACTTGGTTTAACCATCGACTATGGCCCTTATGGCTGGCTTGAAGACTATGACCTTAATTGGACGCCGAACACCACCGATGCTAAAGGACGTCGTTATCGGTTTGGTGCGCAGCCAGAAATTGCTTTATGGAATCTCGCTCAGTTGGGCAATGCGCTGTATACCTTAATTGAAGATATTGGCCCACTACAAACTGCGGTGAATAATTTTAAACACAGCTACACCGAAATGTGGCGGAAAATGATGTGTGAAAAACTCGGCTTATTTAATTTTGTCATTGATACCGATATTCAATTGTTTGAAGAGCTGGAAAAAGTTCTGCAATTAACCGAAACGGATATGACAATATTTTATCGGGGCTTGGCTGAAGCCAAAACTGAAAATATCAATATCGCCGGACTTACTGATAACGAGCTGGTTACTCCCATTGTGGACGCATTTTATACCCCGGATGACATAGAAGACGGCACCATTTTCCAGTGGGCAACCTGGATGCGAAAATACCTGCAACGTCTTCAATCAGAAAACAGTATTGATGTGGAGCGAAAAGTCAGCATGAACGCAGTTAACCCAAAGTATGTGCTAAGAAACTACCTCGCCCAGCAAGCCATTGATAAATCGGAACAGGGCGATCATTCCGAAATTCACACATTGCAGGAAATTTTACGTCATCCCTACGATGAACAACCAGAGCATGAAGTTTATGCAGAAAAGCGCCCGGATTGGGCGCGCGATCGAGCAGGATGCTCGATGCTTTCATGTAGCTCCTGAGTCAATTAAGTGTTCTTTTAATTTATTTTTTATCGGGCTTCGTTGGCGAATAAAACTGAATTTTCTGGGGCTTAGGCTCGGTAGACTGGTTGATACTGTCATCAAAAATAAAGACTCTATAGCCATTTAAAATACCTGAAATATCAGAGCCGGAACCTTTTACGTCATGAACAATGCTCGTAACAATGTGAGCAATCGTGAAGCCGAAAATTAATGTCGCGCCCGCTTGGTGCAGATTGGGTAAATAAATCGTTGAGAATAATAATGGTCGGTTCTCCATCATCAATCCACTGACTATCATGTTGATCAGTATTAGCCAAAGCGCGGCGTAAAGCGGCATCCACAATGGGTTGTGAGCATGCCAGCGGGGGAGCTGGTACTTCCCGAAAGTAAGATAAAACTTTATCATCTCACCCATCGCTTTGATCTGTGCTGAGCGGGGCAGTAATGCACGCCAGTTAGCGGTGGTTTTGTCGGTAAATAATAACCAGACTCTTAGCGCTAGACTGGCAATTAAAAATGCGGCGAGGAAATCGTGAATGCTGCTTGCTTGAGTCGCGATTGAAGGCGTGTACTGAATCAGTAGTCCGGTGATTAAAAGTCCTGTTACGGAGATTGCAAGGCCACCGTGAGCAAGCCGGAGCTTGCCTGACCAGATTGATATACGACGAATTTTTTCAGGGTTTGACATCAATGTATCTCGATAAAATACCTAAGCATTTGTACACTATTACAAATGTCTGGAAGTTTTTGTTTGCGAATAATCATTAAACCACAGAAAATTCTACTTCAATCCAATCAAATTAGGCTATAAAATCACGCATCGCTATGCGAGCCCGGTTTTTTACATACTTGCTCGTAAGCCTTAACGAATCGACTGACTGTTATGTAGTGATCCTAAATGGTCGCCGACGTCTTTTGAGCGATAATTACTAGTACTCCAGCAACATTATATTGATGTACTAGATAGATAATACAAATTAAGGTGTGCAGGCATACCGCATTGGAGAAGGGACATGAGCGACGACATTTTTGTTTTTGAAGTCAGCGAAAGCAGTTTCGCGCAATCTGTTATTTTTAACTCCCATAAATTGCCCGTTGTGGTCGAGTTTATGGTTATCTGGTCAGAGCCTTGTTCGATGATGGCTGACCTCTTTTCTGACCTTGCCAAAGAGTTTGCCGGTAAATTTATTTTTGCCAAAGTGGATACCGAGGAGCAAGAAGCCTTGCGTGACCAATATGGCATCAAAAATCTTCCCACCTTGATGGTATTCAAAGATGGCGAACCCATCCGGACCGAAGAAGGACAACTGCAAGAAGTGGAAGCACGAGCTCTGCTCAAAGACTACGGTGTATTTCGCCAGTCTGATCTTTTACGTGAACAAGCGAGAGCTAAACATATCTCTGGTGACACGTCAGCCGCTATCCTGTTGCTCACAGATGCCATTAAGCAAGACCCTTCCAACACCCGAATTGCCATGGATATGTCGCAAATTTTCATCGACATGGGAGAGTTGGAGCAAGCACAAGGGCTATTTTCAAAAGTTCCTGAAGCCGATAAGCAAAGCGATATGGGAAAAGCACTGTCAGGACAGCTAGCCTTTTCTGAACTCGCAAAAAATATCCCCGATATGCTGACGCTCTCGGAGCAGCTCCAGAAAAACCCGGGCGACCATCAGGCGTGCTTCAGCCTCGCGATACATAATGTCTCTCGCTATAACTATGATGAAGGGATCAATCATCTATTTACTATTATGGAAAACGATCCGGAGTTTAAAGAAGGTGCAGCAAAAGAGCTGATTATCACCATTGCCAATATGCTGGCGCCTACACACTATGAGAAAGCCGCAGGCTTCCGACAACGACTCTCAAGCCTCATTGCGAGCTAGATTTATTCAGGAAAAAATGGCGCTGATTTAGCACCGATTTCGGGAGAAATTCTGAAAATGTATCCCAGTCAGACCTCATAAATGCAGCTATAAATATACCTATAATTATAAAAGTTACCCCATAGTCTTGATAGTGCTACTTGTGAGTAAGGTATTCATCTCTCAAAGAGTAAAATAGCTTAAATGATTCTTTTCGACCTACTTTTTCCCGATCGATTAATAAATATGCTTCGTTATATGCTTCAGTGTTAGTGTAAGTATCTAGTGAAAATGAATACACTAATAATGCGATACCAATTATAGTTAAGGCTATGCTAATTCTTTTCATTTTGCACCTCTAATAAAGTGAATACTTTATGTGTGCAAAACTGGGGGAGGTTCCTAACGCCTTATTCAGCTGACCCACTGGAAAGCTGGCAGGAGGATATTTAAAACCACAAAACTATACCATAATTTGATGATTCCAAAGAAGCCAGACTTAAGTGAGTCAGATGCAATGACTTGATACTTGTTTAATGCGCAAGTTTTGCACTAGCTATGCGGTTTAAGCTTACACCAGACTCAGCGGCCTCCATGGCAAGATGGCGATGAACTTCTGGTGGTACGCGAACCATGAATTTACCGCTATATTTGCGTGATGATAAAGGTAATGGCAAATCTTCTTTGCTTTTACTCATGTCTGCAACACAATCTTTAACAACAGAACGAATACCTTTTAATGCTTTTTCAGAGGTAGATGCAAGCCAGCTTAGGCTTGGGAATTCTGCACACAAGCCTACAAATTCTTCATCTTCATCAGACCACATTACGCGGTATGTATATTTATCACTTTCAAGAA
>CAZNYF010000066.1:0-15363 GCA_964577195.1 uncultured Thiotrichales bacterium | reverse complement strand
GCTATTGAAAATACTGAACTCAAGATGCTTATTCTGAATAAATAGAGGTGCCCTTAATTATTTATTTACGCGGTTTTACCGTAGCGTGAGGCATTGTATTTAGAGGGTCATCCGGCCAGTGGTGTTTGGGGTAGCGGCCTTTCAGTTCTTTTTTAACCTCAAGATAGCTGTTGTTCCAGAAGCTGATTAAATCCTGGGTGACTTGAACCGGTCGCCTGGCGGGGGATAGTAAGTGCAGGAGCAGGGGTGCTTTGCCGTTGGCAATAGTCGGGGTTGTGGTACAGGAGAACATTTCTTGAATTCTTACGGCAAGCACGGGGGGCTGATTCTCTTCGTAGGTTAGCGCAATACTTGAGCCGCTGGGGACTTTAAAATGGGTGGGAGCTTGTGCGTCTACCCATCGCTGTTGTGTCCAGTCCAGGCGGCTCACTAACAGGTTTTTTATGTCCAGAGATTTTAATTGGCTCAATTTCTTAAATCCCTGAATCCAGGGGGCGAGCCAGTCTTCCAGTGATTCGAGTAACGCCGTTTCAGAAAAGTCTGGCAGGGTGGATTGTTCTCTCTCATGGCTGTTCAGGAAACGTACGCGATTGAGCCATTGTGTGCTTTTTTTATCCCACATGAAGCAGCTCAGGCCGTGCTGGCGTATGGCGGTGAGCATCAGTGGGAGCAGGGTGGCATCGGTTATTTGTTTTATGGGCGCTTGACGCAGAACCAGGGTTTTAAATGTGGTGAGTTTTTCAGCAATGATGGCGGCTTGTTGCTTATCCCAGGTCACGCGGGTTTCGTGGTTAAGTTGGTCGGCAAAGAGGCTTTCTATTTCATCCAGCGTGATCTCAACAGCAGAAAAAATTCTGGCGGAACGCTCTCGGCCTCCTAATTCGGTAATGACTAAATATTCTTTGTTGGATAACTGATTGGGGCTGTTAAATGAAGCTGCGCTGCCGCCACTGAGTTTGTAAGTTAAATTTTTATTATCTTTTAACTGACCGATGCGGTCGGGGTAGGCGTGTGCGCAGATTGCACCGAATGACAGAGTCGAGCCTCTCGTTAGTGGAGTGAGGCGTTGCTGGTATGCCTGACTTTGTTTTTTTACTCGGCTGATTATGCCGCGATGGATACCGTTACGGGATTTGTTGTTGAGCAAGGGTGGGCGAGCGCTGAAATCTAGTTCACAGGACGCATCGGTAAAAGGCGTCCGTTCACTAAAAAAAGCAGCAATATCGCAAGCGGTTTTACCCGCTCCGGCCTGATTCGCCATGACCAGCATATGGCCTATTCTCGGGTGAAAAAATCCTGACATCGAGATTAATTTTCCATGTGTTGTGAGCTGATTTTTAGTGTCTAAAATATTGAGTGATTGCAGCAATCTTTGGGCTTGCTTGTAGGTTTTTTCAGGTGGCAGTGTGAGCCACTGAAGTGCGGCTGGGTCACTGACACCCCATTGTGCCAGCTCTAAAACCAATGGGCTTAGATCAGCTGTGACGATTTCCGGCTCGCTAAACTGTTGGCGCGCTGCCTGTTCGGTTTCAGACCAGAGTCGATAGCAGTGACCCGGGCCTAATCGACCAGCGCGTCCGCGACGTTGCTCAGCGCTGGCTTGAGAGGCGGTAACGGTGACGAGATGACTCATGCCAGTGCGGAGGTTGAATTTTGTGCTGCGTTCTAAACCGGCATCAATAACGATGGAGATACCCTCGATGGTCAAAGATGTCTCGGCGATTGCTGTGGAGATCACGATCTTTCGGCGATTGTCAGGCGACGATTGGATGGCAAGTTGCTGCTGTTTTAACGCCAGTCCACCGTATAAAGGTGTGATCAGCGTGTCACCGTATTGCTCATCTACTAACAGAGTTTCGAGCTGTTTGATTTCGCGAATGCCGGGTAAGAATATCAACACGTTGCCGCTGTGCTGTTGCAACGCTTGCCGGGTAATATGAGCAATGCGATTGGCAGATATGGAGGGTTCCGGGCGAGGTAGGTAGTAAGTTTCAACAGGGAACTGGCGGCCCTGACATTGCACAACCGGAGCGTGATTGAGCAGTTTTGAAAGTGCATCACTTTCCAGGGTCGCCGACATAACAATGATGCGTAAATCTTCACGCAAGGCTTGCTGAACATCGATGGTCAGCGCCAGCCCTAGATCACCTTGAAGACTCCTTTCATGAAACTCATCAAAGATGACGCAGCCCACTCCTTGTAGCTCCGGGTCGCGCTGCAATTGTCTCGTCAACATCCCCTCGGTGATGACCTCAATCCTAGTCTTCGCGCTCACCTTCCGTTCAAGCCGCATCCGATAACCAACACGCTGACCAACCGATTCCCCCAGTGTGCTTGCCATCCGCGCAGCTACAGATTTGGCCGCCAACCGGCGAGGTTCCAGCAAGAGAATTTTTTGGCCCGAAAGCCAGGTTTCTTGAAGCAGTTCCAGAGGCACTGCCGTGCTTTTTCCTGCACCTGGATCAGCCTTGAGAATCACCACAGTGGTGGTGCTCAATTGCTGTTTAAGTGCCGGTAAAACTTGATGTATAGGGAGCTTCATGCGGATTGGATATTACAGTATCTATTTGTCCTGCTGGCTGATTGCAATAACCAAGTGAGCACCGGCTAATTGCTAATTCACGCACTTAAGCAGGGTAAAGCGTAATTTTTAGTCTGGATAAACAATGTAAACTATTGTTTATATTGCTATTAGTAGCATATCGTTATTCTCTAATTAGTCCAGCTTATCTGCTAAGAGAATTTGTTGACTAGCTATCGTCGGGCGAATGGTTCAAACTCGCGCGGTTTCCAATTTCAATATTGCTGAGGAGTGCAGAAAATAATGCTTACTACTAACCCCTTCGTCGAGATGACGGCGTATATACCGGCTGGCGCAATGCAGGTATATGTCATATTAATGTTTCTTTTGGTTGTGGGCGGCACTGTGCTGGACATGATTCATAAGAAAAGCGCTAAATACTTTTTTGAGAATGCAGAGAAAGCCAAGGCTGTAGCAACTCGTACAGTGAGCGGTGGTGAAAAAGCCTCGATTGCTGCGAAAGTTCTGACCAGTGAAGTACTAACATCTGCGGAGTTCTCAAACACCAAACGCAGAATCTCTCATCTTTTTACCATGTATGGTTTCATCGCTTTTGTTGCGAGTACAGCTATTATGATTTTTGGCTATCTCGGCGCGGGTGATTCAACTCCGTCTATCTGGCCTCTCCTCTGGCACCTAGGCGCATTATCTTTGTGCATCGGTGGTTACTGGTTCTGGTTCTCAATTCGAGTTGATGTGAATTCTGAAGGCGCTAAGTGGTACAAGCTGGTTAGGGCGGATTTATTTATCGTTTCTTTACTCGCAACTTGTACTTTCGCGCTGATCTGGTCTTTCCTTCAGTCTTCTGGTATTTCAGTTGCATCTGATCTGTTCTTCATCTTCTTCGTCATCGCTGCGACCTTCCTTTTTGCTGGTGTGCTTTGGTCCAAGTTTGCTCACATGTTTTTCAAGCCAGCAGCGGCTTTCCAGAAGCGTTTGACTAAAGCGGATGGTTCAAGAGAGAATCTGCCAGCTGATTTTGATCTGACGTCTTCCGAAGTTCAAACAAAGTTTCCGGATATTCCCGAGTACATGGGCACTAACCCACCCGAAATGGGGCTTGGTATCAAACGTGAATCACCAAACCACTACTAACACTTAATTTAACCTACTAATTTAGAGAGAAATATTATGCCTACTTTTGTATATATGACTCGGTGTGATGGTTGTGGCCAGTGCGTTGACATCTGCCCATCTGACATCATGCATATTGATAAGACACTTCGACGCGCTTATAACATCGAACCTAACATGTGCTGGGAATGTTATTCCTGTGTAAAGGCCTGCCCTCACAACGCAATTGATGTGCGTGGTTATGCTGACTTTGCTCCACTAGGCCACTCAGTACGAGTAGTCCGTGATGAGAATAAAGGCACCATCGCCTGGCGCATCCGGTTCCGCAACGGTAAGAAAGACTTCGATCTGCTCGCGCCGATCACCACCAAGCCCTGGGGTACAGGGATTCCTAAACTTGCTGATGAGTCTGCACCTAGCAAGGAAATGGTAGATAGCCATCTGTTGTTTAACGAACCTAAATACATTCGTCTTGATGAAGGTGGTCTCCACACGCTCGAGTCCAATGGCCTGACTCTTAAAGCAGGGGTGTACTACTAATGAGTTACAAAACTATTATTGAAGACAATATCGACGTTTTGGTTGCAGGTGCTGGCCTCGGCGGTACAGGTGCTGCGTTTGAAGCGAGATATTGGGGCAAGGACAAGAAAATTGTCATTGCTGAAAAAGCGAACATTGATCGTTCTGGTGCGGTAGCTCAGGGTCTTTATGCGATCAACTGTTACATGGGTACACGTTGGGGCGAAAATAATCCTGAAGATCACGTACGTTATGCACGTATGGATTTAATGGGTATGGTTCGTGAAGATCTGGCTTTTGACATGGCTCGTCATGTTGATTCGGCTGTTCACCAGTTTGAAGACTGGGGCCTGCCCATTATGCGTGATGCCAAGACGGGTTCTTATCTGCGCGAAGGTCGCTGGCAGATTATGATTCACGGTGAGTCATACAAACCTATCGTTGCTGAAGCTGCGAAGAAATCTGCTGACAAGGTATTCAACCGCATTTGCGTAACGCACATGTTAATGGACGATGCCAAAGAAAACCGCGTTGCGGGTGCTGTTGGCTTTAACGTTCGTACGGGTAACTACCACGTCTTTAAAGCAAAGACTGTGATTGTTGGTGCCGGCGGCGCGTCAAACATCTTTAAGCCACGTTCAGTGGGTGAAGGTGCAGGTCGCGTTTGGTATGCACCTTGGTCTTCGGGTTCTGCATACGGTCTTATGATCGATGCTGGCGCAAAAATGACGCAAATGGAAAATCGTATCGTACTGGCTCGTTTTAAAGATGGTTACGGTCCTGTTGGCGCATACTTCCTGCATCTCAAAACTTATACGCAAAATGGTATGGGTGAAGAGTATGAATCCAAGTGGTTCCCTGCATTAGCCAAAATGGTTGGTAAAGCCTACTTGGATACAGAGAATCAACATTTCTCGCACAAACCAATTCCGACCTGTTTACGTAACCATGCATTCATCAATGAAGTGAATGCTGGTCGTGGCCCAATCCACATGGTGACCATGGAAGCATTCCAGGATCCTCATCTTGAAGAAATTGGCTGGCACAACTTCTTGGGTATGACTGTTGGCCAAGCGGTACTTTGGGCGGCAACTGACGTTGATCCTAAATACGAAAACCCTGAATTAACAACCTCTGAGCCTTATGTCATGGGTTCACACGCAACTGGTTGTGGTGCATGGTGCTCAGGTCCTGAGGATGTATCTCCTGAGGAATACTTCTGGGGCTATAACCGTATGACCACCGTTGAAGGCATGTTTGGTGCTGGTGATGCTGTTGGTGGTACACCACACGCGTTTTCATCCGGTTCTTTCACAGAAGGTCGTCTAGCTGCTAAAGCTGCTTGTCAATATATTGATGATGGCAAGGCCGAAGGCATCGTAGTTTCAGACAAGCAAATTGCTGATCTGAAAGAAAAAATCTACAAGCCGATGGAAGTTTACACAGTTGGCCGTAACGAGATCGTTGCTGGTTCTGTTAACCCTAACTACATCAACCCGCGTCAGGGTCTTGATCGTCTTCAGAAAATGATGGACGAGTACTGTGGTGGTTTTGGTGTTAACTACATGACCAACGACAAGTTGCTGATGATCGGACTCAAGAAGATGAAAGTTTTCGAAGAAGATCTGGAGAAGATTGCTGCAGAAGACATCCACGAATTACTTCGTGCATGGGAATTGAAGCATCGTTTCCTTACTTCTGAGGCCGTGTTTCAGCACACGTTGTTCCGTAAGGAAACTCGCTGGCCTGGTTACTACTACCGTGGTGACGCGATGAAACTGGATGATAAAAACTGGCATGTACTGACAGTTTCTCATCGTGATCGCGATACTGGTGAGTACACTATGTCAAAAGCACCTTGCTATCACCTGGTAAGTGATGACGAGGATTAAGCGAATTTATGGCTAAAATTATTTAGCCGGCTAACTATTTTTGCTTTTAAAAAAGGATCAACATGTTATGTGTTGGTCCTTTTTTTATCCTGAAAGGATTTTTTTGATAAAATGAAAATGTTTTATCGCGGAGAAGTTATATGAACATTCTTGAGAAAACAGATGAAGAAATTTTAGAGCTTGCTCATCCTATGTGGGAAGACCTTGTCAGGTTCTCGAATGAAGAAAATTACGGTGCTTTTACTCGTAACTTTTCAGCAGCAATGATGCTGGGTGCAAACGAGGTAGAAATGGGTAAACAGTTTGCCAGAGCCGAGTTAACAAAAAACCTCTCTAAAAAATATGATTACCTCGGTATGATTCGCCGTGGCGAACATGTGACGGTGCTTTATAAGCAGACCAATACCAAAAAAGAAGGTGAATGGCTTGGTAGATTGGTTTTGGGTTATGAAGAGAAAAAAGTGAAAATATTTGGTGCCACACTTTTCTAGGTTAAATACAAGTTTATCCCCAAACAGTTTATTTAGGTTCTTCTAGTATGTTTGACACAATAGAAAACGAAAGATTTGTTGAATTAAATTACAAAGTCATCGATGTGAAAACGGGTGATGTACTCGTCACAATTGATTATCCGCTGGGTTACGTTCATGGCGTCAATGATGTGATGTCCGAACAGGTGACTAAAGAGCTGGTGGGTAAAATGGTGGGTGATGTCATAGAAATACCCATTGATACTGAAAAGTTATATGGTAAGAGAGATGAGTCGCTGGTGTTTACGGATAGTCTCGAAAACGTGCCTGAAGAATATCGGGAAATCGGTATGACTATTACCATGGAAAATGAAAAAGGTGATCCCAAAAGTTTTATCGTCACGCGCTTCGATGAAGAAACCTTGACGGTAGACGGAAATAACCCGCTTTGTGGTAGAGATGTTGTTTTTGCATTGGAGGTTTTGACCATCCGTGAAGCGACAGATGAAGAAATCGACCTTGGTGGTGCTGTTGGCGCTGATCCGGATCTCAACGACATTCTTAATTAGTTTCTTAGTTTTAGATTCGGATATCCATGAAAGCCTCACATAACTATATTTTTTATCCAGACAATGCCGCGCTGGAGCAGTCGATAGCAGTTTTTAGAAATCGATTTCCTGAGCAAGTGCCTGAAGAACCGCAAACGGACAACGAGCCCGTTGAACTGGATAATAAATTGCGCAATGCGCAAGGTAATCTTTGTCACCATAAATACTCGCAAGCGATGCTTGAAAATGCGCGTGAAGCTTTTGAGCGTGAATTAACCGATCAGTTCCGAGCTCAGGATTCCCTCGAATGGGCCGAAATCCAGGATGCCCTCGGCAATGTACTGGCCGCGCTCGGTCAGCAGCTGCGCGATGCTACGTTGCTAGAAGCATCAATCCAGGCTTTCGAGTTTGCGTTAGAAGAGCGTACTCAGGAATCGACACCAACGGAATGGGCGCAAACACAAGATCATCTCGGCGCCGCGTTGCAGGCTCTTGGCCAGCTACAAGGCAGCACAAAGTTACTGACCAGAGCAGGGGATGCCTTTATCAACGCAACATTGGTATGGACACGCGAAAAGACCCCCCTCCCATGGGCGGCAACCATGCAATGCCTTGGCGTTGCTTTTCATGCTCAGGGAATGTTGATGAAAGGCAATCGTGTTTTTCAAAAATCCGTTGTAGCCTATAAAAATGCAGCAGCACAACGAGATGATTTAGAAGAGCAGCCGATAGGCTGGGCAATGACTCATAATAATCGTGGCGTTGTACTACAAAGTCAGGGCGAGCGAGAAGAAAATCCACAGCGGCTGGAAGAAGCCATTAAAGCTTATGAAAAGGCGCTCAGAGTTTGGACTGAGCAACAAATACCCGTTCACCTGGCAGTGCTAACTAAAATTAACTTGGCTTCTGCACGACTGGCACTGGCAGAGTTAACCAAAGACGCGGTGCTTGCTCAAGAGGTTGCCGATGACTTTGAATTGATCATTGAGGTGTTTCGCGATAACTGCCACGCAGACTGTATCGAGCACTGTACAGTGAAGCGAGCCGAGTCACTGACGCTATTAGGCGCATTAAATTCGTCTCTCTAGCCACTGATGGGTCTAAACTTCTACAGATTATCTCAGTGCTCAAGGATTGGCGGAAGATACCCCCAAGTTGGGGAATCCCATTATTTTCTAAAACCTGTGAGAATTAGTTTATGCGTCTATTACAAATTCTTGGTTTAATTATTGTCTTACTAGCGGCTGCTGGCTGCCAGCAACAAGTACCTTATCAAGCTCGCGCAACTGAAATTTTTCCACCGGTTACAATTCAATATGCTGCACTTTTTCAGATTGATCAGTTGTCGATCAGTCCCGCTTTTTTTCAAGGGCAGTGGACAGCGATGGTTTTTGCTTCATCTGCCTGTGAGTCAAATTGTCAGCATCGGCTAATGGTTTTAAATAAGGTTGAAATGGCGCAAACGCTTTTGGTTATTGATGATGTGGCAGATCATATCCAGCTAAGAGGATTGAAGAAAAAGTATCCGACTGTAGCCATTAGCATGGGTTCAAATGCCTCATCGATTGATAATTTTATGGCTCAGTTTGATGTGGATTTTATACCTGCGGATAAAAAGAACGATAATATTTATCTAATCAGTCCCACGCCTGAATTTGTTTATACACTGGCAATAGATAGTCTGAAAGCAAGTGATATTGACAGAGAAATTAAATATTTGAAGAAGAGCTATCTTAAGTAAAACGAAAGTTCTCTAATATCCGCATCAGCAGACCGGCTGACTGATGGCCACTCCGACGAGAACGCTTTTTTAGCGATGACACCTTAAATAATAGTCTGGTTTTTGTAATGGTACAGCAGAGGTTAAGGGTCGACTACGGTGAGCCCCAGAGCATGCCAGCTTTGCATGCCGCCACGGAAGTATTTTATTTTTGCAGCAGGATAACCAAACGCGAGTAGCTTTTTAATGGCAATGGGGGATTGAGGGCACCAGTTTCCGTTGCAATACATTACCAGCGTTTTTGCACCCCCAAACTTTAATGCGGCTCCCGGAGTGACGCCAAATTGGTCTTCCATAATTTCGATAGCATTGCTTTCATCCTTGAAGGCGGTAAAAGGAATATTAATAGAGCCTGGAATGGTGCCACGTTTTACCCAGCTAGCGGTGCGTGAATCAATGACTAGAATATTCTCATCGCTACCCTGTTGCTTGAGGTAGTCTAATAATTCCAGCTCTCCAATTGTTTCCACCGCATGAGGGGCAAAGGGATGCATTGGTTGAATCTTGCCTTGCCCCGTACGCTGAAAAAGTGTGTGAATCTTATTGTCGTGATTCTGATTGCGCAGGATCTTTACTTGCTTGCCTTTGTGCATGACTTCAACATCGAACAGGCCTTTAGTGATCAGTACTTTTTTGCTCTGTGTTTCTTCGGTAAAAGCAGGTATTGACCAGCCGATGGCGGCTATTAGTAAAAACGAAGTGGTTATTCTCATCGCGGGTAACTTTTTTGTTAGCTTGGAGGAACGGAAATCATACATTGAATTTCGCGCTTTGGTTTTAACCTAGAAAAATCAGTTGGATCACGAAAGGCTACGCAATCCATGACGTGCAAGGATGCACTAATGCAGCGATTGCAGGATGCAAAAGAGCGAGATGCACCAAGCAAATCAGAAAAATTTCTCATCATGCTCCTGTGCTCCTGCACCCGCAAAATAAGTGCATCCCTGCACAAAACCAGCAAGGTGACAGGGAATTGCTCCTGCATTCCCTGCATATATGCCATCCATGGCAAAAACTACGAGTTTTTCTGATTTACCTGATACACCAATGTCTTACGCATCTGTTTCGCGCCCAACTGATTTTCTAGGTTTAATCTGGCAGATTAACTGCCGAATACTTTTTTCAGTTCTGTCTTCTGCTGGGTTGGCTTTAAATTTTCTGCACGTATGATTGATTTTAAGTCTTGCAGCGCAATTTCAAAATCATCATTGATAACGGTGTATTGATATTCATCATAGTGACTCATGTCGCTACGTGCGGCCTCTAGCCGTTTGGCAATAACAGCTTCACTGTCCTGTGCTCTATCTTTTAAGCGTTGTTCCAAGGCTGCTTCTGAAGGGGGGAGTATGAATATGCTAATGGCATCGGGGGCAGATTTTCTAATGGTTCTGGCGCCTTGCCAGTCGATTTCCAGGATGACATTTTTGCCTTTGGCGAGGAGTGCATCCACTGTGTTTTTGGAGGTGCCGTAATAATTGTCGAAGACTTCTGCATATTCTAGAAAGTCGCCGTTGTCGATGTGGTTTTGAAAGGTTGGCTTATCGACAAAATAATAATGGCCGCCAGAAATTTCGCCGGGGCGTTGATTGCGGGTGGTGTGAGAAATCGCCACTTCGATATCATCCATAGCAGGCAGCAGTTTTTCTATTAAGCTGGTTTTGCCTGCGCCAGAAGGTGCAGAGACGATAATTAATAGTCCTTTATTCACTTAGCTAGCTCCGCTTAAATTTAAATTCGTTCGGAAAGTTTATATTCTACATCCACAAATGCGCCGAGTTCGGCCAGCAATTTAATGGCTCTGGAGCCAAGTCCAACGTCGGGACTGACTTCATCTTTATCTACTGACAATATCAATACGAGCCCCATTCGCGGTGATAAATTATGGCTTTCAATCACTTGCAGGATTTTATCTTTAACCGGTTCCAATTGTTTGGTGATCTCTCTTGTCATCTCATAAACATCAACATCATCAATAAAAGTTTCGGTGGAGATTTCCCATGAGCTTATGCCGGGTTTATCCATGGTGCTGCGTGCACCATCGCCATTAACCGAGGTGGGTTCTATGCCGAGTATGCGGGTGATGTCATCAGGATTAAAATGATAACCAGAGAGTGCAAAGTAAGCCCGACCTTGATTAGAAGCCAAAATGTTTTCTCCATCGATAAAGCAGAGATTATAGGGTATCTCTTAATTCAGGGTGAGAAAGATTGAGAATCAGGATTTTTAAGAGCAAGGCGCTAAGTGACTGTAATAGCGGGACTATTGCAGTTGCTTAGTAACGCAGCTATTGAAAATACTGAACTCAAGATGCTCATTCTGAATTAAGAGATTCCCTATAATCCTGTAGGGCAGCGAAACGCCGCATTAGCAGGCTGGACGAGGGCTTGGGAGAATAGAGGAATAGACAACATGGAAAGCGTTACAGTATCATCCCCGCCAAACTATAAAACACGAATAAAACTGAATCGAGCACTGTTTATAAAAGCTGATGATTCACGAAACTAATACAGGGAATACTCTATGGCCAACGACTCAAGCTGCCCGTTTTGTACCAAAACCTACGATCTTGTCGTCGGCAATGATTTGGCATACGCGCTTTATGACACTTCCCCGGTCAGCCCCGGTCACTGCTTGATTGTCCCGTACCGGCATGTGGCCGAGTATTTTGATGTCAGCACCGAAGAGCGCGCAGCAATCTGGGCTGTGGCCGATGAAATGAAGGTCATCATAGATAAGGAATTTAGCCCGGATGGTTACAATATGGGCGTCAATGTGGGTAAGTCTGCCGGGCAGTCAGTACCTCACGTTCACATCCATATGATTCCGCGTTTTAAGGGTGATATGGATAATCCCAGAGGTGGGGTTCGAGGAGTGATTCCTGATAAGCAGAAATACATAAAAAAGTAACGCACAGTGTGTGGCTGATTGAGTGAGCTTTCTGAATCCCGATCTGTAGCCATACGATAGATCCTGATGGCTGAGTAAATTTATAATTTTTCGAGAGAAAATGAGCAGCACAATAGCTGCGACCAATAAAACCTGTTCAAATGTCTCAAGCGTTTCCCATAATTCCGAGAATTGATTGGTGATGCTGAGTAGGGTTGGCGTCCTAATAGTTTTAGGAGGTTAATGATTTTACCGTTAAGTAATTCTATTGGTGTTAATAGATCCCAGCATTTCGAACGCTAATTGAGCCACTAGCGTTGATCCTTCTTCGGTTCCTAATTTGTGTTGTACTGTTTTTAATCCTGAAATTATCTGCTCTCTGTAGTCTTTATCTTCTATCAAAGAAACGATCTCTTTTGCTAATGCAGTGGGTTTGGCATCGTGCTGTATAAATTCTTTGACAACTTCTTTTTCAGCAACAATATTCACCAATGCGACATGTGGGATTTTAATTAAGCGGTTTAGAATGGGGTAGCTCAATCTGGATACTTTATAGGCGACAGCCATGGGTATGCCCATCAACCCTGTTTCCAGTGTGGCAGTGCCACAAGCGGTTAAGATCGCATCGCAGACTTGCATAACATCGTAGGGGCTTTGGTTGTCGATGAGCCGGATATCAGTGTTGCCGGGTAATTGTGCCCGGATATATTCTTTGTCTATACCGCTGGCGACGGGGAGTATGAATTGCGCGTTGGGTAGTGATTTTTTGATTTCCAGCGTGGTTTCCTGAAAGACAGGTAAGAGCCTGGAGATTTCACTTTTTCGGCTGCCGGGCTGGATGCCAATAATGGGGTTTTCGTCATTGAGTTTAAATTGCTGAATATTTTCTTCACGACTTTTACTGGCTTTAACTTTGCCAACCAATGGGTTTCCAACGTAGCGAACGGGTACGTTGTAGCGTTCGTAAAATTCTACTTCGAAGGGAAATATCACGGCCATCATGTCAATGCGCTCGCCGATTTTTTTAACCCGTCCTTGTCGCCAAGCCCAGACTTGCGGGCTGATATAAAAGAGTACTTTAATGCCGAGTTGTTTTGCATGTGCGGCAAGTTTTAAATTAAATTCAACGTAATCAACAAGAATTAATAAATCGGGTGGATGGGTTTTTAGGCGCAGCTTTAGTGCATCGAGTGCGCGCTTGATAACCGGGTAGTGACGCAGTACTTCGACCAGACCGACGACTGCCAGTTCTCGGTTGTCGATAACGACGTCGGCACCGGCATCGCGTAAATGGCTGCCGCCCATCGCGGTGACCTTAAGTGTTGGAATGAGCGTTTTTAATGCTCTGACTAAATGTGCGGCATGCATATCTCCAGAGGTTTCACCGGCTGCGATGAGGACTTCCAGGGATGGAGAAAATGCTGGGAGCGACGAGCGGTGAATCTCCTGTGGTGCGCTGGTTGCCCCGCTTGCTGACACTTTATTTTCCCAGTAAATGTGGCTGTGTGAGCAGCTCGGTGATTTGCATCGCCGTTTTCAGTGCGCGACGACCGTCTTCGCCAGTGACAGCGGGTGGATTGCCAGTTTTGATTGCATGGAGGAAGTCTATGATCTCATCCATGAGAGCATCGCTTTCGCCACCTTGTAGATGTTCCTGCTCGATATTGGGTACGCCAGGAAACATTTCTCCGTCGCCCTTGTTGTAAACGTCAGCCGTTTTTTCCTGGAAGTCGATACCGATGTAGGCATTTTTCTGGAACAAGCGCATTTTTCGTTCTGATTTTTGACTAACGCGGCTGGCAGTCACATTGGCGACGCAGCCGTTGGCAAATTCCAGTCGGGCGTTGGCAATGTCGATGGAATCGGACAAGACGGATGCTCCACTAGCGTGAATATCGACAATCTCCGATTTGACAAAATCGAGAATAATATCGATATCATGGATCATTAAATCCAGCACCACATCGACATCGGTGGCACGGGGTTTAAAAGGCGCGAGTCGATGCGATTCAATAAACAGCGGCTCGTCGTAAATACGTTTTCCCAGTAACAGAACAGCGGCATTGAAGCGTTCCAGATGACCCACCTGCAATACGCAGTTGTTGGCTTTTGCGAGATGGACCAACTCATCGGCCTCGGCAACAGTCGTGGTGATCGGTTTTTCGACCAGCACATGAATACCGTGACTCAAACAGTCAGAAGCAATCTGGTGATGCAAAGTCGTCGGCGCAACAATGCTACAGGCGTCAATTTGATCGAGAATTTCGTGATAGTCAGTGACGGCTTTACAGTTTAGCTCCGAGGCAATTTGCGCTGCGGCTTTTTCATCAGAGTCAACGACCGCAACCAGTTCGGCATGCTCCAGAGCCGCGTACTTTTGTGCATGAAATTTACCTAGATAACCGACGCCGATAACGGCACAACGAATGCTCATGGGGGCTCCTGATGACTATTGAATGGGAGTCTATCTTGGATTGCTGCTTACAACCAGCCACAGATTATCAGGATTAATTCAGGGATCCCCCGATAGCGGAGGGTTAGCCGAATCACTAGGATTCATTTGTAGTCAAAGGATAAAGTCTTACTTTCATTCATTGAATGGGAGCTACAGGGAAGAACTGAGACGTTCATGCGTCTCTGCCACGGATCGGTAGGATGCATGGAATTTTTAGAGCCTAGTACAAGAAATCCAGGAATTTGAGATCATGAATCATAGAACCCATGAACCCATATTTGCCGTTTTAGTATCAATGTTGTTGTTCGGTTTGTTCAACTATTTTGTACCCGCTGCTGATAGTCCTAAATCCTCTAATGCCGAAATTCCGATTCAGGAACCGCGCCGCTAAGAGCGTAACGGCTTATTGATTAACGGCCTCTCAGATTGTTTAAAACAGCTCGCTGTTCCCGACGCTCCCAGTATTTCCTCCATCCATGAGTCCCAAACTTTTACCTTAGCGCTTAAGGCGTAACGGAATTCATCCGTGCGTCTGGTACTATCTTTATTTTTAATTGCTGATTTTCATGCATCTTCATATCCTCGGTATTGCTGGCACCTTTATGGGTGGAATGGCTCAGATTGCTCAGGCTGCTGGACATACCGTTAGCGGTTCTGATCGTGCAGTGTATCCACCGATGAGTGATCAGCTGGCTCAGGCTGGAATCGTTTTTGAGGATGGTTTTGAGCTGACTCAGCTGGATACTGATTTTGATCAGTTGGTGGTTGGCAATATTATGTCGCGCGGTATGCCGATTGTTGAGCAAATGCTGAATGATCGAATCAGCTACACCTCCGCACCGCAATGGCTGTACAAAAATGTACTCAAGAACCGTCGAGTGCTGGCGGTTTCCGGTACGCATGGTAAAACCACCACGGCGAGTATGCTGGCGTGGGTTTTGGAATATGCAGGTTTGCAGCCCGGATTTCTCATCGGTGGGGTGCCAGAGAATTTTGCTGTCTCCGCCCGACTCGGCAAATCTCCCTGGTTTGTGATTGAAGCGGATGAATATGACACGGCATTTTTTGATAAGCGTTCTAAGTTTGTCCATTACCATCCGGAAACACTGATCATTAATAACCTTGAATTTGATCATGCCGATATATTCGCAAACCTTG
>CAZNYF010000065.1:0-15390 GCA_964577195.1 uncultured Thiotrichales bacterium | reverse complement strand
ATCCGCGAAGGTGGTCGTACCGTAGGTGCGGGTGTTGTCTCTAAGGTTATTGAGTGATATCCTGCCCCGCTTCATCGAGCAGCGACAGATAATTTCTGTCGCTGCTTTGTTTTCTTTACAGTATTCCGTTTGACGATGATGATCTATGTGTTCATCGACAACGTAATAAAGCGTGCATTTAGGCCAGTGGCTCAATTGGTAGAGCAGCGGTCTCCAAAACCGCAGGTTGGGGGTTCGAGTCCCTCCTGGCCTGCCATTTGCATAAGGTAACCAAGGTTAACCACTTAATGGCTAGCAGTAACGCAGATACCAGTTCATCTGGTATGGATACAGTTAAACTCCTTCTGGCGCTGATTATACTAGCGCTCGGTGTTGTTGGGTTTTACTACTATTCAGATCAATCAAACTTGTACCGAGTCCTCGGTTTACTGGCTGCAGCGTCTGTTGCACTAGTTATTGCTGCGACTTCGAGTCGTGGTCGCACATTGTTAGGTTTTATGAAGAATGCGCGTACCGAAGTTCGGAAAATGGTTTGGCCAACGCGTCAGGAAGCCTTTCAGACGACTTTAATTGTCATGGTGCTGGTGTTGATAGTTGGGATTTTCTTGTTCTTTATTGATAAATTGCTCGGCTGGGCTGTGAAGCTGTTGTTGGGTGGAGGTTAGCGTGGCTATGCATTGGTATGTGGTTCACGCCTATTCTGGCTACGAGGCAAAGGTTCAGCGTTCGATGACCGAACGTATTGAGCGTTTCGGTATGACAGATTCATTTGGCGATATTTTGGTTCCGACTGAAGAAGTTGTTGAGATGCGTGAAGGTAAGAAGCGTCGTAGTGAGCGTAAATTCTTTCCTGGTTACGTATTAGTACAGATGGAAATGAATGAAGACACTTGGCACTTGGTGAAAGATGTACCGCAAGTGCTTGGTTTTATTGGTGGCACTAAAGACAAGCCTGCACCAATTACACAAAAAGAAGCTGATCTTATCCTCAATCGTGTTCAGGAGGGTGTGGATAAACCACAGCCTAAGGTGTTGTTCGATGTTGGTCAGGTTGTGCGGGTTACCGATGGGCCATTTAATGATTTTAATGGTGTTATCGAAGAAGTTAACTATGACAGAAGTCGGGTGTTGGTAGCAGTGCAAATATTTGGGCGTTCCACACCGGTTGAGTTGGAATTTCATCAGGTTGAGAAATCTGACTAGTATTTGAATTTATTTATGCCAGAGCTGACGGTTGTCAGTTCTGGATCGACATATTGTATGTCGGGGAGCATGGCTCGGTCTTTCTGAGTGATGCGTTTGGACCCATTGTTTTGGAGTAATCATGGCTAAGAAGTTAGAAACGTATATCAAGCTGCAGGTTCCTGCAGGCGCGGCAAATCCGAGTCCACCTGTTGGCCCTGCGTTGGGTCAGCACGGCGTGAACATTATGGAATTCTGTAAGGCGTTTAACGCCAAGACAGATAAGCTCGAAAAGGGCATGCCGGTTCCCGTTGTAATCTCTGTTTTCAGTGATCGCAGCTTTACTTTTATTACAAAGACACCTCCGGCTTCGATCTTGCTGAAGAAAGCGGCGGGTATCAAGAGCGGCAGCGGCACACCGCATACCGATAAAGTCGGCAAGGTGACGCGTGAGCAGCTTGAAGAGATAGCCAAGACAAAAGAACCGGATTTGACTGCGGCTGATATGGACGCTGCGGTTCGGACGATTGCGGGTAGTGCTCGTAGCATGGGGATCGAAACTGAGGGTGTTGTGTAATGGCCAAGATGACTAAGCGTATGCGCGCAGCACGCGAGAAAATTGAAGAAGGTAAATTATATCCGGCGATAGATGCGGCGGCATTGGTGACTGAAGTCGCAGGTACCAAGTTTACTGAATCTGTTGATGTGTGTGTGAATTTAGGTATTGATCCACGTAAATCTGATCAGGTTGTCCGTGGCTCCACCGTGCTGCCAAACGGTACCGGTAAAGATGTTCGTGTTGCCGTATTCACCCAAGGGGAAAATGTAGATAAAGCGAAAGATGCTGGAGCAGATATCGTCGGTATGGAAGATCTTGCTGAGGAAATCAAGAAAGGCAATATGGACTTTGACGTTGTAATTGCCTCACCTGATGCCATGCGTGTAGTGGGTCAGCTGGGTCAGATTCTTGGTCCCCGAGGTTTGATGCCTAACCCTAAAGTCGGCACGGTTGCAGCAGATGTTGCTGGCGCTGTGAAAAATGCCAAGTCTGGTCAGGTTCGTTACAGAGCTGATAAGGGCGGTATCGTTCATTGCTCTATAGGTAACGTTAGCTTTGAGGCGAGTAAGCTGGCAGAAAATCTGGAAGCATTGATGGCTGATTTGGTGAAAGCCAAGCCAGCATCGGCCAAAGGCATTTACATTAAGAAATTAAGTTTATCATCCACAATGGGGCCTGCTGTTGCAGTAGAAAAAGCCTCTGTGGAAGCTATCTAGCTCGCTAGGTAGAACGACTTTGATCTGTCTCTTTGTTATGAGAGGTAGTCATCGTAGACCGTAGGTGTGCGGCTTGTTGTTTAGAGTTAGTGCTTAATGGGGTGGTTCCCAGCCTGCGCAGATGGTGAAACCCGGATCTATTCCGACCTGGTGACGCCGCAAGTGGTGGTTGAGCATTTTGTTCAATTGCTTTTATTAAACGTAACGGTGAAAGCTGTTACAACTGGAGAGCTTATCGTGGCATTAAATCTTGAGGGCAAAAAACAAGTTGTCTCCGAGGTCGCTGCGGTTGCGGCGCAAGCCCATTCCGCTATCGCGTCTGAGTATCGCGGAATGTCTGTAGATGACCTCACTGAGTTGCGTGCAAAAGCGCGTGAAGGTGGTGTTTATTTGCGGGTGGTTAAAAATTCGCTGGCTCGTCGTGCCTTGGAAGGGACTGAGTTTGAATGCATGCGGGACGGTCTAACCGGCCCATTAATGCTGGCATTCTCTCAGGAAGATCCTGGTGGCGCGGCGCGGGTAATCAAAGAATTTGCTGAAGATCATGACCTGCTTGTTCCCAAGCTGATCGCGATTGGTGGTGAGTTAGTTGATCCTTCCGACATTAAACGTTTGGCAGACCTGCCGACCTACGATCAAGCTTTGAGCATGCTCATGGCCCTGATGAAGGCACCGGTAGAGAAGTTGACTCGTACGATGAACGAAGTACCTGGCAAGCTAGTACGTACAGTAGCCGCTGTCCGCGACCAGAAAGAGTCGGCATAAGTTTTATTTGATTCGTTAATTTAATTATTTTTTTGGAGAAGTATCATGGCTGTAGCCAAAGAAGATATTCTTGATGCAATTGCAAATATGAGTGTTATGGAGGTCGTTGATCTGATCTCTGATATGGAAGAGAAGTTTGGTGTGTCAGCTGCGGCAGCAGTTGCAGCGGCACCTGCTGGTGGCGCTGGTGGTGGTGAAGAAGCCGCTGCTGAGAAGGACGAATTTGATGTTGTAATGACAAGCTTCGGTGAAAAGAAGATTGGTGTTATCAAGGTCGTTCGTGCTGCAACCGGTCTTGGTCTGAAAGAAGCGAAAGATATGGTTGAAGGCGTTCCTTCTACCATTAAAGAAGCCGCTTCCAAGGGCGATGCAGAAGATCTGAAAAAGCAGCTTGAAGAAGCTGGTGCTACAGTCGAGCTCAAGTAACGCTGTTCTTGAGCTGCGATAGTAGTAGTTTGTAGCAAAGGCTGGTGTCGAAAAGACGCCGGCCTTTTGCTGTTTGTGTGAGTTGGTAGAGAAGATCTGGCTGCTCGTTGGGCTGCCGATTAAGAGGTTGTGTTAATGGCTTATAGTTTTACTGAGAAAAAACGTATTCGTAAAGACTTCAGCAAGCGTGGTTCTGCGCTTGAGGTGCCTTTTCTCCTGTCAATGCAACTTGATTCCTATCGCAAATATTTGCAAACAGATGTGCCGCTAAAGGATCGCGTTAATCGTGGCCTGCATGGTGCATTCAATTCCGTTTTCCCAATTGTTAGCTACACCGGTTACGTTGAGCTGCAATATGTAACTTATCGCCTGGGCGAGCCGGTGTTCGATGTTTACGAATGCCAAATGCGTGGTGCAACCTATGCTGCGCCGTTACGCGTAACTCTCAAGCTAGTAATATACGACAAAGAAGCGCCCGGAACTAAGAAGGTCGTCAAAGAAATAAGAGAGCAAGAAGTTTATATGGGTGAAATGCCCTTAATGACCGATACTGGGACATTCGTCATTAATGGCACCGAACGAGTCATTGTTTCTCAGCTGCATCGTTCTCCTGGTGTGTTTTTTGATCACGATAAAGGTAAATCCCATTCTTCAGGCAAGTTGCTGTTTAATGCGCGCGTTATTCCTTATCGTGGTTCTTGGTTAGATCTTGAATTTGATCCTAAAGACTGCGTCTTTGTACGTATCGACAGGCGTCGTAAATTGCCTGCAACTATTTTGTTGCACGCATTGGGTTATGACGATGAGCAGATTCTGGAAATGTTTTTTGATTTCCGTGAAGTCACGATTAAAGACGATGATCTTTATGAGATCGAGATCAACCCTCAGGCGCTGAAAGGTGATCAGGCGGCCTACGACGTCAAAATTAAAGGCAAGACGATCGTCGAGCTGGGTAAGCGTATTACCATCAAGCACGTTAAAGATCTTGAAAAAGCCAAGGTTACAGCGCTAGAGGTTAATGAAGAATATGTTTCAACGCTGGTGCTGGCGCACAATGTCGTTGACAAAGAGACCGGCGAGCTGATTGCCAAGGCAAACGATGAGTTGTTGCCTGAGCGGTTGCAGGAGCTACGTGAAAAAGATGTAAAGTCTTTCCGTATACTGGATGTGAATGAAGTTGATCGCGGTGCCTATATTTCAAAGACACTGATGATTGATTCAACTTCCACCAAATTGGAAGCGCAGGTCGAAATTTATCGCATGATGCGTCCTGGTGAGCCACCTACAAAAGATTCTGCCGAGAATCTGTTTGGCAACTTGTTCTTTAACCCTGATCGTTATGACTTGTCAAAGGTCGGACGGATGAAATTTAATCTTCGTGTCGGTCGAGATAAGACGATTGATGAGGGTACGTTGGACCAGGAAGATATTATTTCCGTGGTTAAGACGCTTATGGAAATCCGTAACGGCGATGGTGATGTGGACGATATCGATCACCTCGGCAATCGACGCATTCGTAGCGTTGGTGAAATGGCCGAGAACCAGTTCCGTGTCGGTTTGGTTCGGGTTGAGCGTGCAGTTAAGGAAAGACTATCTGTCGCTGAAAGTGAAGGTTTAGTGCCTCAGGACTTGATTAACTCCAAACCTGTTGGCGCCGCAGTTAAGGAATTTTTTGGTTCAAGCCAACTATCACAGTTCATGGATCAAAATAATCCTTTGTCAGAGGTTACACATAAGCGTCGAATTTCTGCGTTGGGTCCGGGTGGTTTGACGCGAGAACGAGCAGGCTTTGAAGTTCGCGACGTGCACCCAACCCACTATGGTCGAGTGTGCCCAATCGAGACACCTGAGGGACCAAACATCGGTTTGATTAACTCGTTAGCGACTTTTGCCAGAACCAATGATTACGGATTCCTCGAAACGCCGTATCAGAAGGTAGAAAATGGCAAGATTACTGGCGAGATTGAATATTTGTCCGCGATAGAAGAGAGTTCTAAGTATATTGCTCAGGCAAACATCAATAGTGATGACAAAGGTGTTATCACTGATGAGTTTGTATCTGTTCGCTATCGCAACGAATTTACGATGGCCACTGTAGACAAGGTTGATTATGTTGATGTTTCGCCACGTCAAATTGTTTCAATTGCCGCTTCTTTAGTACCTTTTCTTGAGCATGATGACGCTAACCGCGCACTCATGGGTTCCAATATGCAACGCCAAGCGGTGCCATGTCTGCGTGCAGATGCGCCGATTGTTGGTACTGGAATGGAAAGAACAGTTGCTGAAGATTCCGGTTCTGCTGTTGTATCAAAGCGCGGCGGAAGAGTTGATTCGGTCGATTCATCGCGGATCATTGTTCGTGCTAACGATGATGAGGCTGAGTCAGGTGAGCGCGGTGTTGATATCTACTCACTGAGAAAGTATTCAAGATCAAACCAGAACACCTGCATCAATCAGCGTCCATTGGTTAAAAAGGGTGATGTGATCGCTCGTGGTGACGTACTGGCTGACGGTTCTTCCACTGATTTGGGTGAGTTGGCGCTGGGGCAGAATATGCAAGTCGCATTCATGCCTTGGAATGGTTACAACTTTGAAGATTCGGTCATTATTTCAGAGCGTGTGGTGCAGGAAGATCGTTTCACCACCATTCATATTGAAGAGATGACCTGTGTTGCTCGCGATACCAAGCTTGGATCCGAGGAGGTCACGGCGGATATTCCAAATGTCAGTGAGAACTTGCTGGCAAAACTGGATGAGGCTGGTGTGGTTTACATCGGTGCTGAAGTAAAACCCGGCGATATTCTGGTGGGTAAGGTTACGCCTAAAGGCGAAACCCAGCTAACACCAGAAGAGAAGCTGCTGAGAGCTATCTTTGGTGAAAAGGCTTCAGACGTAAAGGACACCTCGCTGCGTGTTCCAACCGGAATGGTTGGAACAGTACTGGATGTTCGTGTGTACACGCGCGATGGCGTCAAGAAAGACAATCGTGCGCTGCAAATTGAAGAAGCCGAGCTTGAGCGTATTCGTAACGACTTACGTGATGAGCTGAGAATCTACTCTAGTGACGTATATGCACGGGTCAGTAATTTGATCGTTGGTCAGGTGGCTGAAGGCGGTCCGGGCAGTCTTAAATCCGGTAGCAAGGTGACTCCTGAATATCTCGAAGATCTCAAGCATGCCGAGTGGTTTGAAGTTCGCATGCGTGATGAAGAGATTAACGTACAGCTCGAAAAATACGCTGATTTGATTAAGTCGCAGGAAGAGGAGTTTGAAACCCGTCTTGATCTGGCGCGCAAGAAGCTGGAGTCTGGTGATGATCTCGCACCAGGTGTGTTGAAGATGATCAAGGTACATCTAGCTGTAAAGCGCCGCATGCAGCCTGGTGACAAAATAGCCGGCCGACACGGAAACAAAGGTGTTATCTCAATGATTGCACCGGTTGAAGATATGCCCCATCAGGAAGACGGTACACCAGTCGATGTGGTGCTAAACCCATTGGGTGTACCCTCACGGATGAACGTCGGACAGGTGCTTGAAACGCATTTGGGTTGGGCCGCAAAAGGTCTTGGCCTAAAAATCGGCAAGATGCTGGATGCGCATACCAAGGTGGAGGAGCTGAGGAAATTTGTGTCCGAAATCTATGGTTGCAATGGCGCCAAACAGGAAATTGATAGCCTCAGTAATGACGAGCTAATCGAGATGGCAGGTAATCTTCGCAAGGGCGTGCCGATGGCAACGCCTGCGTTTGATGGTGCTGATGAAAGTGAGATTCGAGAAATGTTGCGCCTTGCTGATTTACCAGAATCAGGACAAACCACGCTATATGATGGCCGCACCGGCGATCAATTTGAGCGTGAAATTACCGTCGGCTATATGCATATCCTCAAGTTGAATCACTTGGTTGATGACAAGATGCACGCCCGATCAACGGGTCCATACAGCTTGGTTACGCAGCAACCATTAGGTGGTAAAGCCCAGTTTGGTGGTCAGCGGTTCGGAGAGATGGAAGTTTGGGCGTTGGAAGCTTATGGCGCGGCTTACACCTTGCAGGAAATGCTCACCGTCAAGTCAGATGATGTTCAGGGTAGAAACAAGATGTATAAGAATATCGTCGATGGTGATCATCGTATGGAAGCCAGTATCCCTGAGTCATTCCACGTATTAATGAAAGAAATTCGCGCGCTCGGGTTGAATATCGAACTCGTGCGAGACTAATCCGGAGCTTTTAACAGGTAGCTAATATGAAAGACTTACTCAACCTATTTAAGCAGAAGAGCGATCAAGAGCATTTTGATGCGATCAAAATCGGTCTGACTGCCCCGGAAGTAATCCGGTCCTGGTCTTACGGCGAAGTGAAAAAGCCGGAAACGATCAACTATCGAACCTTCAAACCAGAGCGCGATGGTCTGTTTTGTGCAAAAATTTTTGGTCCGGTTAAAGATTACGAATGTCTTTGCGGTAAATATAAACGCCTCAAGCATCGCGGAGTTGTTTGCGAAAAATGCGGTGTTGAAGTTACGCAGACGAAAGTGCGTCGCGAGCGCATGGGACATATTGAGCTGGCCAGTCCGGTTGCTCACATCTGGTTCCTGAAGTCTTTACCATCACGGATTGGCCTGTTGCTGGATATGGCGCTCAAGGAAATTGAGAGCGTGTTGTATTTTGAAGCGTTCCTGGTGACTGATCCTGGTTTGACTACGCTTGAGCGCGGGCAATTGCTATCAGATGAAGGCTACCTGGAAGCATTGGAAGAGCACGGCGATGAGTTTGAAGCCAAAATGGGTGCCGAGGCGATTCTTGAAATGCTGAAGACTCTGGATCTTCGTTCTGAATCCGAAAATTTGCGTGTCGACATGAACGAGACGAAATCCGAGACCAAGCTCAAGAGAATATCCAAGCGCTTGAAGCTGGTTGAATCGTTCCTCGAATCCGGCAATAAGCCTGAATGGATGATTATGTCGGTACTGCCGATTCTTCCTCCTGATATTCGTCCGCTGGTGCCGTTGGACGGTGGTCGTTTCGCAACGTCTGATCTGAACGATTTATATCGCCGAGTGATTAACCGCAACAACCGTCTTAAGCGTTTGCTTGAGCTGAATGCGCCCGACATCATCGTGCGTAACGAAAAACGGATGTTGCAAGAGTCAGTCGATGCGTTGCTGGATAACGGTCGTCGTGGTCGTGCCATCACAGGCACCAACAAGCGCCCGCTGAAATCGCTTTCTGACATGATCAAAGGAAAGCAGGGACGATTCCGTCAAAATCTATTGGGTAAGCGTGTTGATTACTCGGGTCGGTCAGTCATCGTAGTTGGACCAACGCTGAAATTACATCAATGTGGCCTACCCAAGAAAATGGCGTTGGAGCTGTTCAAGCCTTTTGTTTTCGGTAAATTGAGTCGTCTTGGTTTGGCAACGACTATCAAGTCTGCGAAAAAATTGGTTGAGCAAGAAATCCCACAAGTTTGGGATATTCTTGAGGAAGTGATCCGTGAGCATCCTGTGATGCTTAACCGCGCACCTACATTGCACCGTTTGGGTATCCAGGCATTCGAGCCTGTGCTGGTTGAAGGTAAGGCAATTCGCTTGCACCCACTGGTTTGTGCGGCGTTCAACGCGGATTTTGATGGCGATCAAATGGCCGTTCACGTACCGCTTTCTGTAGAAGCGCAGCTGGAAACACGTGCATTAATGTTGTCAACCAATAATGTGTTGTCACCAGCCAATGGTGAGCCGATCATTGTTCCTTCCCAGGACGTGGTTTTGGGCCTCTATTATATGACTCGCGTCAAGATAAACGCCCAAGGCGAGGGTATGATTTTTGCTGACGTTGCTGAAGCCAATCGCGCCTATGAAAATAGGGTTGCTGTGCTGCATGCCAAAGTAAAAGTACGAATTACCGAGAATGTGGTCGATCGGGAAGGTAATTGGGAGAAGACCACCAGCATTAAAGAGACTACAGTTGGCCGAGCCATTCTGTCCGAGATCCTGCCTGAAGGTTTGGCGTTCTCTCTGGTTGATCAAGAGATGAACAAAAAGGCAATCTCGAATTTGATTAATACCTGTTATCGGCGTGTTGGTATCAAAGAAACAGTGGTTTTTGCCGATCGCCTGATGTACACGGGCTATCGCTTCGCAACCCGTTCTGGCGTTTCATTTGCCTCTAAAGATATGGTGATACCCGAAGAGAAGGCCGGCATTCTCGAGAATGCCGAAGCCCAGGTTTTAGAGATTGAGTCCCAATATGCTTCGGGTCTAGTGACCTCTGGCGAGCGCTATAACAAGGTTGTCGATATTTGGACTACCGCCAACGATACCATCGCGAAGGCAATGATGGATAAGCTGGGGTATGAAGAAGTCGAAGATGCTGATGGCAATATGGTTAAACAAGACTCCTTTAATTCCATCTATATGATGGCAGATTCCGGTGCGCGGGGTTCTGCAGCGCAGATTCGTCAGCTTGCGGGTATGCGTGGTTTGATGGCGAAACCAGATGGTTCCATTATCGAGACACCGATTACGGCAAACTTTCGCGAAGGTTTGAACGTAATGGAATACTTTATCTCCACCCACGGCGCACGTAAGGGCTTAGCGGATACGGCGTTGAAAACAGCTAACTCGGGTTATCTGACGCGTCGTTTAGTTGACGTGTCTCAGGATCTGGTTGTGGTCGAAGACGACTGCGGGACTGGAAATGGTTTGGTGATGAAGCCAATCATCGAAGGTGGTGATGTTGTTGAGCCTTTGAGTGAGCGAGTGTTGGGTCGAACTATTGCCAAGGATGTTATCAAGCCTGGTGGTCGTAAAGTTCTGATCAAGGCCGGGACATTCATGGATGAAATTCTTGTCGAGAGTCTTTCTGAGCTGAGTATTGATCACATGACAGTACGCTCTGCGATAACCTGTGAAACACGCTACGGCATTTGCAAGGCTTGCTACGGACGTGATTTGGCGCGTGGCGGCTTGGTGAACGAAGGCGAAGCAGTTGGCGTAATAGCTGCTCAGTCTATCGGTGAGCCGGGTACGCAGCTCACCATGCGGACATTCCATATTGGTGGTGCTGCCAGTGGCACAGCGGCAGCTAGCAGTATAGAGATCAAGTCTGGTGGCACAGTACGTTTGCACAATATGAAGACGGTTGAAGCAAGTTCTGGCAACTTGGTAGCGGTATCACGTTCTGGCGAACTCAGTATCCTGGATGAGCACAACCGCGAGCGTGAGCGCTACAAGATCACCTATGGTGCACAGATCTCTGTCAATGATGGCGATACGGTAACTGCAGGGCAGGAAATCGCAACCTGGGATCCGCACACTCACCCAATCGTCACTGAGGTAGAAGGTAGCATCAAGTTCTACGATTTTCAGGAAGGCGTCACTATCGACAAGAAAACAGATGGCATTACTGGTCTGAGTTCTACCGTTGTGACTGATCCTAAATCTCGAGTTGGCACGGGCAAAGATCTTCGTCCGATGGTTAAACTGGTCGATGAGGAAGGTAACGATGTGAATCTTGCTGGTACGGATATTCCTGCCAACTATGTGCTGCCAGGTGGCGCGATTGTAAATCTTGAAGATGGCGCGCAGGTGCAAGTGGGTGACGTTATTGCAAGAATTCCGCAAGCATCGACAAAATCTCGCGACATCACCGGTGGTTTGCCGCGGGTTGCTGACCTGTTTGAAGCGCGTAAGCCGAAAGAGCCTGCCATTATGGCGGAAATATCGGGTGTTGCTTCATTTGGTAAGGAAACCAAGGGCAAGCAGCGTTTGGTGATTACGCCGGATAAAGGCGATCATTATGAAGCACTGATTCCGAAATGGCGTCATCTCAATATATTTGAAGGTGAGGTGGTTGAAAAAGGTGAAATCATTGCTGACGGTGAGCCGACTGCACATGACATTCTAAGATTGAAAGGTGTCGAGCCTCTGGCCAACTATATGGTGCAAGAGATTCAGGATGTTTATCGTCTGCAAGGTGTGAAAATCAACGATAAGCACATCGAAGTTATTGTTCGTCAGATGTTACGTAAAGTTGAAGTCACTAATCCGGGTGAGACCAGAATGCTCAAAGGTGAGCATGTGGATCGTTCAAGAGTCCTTGATGAAAATGATAAGTGCCGGGAAAAAGGCAAGGTTCAAGCTAAGTTTAACGAGATGCTATTGGGTATTACTAAAGCTTCTCTGGTGACTGAATCCTTTATCTCTGCTGCATCATTTCAGGAAACCACTCGAGTGCTGACTGAAGCGTCTGTTCGTGGCGCACGAGATGATCTGCGTGGTTTGAAAGAGAACGTGATAGTTGGTCGACTTATTCCTGCGGGAACCGGTTTGGCTTATCACAAAGAACAGCGCCGTAAGCGTATGCCCGTGCAGCCATTTCCGGAATCGGACTTACTGATTCAGAAGGAGCCGGAGGCTGATGTGACTGAGACTGATGTGATTCCAGAAACAACTGAGAATAGTGCTGAGGCTTCGGCAACGGATAACGCCTGAGTTAATGCTTGACAGCGTTGTGCTGTCTCACTAGAATTCGCGACCCTCGTCAGGCATCGGCAAGCGCCGGAGCCTGATATTGAATTTAGGGTAAGAGAAACTTTTACTGTAGTTTTTATATGGCAACGATTAACCAATTAGTTCGTAAACCAAGGAAGCGCAAAGTCTCCAAGACCAATGTGCCTGCTCTTGAAGCTAGCCCGCAAAAGCGCGGCGTCTGCACCCGTGTTTATACGACAACTCCCAAAAAGCCGAATTCGGCAATGCGGAAGGTTGCTCGTGTGCGCTTAACCAATGGCTATGAAGTCAGTACTTACATTGGTGGTGAAGGTCACAACCTGCAAGAGCACTCGGTTGTGTTGATTCGTGGAGGCCGGGTTAAAGATTTGCCGGGTGTTCGTTATCACACTGTTCGTGGTTGTCTAGATACGCAAGGCGTTGATGGCCGTAGAAAAGGTCGTTCTAAGTACGGCACCAAGCGTCCCAAATAATCAGGTAATCAATCATGTCCAGAAGAAGTAGAGCCCCTAAACGCGAAATTTTACCTGATCCAAAATTTGGAAGTCAGGATCTTGCCAAGTTCATGAATATCGTCATGAGAGATGGCAAGAAATCCACGGCAGAAAGAATTCTCTATGGTGCAATTGACATCATCGAGGAGAAGCAAAAATCTGACGGGATGGAAGTACTGACTAAAGCGCTTGATAACGTTAGTCCTACTGTGGAGGTTAAATCTCGCCGTGTTGGTGGTGCGACTTATCAGGTTCCAGTTGAAGTCCGGCCTGTGCGTCAAAAGGCACTGGCAATGCGTTGGCTGGCTGAGGCTGCGCGTAAGCGTGGTGAGAAAACTATGCGTCAAAAGCTTGCTGGTGAATTGATGGATGCATCGGAAAGTCGCGGATCGGCCGTTAAGAAGCGTGAAGATACTCATCGCATGGCCGAAGCGAACAAAGCGTTTGCTCATTACCGTTGGTAGGCAGATTGTTAGAGCGAATTATGTAGGTTTGTTCGCCAGGCTAGGATGTCTCGGGAGCAATAGTTAACGAGGAATTTAGGCAGTGGCTCGAAGTACCCCATTAGAGCGATACCGCAATATTGGTATCATGGCGCACATCGATGCGGGGAAGACGACCACCACTGAGCGGATACTTTTTTACACCGGTATCTCCCACAAGATCGGTGAAGTTCATGACGGTGCTGCCGTGATGGACTGGATGGAGCAGGAGCAAGAGCGAGGTATCACCATTACCTCAGCGGCTACGACCTGTTTTTGGCGTGGGATGGATCGTCAGTTTGACGAGCACCGGATTAATATCATTGATACTCCGGGGCACGTTGATTTTACGATCGAGGTTGAGCGTTCCTTGCGTGTATTGGACGGTGCTTGCGCTGTTTTTTGTGCAGTTGGTGGGGTCGAGCCTCAGTCTGAAACCGTCTGGCGCCAAGCGGATCGTTATCAGGTGCCAAGGCTGGCTTTTATTAACAAGATGGATCGCTCGGGTGCGGATTTTCTCCGGGTAGTTGAACAGATTAAAGATCGACTTGGTGCGAACCCGGTAGTCATGCAGATACCGATTGGCGCCGAAGAGACGTTTGAAGGTGTGGTTGACCTGCTGCGAATGGAGGCGATCTACTGGAACGAATCGGATAAAGGTGCGACTTACGAGTCCAGAGAAATACCCGCGGAACTGGTTGATCAATGTAACGAGTACCGCGAGTTGATGGTTGAAGCGGCGGCTGAAGCAGACGAGGTCTTGATGGATGCTTATCTGGAAGAAGGCGAGCTTTCCAATGATGAGATTGTCAGGGGTTTGCGGATGCGAACTGTGGCAAGCGAGATTGTCCCGAGTTTTTGTGGTTCGGCTTTCAAAAACAAAGGTGTTCAAGCAGTGCTTGATGCGATTGTTAGTTTAATGCCATCGCCATTGGATGTCCCATCAATCAAAGGTGTGTTGGAAAAAGATAAAGAAGGTGAGCGGCATCCGTCGGATGATGAGCCATTTGCTGCGTTGGCCTTCAAGATAGCGACTGACTCGTTTGTCGGAACGCTGGCATTTTTCCGGGTTTATTCTGGAGTGCTGCAATCTGGAGACGCGGTTTATAACCCTGTCTCTGGTAAGAAAGAACGAATTGGGCGAATTTTGCAGATGCATGCTAATTCGCGCGAAGAGATTAAAGAGGTCCGAGCCGGCGACATTGCTGCTGCGGTCGGGCTGAAAACGGTGACCACGGGTGACACATTATGTGATCCCAGGCATGTGATCACGCTAGAGAAAATGGATTTTCCGGATCCGGTAATTTCGGTTGCGGTAGAGCCAAGAACGACAGTAGATCAAGAAAAGATGGGTATGGCGCTGAGTAAGCTGGCGCAGGAAGATCCTTCTTTTCGTGTTCATACGGATGAAGAGACTGGTCAGACCATTATTTCTGGTATGGGCGAGTTGCATTTGGAAATTATCGTTGATCGAATGAAGCGAGAGTTTAGCGTTGATGCCAATGTTGGTGCGCCGCAAGTGGCTTATCGCGAAACTATTCGTAAGACAGTTGAGGCAGAAGGTAAGTTTGTCAGGCAAACCGGAGGTCGTGGTCAGTATGGACATGTCTGGTTGAGATTTGAGCCGCTGGAGCAGGGTGAAGGTTTCGAGTTTGTAGATGAGATTGTTGGCGGGGCTGTGCCGCGTGAATTTATCAACGCTGTTGAAAAAGGTATTGAAGAGTCGATGGGGTCGGGCGTATTGGCCGGGTTTCCAGTGATAGATGTCAAAGTCACTTTGTACGATGGCTCCTATCACGATGTCGACTCTAATGAGATGGCGTTTAAAATCGCTGCCTCGATGGGTTTCAGGAATGGTGTTCTGGATGCAGACCCAGTGTTGCTTGAACCCATTATGAAAGTTGAAGTAGTGACCCCGGAAAATTACATGGGTGATGTGATGGGGGATCTGAATCGCCGTAGAGGAATTGTCGCAGGAATGGATGATGCGCCAGGCGGGAAGATCGTTCGAGCAGATGTGCCGTTAGCTCAGATGTTTGGATACGCCACCGACCTGCGTTCAGCGACACAGGGTCGGGCGACTTACAGTATGGAATTTTCTGGTTATGCTGAAGCGCCGAACAGCGTTTTTTCAGATATCAGGCGGGTGTCCTGAGTGCTGGATGCTTATTAGTAGTTTTTTTGAATTTAGTTAGACGATTTTAGGAACAGAGCCATGTCGAAAGAGAAATTTGAGCGAACCAAACCCCATTTGAACGT
>CAZNYF010000064.1:0-15521 GCA_964577195.1 uncultured Thiotrichales bacterium | reverse complement strand
TGTATCCTTCCAGGCGAGGTATATTGGTGTGTTCGTACCCATCTAAAGGGTATGCTATGGTATTTAGTGGAAAGCTGAGTACAGCTAGGCTAAAAATCACCAACATCAATATCCGAGTGTTCATAGTGGTATGCCTTGCATGTCGACCAGCGTTTCGGCATAGCCTTGTTTTAATCGGTCCAGTTCAATCAAGTATTGGTTATTGCTGGCGGCGCGGCTGCGTAGATACGGGCGAATTTGAAATAACCTTAGCTCTCCGTTTTCAAATCCAAATTCTACGTCGGCAATGGTCGTTTCTCCTTGCTCATCCTTTTGTGGATAACGTTCTTCAATTTGTTTGGCGAGTTGGTGCAGTTGTGAGATTTCGTCAGGTGATAATACCTGCCCATCGGCGTTCACAGGGTTTACTTTCAATCCACCTAATAGATTGGCATTTCTTTGCAGTGGATTGGTTGCGTCAGCGAGCAGTGTTGCGTTGCCTGTTTTTATGTCAACTCTCATTTCTTCTGCTGCTTGACCTTGTACTGCTCCGCCAATACCAAAGTTGGTTGCAATGGTAAGTTTATCCAGGCTGCCAGTTACGGTATCAAATGTTAGCATCACGCCTGATTTATCAACAGGGACGGTTTTCATTAATAAAATCGAAGGGTAAACATGCTCGGGATTTACCATTCTCCCTTGTCGCCATGCAAATGCTCTGGGCGTAAAAGGTGAAGCCCAGACTCGTTTAATCGCTTTGAGCAATGGCTCGAACCCCACGACGTTGGGTACGGTTAAGTTTAAACCCGCTCCGTTAAATCCGGGTAGATCTTCTATGTTGGTATCGCTGCGTACGAACAATGCATAACTCCCGCTAGCGCCAAAAACCGAGTTTAATGTTGATTCAAGTTCCAGGTGTAAGTCTGCGGGAAAAGGCATGTCGATAATTTTTTGATTTAGTAAACGTAAAAAACGCCGTGTTAATGCTTTTTTGTGCTTACCTTCTACCAGAGAAATGAGTTGGTATTCTAGTTTCATCCACTCAAATAGCGAGATGCTTGAATCTAGGTCTTTTTGATCCAGAAATTCTCTAAAATATCCAAAAGGTATAATCAATCCTTCCACAACAGTGCCTGGGAATAGATGGTTTAGTTCGCCAAGTCTGGCTGCTTTGGGTCCCGCTATTCGTCCAGAGTCATGATTGCCAACGTTACTTAATCGCAGTATTTTTTTTGTGTCCAAATCTAGTTTATCTAAATCAGGTTTGATGATGCTGGCCTCATCCAATGGCGTTGCCACTTGAGTATCTGTATCAGCATAATTTAATTTCACAACACCTCCAGCACTCACTGCCAGAAATACTTCTTTATTGACAGCTACTTCTATCGCAGCTCTCATGGAGTCGTCAATAGCGACATTCGGAATGCCTAAATTGGCTGCCAAAAGTTGGATATGTGAAACGCTATTTCCTTCTCCGAGTGTTAGGATGCCTGCGACCGGCGGTAATGTTGAAACAGTTTCAGGCAACAAATAAATGTTATCAGATTCAAATTCTTCCCCTTCTCCTGCCAGCTTTAGTGTGCCTTGTGCTATTCCAGGATTGAGCGCCCGTACACCGCTGCCACTGATCTGATCAAAGATAGTGCTTTTAGTACCCGCAAGTTGATCTGAATCGCGTAATAAGCCATCTAGAATTTTGGAATAAAACTGCAACGTGCTACCGCGAAGACGCGTAGGAATCATCAGCGTCGTTAGTGGTTCGAGCTGTGATAAATGTGTAATGTCTGCCTGGAAATGAAATTTCAGCCATTGGCTTGCCCAACTAGTAACCCGGTTGAGGTCTCGCAGTTGGTCGCGGTATTGTTTAACGGTTGGGGAATCGTTCTGCAATGTTTGGAGGTTTGCGTGAATGGTTATCCAGCCACGTTTAGAGATCATACCGATACCATATAATGTATCAGCAGAAGCGCGTAACCATCCTAACTGTTGAGTGCGAGATGCGCCTAAAACCTCACTCAATAACTCATTGCCTGCAGCAAAAACAATTTGTTCGATTAACTCGCCAAGCTGTAGTGATTTTATTTGTTGTGAAATAGATTTATGGGGAAAGCTTTCACGCAATTGCACTAAAATTTTCCCGCCTTGCTCCAGTCTTTGAGAAGGTAACTCTGGTAAGTGTTTAATAAATTGAAACAGATCATCATCCATGTTTTTTAAATGATGTTTTTTTAAGGCTTGTATCGAGACTTCCGGGCTAAATAGCCGATCAATTTGATGTGCCAGTGTTCGGTAGTCTGATTGCAATTCCCTTTTCCCCTGAGAGGCTGAGTATTGCCTTATTCGCTGTGCATCGGCGGCTTCTGGCTGGCCGTGAAGTTTGGCGCGGAGTTTTTCAAAACCAGAGTCTAGTTTCGCAAGTCGGGTTGCTTGATCTCTGATCCAGGTTGAAGAAGCCGTATTGGTCTCATGTGGTAGTAAGCGAAAAGCTTCCCATAGTAATAAGTAGTTTTGATCACTTAATTCAAGATTGGCGAGTAACCATTTTACAATTTCCTCGGCACCTTCGATTTCCCGTTCGCTTTGAATGGCACCACGATAATATCGAGCATTGTGAAAAATCCAGCCATCATCATAGCCAATTAAAAATTGTTCCAGTAATATTGCTTTAATGCTTTTGAGATCAATTATTTTATCGGGCGCGTGTTTTGTGTAGTCGGCGAGCAGGTTGGCAATGAGAAAGCCTGCATTGCGGATATCGATCACTTTTTTAGTTAGCTGGCCATGTTGTACGCCTCCGGGTTCTGCACAGGCATAGGGTTTGGGTGGCAGGATCTTTCCATCATGACAAAACCAGCGTAGCCGTCTAAAAGGGCCACGGGCATTATTTTTAATTGCTGTGATGTCTGCTTGATTCTTAACGCTAGGATGAGGTGTTTCTGCCAGACTTGAATTTGTCAGCAAAGACAGAAGAAGCGACAAATAAATTGGCAGTAAAAATTTCAATTTTCTACTTTCTCCTGGCGCATCAAAGCGTTTTTTTAAGCGCGCTGACATTGATACGATTTTTGCCCGGTATTGGTTTCATAAGGCTTTATTCAGTTTCTTTTTGGAGCGTGTCTTTAAGGTTACGAGCGGCATAAGTTTCCATGTCTTTTTGTAATTGCCGTTCTTCGTTTTCCAACAGCTCTTCAGCATAGTCAGTAATTGCTGCTTCCACCGCCTCGCGCCGTTGTTTTGCCATCATCCAGTTTTTATAGCTTGGCTTGAGGAGTTCTTCAAGTTGTTTGGTTTTTTGCTTTTGCTCTGTAATGGCTTGAGTGAGTTGTAATGTGAAGCTGCGCTGGTTTTGCAGCTCTGCCATCTTGCTTGAACTTGAACCTGTTTGGTACTCGGAAAGATAGTCTTTAAGTTGGTACAAACGCTCAGTGGCATCTTTTTGTGCTGCCAGGCGCTGGGATAATTCATGTGTTTTAACCTGTTCTGAATGGCGGGTTAAATTCAACAATTTTTGTAGATTCTTTTTCTCCCTCATGTTTCCTGCTCACTCATTAATATTTCCAGTTGTGCAAGACTTTGTTCAAATGAAACAGAATCAAATTGATCCTGAGTGAGAAATTCGCGGATTTTCGGGTGCAGGGAAATTGCTTGATCTAAGTCAGGATTAGAGCCTGGTTGATAAATTCCGGTACTGATTAAATCTTCATTTTGATGATAAAGACTCAGCATGGCGCGAAATTTCATCACTGTTTCACGATGTCGTTTTTCAGTGATTTTGCTCATCAATCGACTAATTGAAGCTTCCACGTCTATCGCCGGAAACTGGCCTGTTTCTGCAATGCGTCGGGATAAAACGATATGACCATCCAATACCGCTCTGGCTGCATCGACGACGGGATCATTCTGGTCATCACCCTCAGCAAGAACTGTGTAAATTGCAGTAATGGAGCCGGTATGCGCGCCAGTATTACCCGCACGTTCTACCAGTTTGGGCAATTTTGCGAATACAGAGGGCGGGTATCCTTTGGTCGCCGGAGGTTCGCCAATGGCTAAACCAATTTCGCGTTGAGCTTGGGCGTATCGTGTTAACGAATCGATCAGTAATAAAACATTTTTTCCCTGATCACGAAAATATTCTGCAATGCTGGTCGCCGTCATCGCACCATGCAAGCGTTTAAGCGGCGGCATATCTGCAGGGACTGCGACCACAACTGCGCGTTTCAATCCTTCTGCTCCCAGGTTTTCGCGCACAAATTCGTTTACCTCGCGACCGCGCTCTCCAATCAGCCCGACGACAACGACATCTGCTTCGGTATTTTTAGTCATCATTCCCAGCAGCACGCTCTTGCCCACACCGCTACCAGCGAATAAGCCAATACGTTGACCGCGACCAATTGTGAGCATCGCGTTGATGGCTCGGACGCCCACGTCCAGCGGTGTATCAATGGCGCGTCGGGAAAGAGGGTTAATGGGTTTGGCTGTAAGCGGGCGTTTCTCGGTAGCAGATATTTTCCCCAGGTCATCCAGCGGTTGACCGTTTGCATCAATGACTCTACCCAATAAACCATCGCCCACCGGTATCTGCAAAAGCTTACCGGTGGGGATTACGCGTGCACCGGGAGAGAGTCCGTGCAGCTCTCCTGTCGGCATTAAAAATGTTTTATCCAAAGCAAACCCGACAACCTCACAGTCAATTGAGTGGTCATCTGGTGTCTCGATTGTGCAGCGGGAACCCATCGCTGCCTGACAGCCTATCGCCTCTATGGTCAGTCCTGCCATGCGCGTCAGGCGACCTTCGACAACCGGTTTGGGAATGCTCAGGTTTTCCCTTACATTGGCTAGATAGCTTCCCCAGTTTTGCGCGGGCATACTATTTTGCCCGCTCTGCGGGAGGTCGATCATCGCTGCGTTCGCCACCCAGGATATCAACTGCGAGGCGATTAATAATGGCTTCCGCACTGGCATCTATAAATGAGGGCTCTGCATGAATTTTGCAATCTGTACGATGGATTGCCGAGTCTTTCACAATATTCCACTCGTGATCCGCATCGTATTTTTTGAGCGTCTTTTCGACCGCACCGGCATCTTCAGGATGAAGATGAATATTAATCTCGGGATCACCTGGCGGGAGTTGTTCTACTGCGGTGCGAATCAGTCCAACGATATGCTGAGGCTCGGTTTTAATTTCCCGGCGCAATATTTGTTTTGCTACAGCCAGAGCTAGTTCCACTAGCTCATGCTCAACCTGAGCGTCAATTTTTTTGAGCGGGTTTCGCAAAAGTTCTAAAGTCCGGGTTAAATCTGTTTGTTGTTGCGAGACTTCATTTTGAGCGGCGAGCAAACCTTCTTTGTAACCTTTTTGAAAGCCTTCTTCGACGGCTAAATCTTTTTGTTGGTCTGTACAAGAAGGCGAGCTAAAGGTCGAACGTACAAATTCTGCTGCTGATTGGGAGTCAGTATTACCTATCAGTGGTAAATTCCAGGGTTGGGAGGATTGCGGTTGCTTGATATTAGTCATTCTACTATTTCAGTGGGTTGATTCAGGATTAAGGGCACCTCTAAAAATACAAAGTACCACTGAGAAAAACCGTAAACAGCACCTTTTTTATCCAAAAAATCGTTAAATACACCCAGTATTCGCCTCATTTTCGTATAAAAACTGCACTGTTTCTGATTTCCCTCAGCAGCACTTCTATTTTTAGAGATGCCCTTAAACAAATTCATCGTCTTTATTACCCAGCGCAATTTGTCCTTCTTCCGCTAGCCGTTGAGCAACCGCCATGATTTCTTTTTGTAAATCTTCAACTTCTCGCAAGCGAATTGGGCCCATTGCATCCAAATCATCGCGCATCAGTTCCGCAGCGGTAGCGGAGACGTTATCAAATATTTTATTGCGAATTTCGATGGAAGTACCTTTAAGCGCTTTAACCAGTTTATCTTGAGGGATTTCACGCAAAAGTAATTGCATGCCGCGATCATCCAGTGCCAACAGGTTTTCAAAGACAAACATACTTTCCTGGATTTGTTCGCTCATGTCGTCGTTGTATTCATTCAATGCTTCAAATACGCGGCCTTCGGTAGCGCTGGAAACGGTATTGAGTATTTCTGCCGCAACTTTAATTCCACCAATTTTAGAAATGCTAACCTCGGGCTCTTTTTCAAAGCGTAGCTTTAAAATAGTGTCCAGCTCTTCGAGTGCGGCAGGATGAACGGAATCAAGACTTGCAACGCGTACCATCACATCGGTTTGCACGTTATCTGGTAATAAATCCAGCACAGCGCCTGCTTTATCACGCATTAAATGCGTGAGCACGATGGCAATGATTTGTGGATGCTCATTTTGAATAACGTGATGGATGGCTTTTGGGTCCATCCACTTTAATGATTCGAGGCCGTGGGATTCAGCATCCATATGCACTTGAGAAAGAACACTATTGGCTTTGTCACGTCCCAAAGCACTGACTAAAGTATTACGCAGAAAAGAATCTGTTCCTAAAGAGAGCGAAGATTCTTTCCCCACTTGAGTGATAAACCCATCCAGTACTTGAGAAATATTGGTCTGGCTGATGTTTTTCAGAGATGTCATCGCAGAGCCAACAGATTGAACTTCCTCTGGTTCCATCAGCTTTAATATTTCCGAGGCTTTTTCTTCACCCAGCGTCATCAGCAAAATAGCGGCGCGCTGAGAGCCTTTTAGCATGCCATCAGCTTCTTGTGGATTAGACATTTTCTTCGACCCAGGTCTTTATTACTTTAGCAACGCGTTTGGGGTCTTCATGAGCCAGTCCCCGCGCAACATTGAGAACATCTCCATAAGCCTGAGGGGGGGCCATTAATTGGGGCGCGCCACTACTGTCATAACTTAAAGAAACTTTATCATCAGCCAGTCCATCACTATTCTCTGATGCTTCTTTTTTGTTTTTCTTGTCGGTATTTTGAGGCTTGAAATTTTTCATCGCCGGGCGTGCCAGAAAAATCACCAGAATTAAAATCGCAAACCCAACTAACACCTGTTTAGCCATACTCCAGACCCAGGGTTGTTCGTAAAAAGCAGGACCATCAATGGCTTCGATTTGTTCAACTGGCTGGAAGGCTTGATTAAATACTGTCACAGAGTCGCCTCGTTGCTGATTGAAACCAATCGCACCTTTAACCATGTTGGTGATGGTGGTGATTTCTTCTTCTGTCAAAGCTGTACGAATTTCTTCCCCTGCTTCATTGATCGATGCTTTGTTATCAACCAGCACCGCAACAGATAATTTACGCAAATTACCTGTTGAGCTACGAGAGTGTGTAATGGTTTTATCCAGCTCAAAATTTCGGATTGCCTGAGTGCTGACATTGGTGGGTTTTTCTGCTTTATCAGTTTTCGTATTTTTGTTTTTATCCGTTGTTCCGGCTTCCGGCGGTTGATTGGATAATGCGCCTGGTATTCCAATGGCGGCGAGTGATCCGCTTGAGCTTTGCTCTTCAGTTTGCTCACTACGAATTTTCCCTTCACCCGGGTCGAATTGCTCTTGGGTTTTTTCTTGTAGCGTAAAATCAACTTCCGCAGAGACTTTGGCACGAATAGCACCTAAGCCTAAAATAGGTGCAAGCAGTTCTTCAATACGCTTGGCGTAAACATTTTCGAGCTTACGTGCGTAGTCAAATTGTTTGCTGGCGACATCCATACCACTATCATCGCCACCACTGGAAAGTAGTTTCCCCCATTGATCCACTACGGTCACTTGGGACGCTTCAAGGTGCGGTATGCTGGACGCAATCATTTGCACAATGGATGTCACTTGTCCCCCTTCAAGTGTACGGCCAGGCATTAACTTAATCATTACCGACGCACTGGGTTTGGCTCGGTCACGAATAAATACAGATTGTTTGGGCAAGGCTAAATGAAGGCGTGCGGAATCAACATTCCGCATGTTGCTGATGGTACGGCTTAACTCGGTTTCCAGTGCATGATGATAACGTGCAGTTTCGATGAATCTGCTGGTGCCGAGACTTTGCTCTTGCTGCAACATTTCAACACCCACGCCATCACGAGAGGAAAACCCTTCCGAAGCTAATTGCATACGAGCTTTTTGTAGCTGGTCAGCTGGCGCAAGCACTAACCCGGAACCATTTTCTATTTGGTAGGGGATACCTGATGCACGCAGTGATTCGGCAATTTTTTGCGTGTCTTGATTGCTGAGGCGATCAAATATTGGCACATAGTCTGGCTTGGAAGCCCACATAATCAAGCCGATGCCCAAAGTAATCACACCTGCTAACGCTAGTAGTGAAGTGATATGGCGATAAATTAATCCACTGGCAACCATTTCTTTAAAGCTTGGTATTGCCGGGGATACACCCTGAGCCTGGTCTTGTTGTTGGTTAGAACTATTCATTAAGATATTCTTTTATTAGAGTCTAAATTTTTCTGTTTTTGAAAAATTCATTCGCTAAATCGACATCCTCATTATTTCTTTATAAGAATTCATCAGCTTATTTCTAACTTGCAGTAATGCCTCAAATGAAACCCGCGATTTTTGCCGTCCAATCATGACTTGAGCAAGGCTGACATTAGGGTTTTCCATTTCAAAAGATTTGGCTAACGCACCAGATGTTTTCATTCGCTTATTGACGCTTTGAATGGATTGCTTGAGCAGTTGGCTAAATTCAGGAGTGGCGGCTGTCCCTGTCGTTGTGTTAATTGGGTTGATGCCTGCCTGTTTTGCCAGTGATTGGAGCTGGGTTAGTAATTGTGTATGACTAATCGGTTCCATAAGAGAAATCCAGTAATGTTCGTTAAAGACGCTTTTGAAAGTAATTATGCTGCGGGGATTTCTAATCCAAGGTCGCGCATTTTTGCTAATTTATAGCGTAGTGTTCTTGGACTAATTCCGAGTTCTTGTGCGGCTATTTTTCTGCTGCCGTTCCCTTTTTCCAGTGCTGTGAGAATTAATTCATGCTCTCTGGATTTTAGGTTTCTATTGAGCTGACTGGTCTGAATAATATTATCAATGTCAGAAGAGTTTCCCTGATGTGCTTCAAAGCGAAGATCATCAACCTCAATAATGGTGCCGCTATGCATAACCAATGCTCGTTGAATTACGTTGCTGAGTTCACGAACATTGCCGGGCCAGGAATATTTTTCCAATTGTAGTGCGGCGGGGGAGGCGATGACTGGCCGAGGTTGCCCTATTTGTACGTGCGCTTTAATTAAATGATTGGCCAACGGTACGATGTCGGCAGGGCGGCTACGCAAAGGCAATAAATCCAGGGGAAATACATTTAATCGATAATATAAGTCTTCACGAAATCGACCGGCATCTACTTCGGCACGTAAATTACGGTTGGTGGTAGCGAGCACGCGTACATTTAATTCAATGGTTTCATGGCTACCGAGTCTTTCAACTTCTTTTTCCTGTAGGACACGGAGTAATTTGGCTTGCAGAGAAAGATCCATTTCGGAAATTTCATCTAGCAGTATAGTGCCGCCCTGAGCTTGCTCGAATTTTCCGGAATTAGACTGGTGAGCGCCAGTATAGGCACCTTTTTCATAACCAAATAATATCGCTTCCAGCATGTTTTCTGGAATAGCTGCGCAGTTAATGGCAATAAACGGTTCGTTATTTCTGGGAGATTGTTTGTGGACGTAACGAGCGAGTACTTCTTTACCGGTCCCACTTTCACCAGAAATTAGTACCGAAACATCTTTTTCGGCAACTTTTTTGGCAAGCTTAATTAATTCAAGAGAATACGGGTCGTGGGCGATCATGTCAGAATCGCTTGCGATATCCGGGGCTGGCGTGGTGGCGACTCTCTCCACTAATTCCAGTAAGTGATCAGTGTCTATTGGTTTGACCAGATAGTCTGCCGCACCATCGCGCATGGCTTTTACTGCGCGTTCGACCGAGCCGTAGTCGGAAATTAAAATTACTGGAATCGATGCATCTATGGCATGAATTTTATGCATAATTTCCGTGCCGGTAATTGGATGCATATTTTCTTCGCAAATCACCAAATTGGTTGTTTCTTTCTTAACTGTGTTGAGGACAAAATCACTGTCCCACGCACATTGAGCGGAATACCCAAATGCTTCGAGTGTGCTGGCCATTGCTTTAGCGTATAGCTTTTCAGTGCCAACAATTAGTATGGATCTTTGCGCCATCGAATCTACTCCATTAGATTTCTGATGTTAAGGCAGCAATTCTTGTGCCTTTTTAAGTAAGTGTATGAATTTATTTAAGTTGTCATTCTTTGCGAATATGTAATGTCAAAATTACGACATCATTTCTTCGCGTTCTATCTGTAGTTTTCTCATTTTTTCAACCAATGTTGTACGCCTTAAATTCAACAGCTTCGCAGCTGCGGCGACAACACCATTGGAACGTGATAATGCTTCTTTGATGTGTTCCAGTTCGATTTTTTGCAGATGATCTTTTAAATTAAAGTTGCCTGTCGACAGATGCATCGACGCGGTGTTCATGTTTGCAGGAGAAACATAAGTAGCTGCCGGGGAAGGATTTTCAGCCCTGAAGCTGCCCGAATAATTAGCGGGTAAATCTTCCAGGTGGATAGTTTGATCAGGATAGAGGATACGCAATCGCTCAATCAGGTTAGCGAGCTCGCGGACGTTACCTGGCCAGTCGTGATTGATAAGTGCATTAAGCGTTTCCTGATCTAGCGAATAACCGCCTTGTTCTTTGGCGAGACGCTGAATCATTGAATGCGCCAGCGCGGGGACATCTTCACGGCGTTCTCGCAGCGGCGGCATTTCTATGGGAAAAACATTTAACCGGTAGAATAAATCCTCGCGAAACTTGCCGTCGGCAATAGCTTGCTCCAGATTCCGGTGAGTGGCAGCCACGATCCGCACGTTGGCCTTGAGGGAGCGACTTGAGCCGACGCGCTCGAAGGTTCTCTCCTGCAATACCCTGAGTAATTTAACTTGCATAGCGATATCCATATCGCCAATCTCGTCAAGAAACAGGGTACCGCCTTCGGCCATTTCAAAGCGACCTTTACGGGTGGAAATCGCGCCAGTAAAAGCACCTTTTTCATGACCGAACAATTCGCTTTCCAGCAAATCTTTGGGAATAGCACCACAATTGACCGGCACAAATGCGCCGTCAGCCCGATCCGAGAGGCGATGAATTGCCCTGGCAACCAGCTCCTTGCCGGTGCCAGACTCGCCTAAAATCAGAACATTTGCGTCGGTATTGGCGACTTTCTCGATCAGCTGCTTGACCTGCTCTATGCCAGCGCTACTGCCTTCCAGAGATTGCAGGGATTGATGCCGGCGACGCGCATTGTTTGTTGATGCACTATTGGCCTGATTGAGCTGTTGATTAAGCTGAAGGTGTGTACAGTTTAGAGGTAATGAAAAAATCTTCTCTTTACCCTTGCTGCCTTCATGAATTTCCTTGCCGGTATAAAACAGCAGCGCCGGCTTCTTCTGTTCAATTTCCGGCAAGCTATTGAATAATTTACTAAATTCTTGCCGGTCTTCACAGACGAATGCCGTCATCTGGCTGTTAAAGTTTGCCGCCTGAACGTCACTACTGCCATCCTGTGACTCGATCGAAAAGAAACCGAGCAATGAGGATACGGTATCCCTATCAGTTGGATTCTGTGCATAAATGTGTACGCTGGAAAGCGTCATGCCTAACTCCATTTAGGTAGTCCACAGTCAGAGACAATAATTATCTTTGCTGACAGCGAATATTCATAGGTAACGGAAAATTTCTGCCGTTGCCATCTATGGGGGGCATGTTAGGGGGTTGGACTGCATTGAGGAATGAACGGGTTAACAGTTTTTCCGCAATCCGTCATTTATCCGCCACCGACTGTTCAGAATGAGTCTAAATCGGGGATGAGTGGTCATTTTGTTTCTCAAACTAGCGTAGGGCGGAAGACATTCAGGAAAATTTCTGCCGGTGTTCGGCAGTGATGCGTCGGAGGGAATTGACCGTGATCCCATAATGCCACGCGAGGGGAAAATCTTTGCGTACCAGGTGTCTTTGAGCAAGAGTCCTTTTAGACAAATATAGAGAACCGTCAAATAGCGTACGTTATCTACGCTTAAAAATTAAAATTAGGCTCGTTCTCTAGCAAGTCATCATCGGAGATTGAGTCATCTTCGATATCTGACGGTTGCTCAAACTCTTCTTCGTCATCATCGTCATCGTCTCTAGCGGGGGCCTGTCCCATATTAACGATAGTCATTTCGATCATCTGGAGGATTTCATCTACGCTCATCCAGGGAGAGTTTTCTTTTAGCTGCTTGAAAAACAATGAAGCAACTTGATAGGTATCTTCTGGAGAAAGCCCCACTGCACGAATGGGTTTGCCGCGCTCCATCACCATGAAAAAGACTTTGGATTCCTGAAATTCTACTTTGTAGCTTTTAGAGGAGTGCGTACCGTTTTGTCTAAACTCGCAGACATCTTGCATACCCAGCATCACTGCAACAATTTGCAGCATTTCATTGCGGGGTAGCTGGATGGAGGTTTTTTTCTCCCAGTCATAACCGGTGGTGGTTGTATCGTCGGGCTTCTTTGAGGCGGCGTTGATGGAAATAGTGCTCACAGATTGTTTTTTTGTTTTGTCACAAAAAAATTCCATGGCAGAGCCTTTGCCATACACGTAATAGTTTATTTTTGTTTCAGTTCTGGGGCGCTGACTTGAGCTCTGAGGGCGTTTAGCATTCTGATTCTGGTTCTGATTGCTTGAGCTATTTCTATTGTTCGATCGGTTGTTCGTGCGTTTATTCGCCTGGCGATTATCATTTTTGTTTTGTCGCTGATGCGATACAGCCTTAAATGGATGCATGAGTACCTCTATTTAACTGGCCAGTGGCCAAAAATTAAAGTCCTATTCATTGTCGCGAATAGAACGGATGTGTTTGACGAATTATTCGCGGGGATCCATTAGAATTATGCTGACCCGCAAACGCCTAAGCGTGTATTTGATACGGTAATTATGTCATACCAACATTTTACCTGCAACGCTTGCTTGACTGCACTGGGCGTAGAATACTAGAGGCCTATGAAGCGAATTGCCCTGTATCCAGAATTGCATGGTTTGCTTTTTTTGAAAAAGTCAGCTAAAACAATTGGTATGTGAGGTAAATTGTTAGCACATGATTCATCAAATAAAAAACTAAATACTCCCCCACTATTTTTGGAGAATGATAAAGATGTTTAAGGCCTTTCATTACACCTCGGTTAGCCTGTCCGTAGCTGTTCTTGTTGTTTTGGGATTGACTCCTGCTGGCGTTTCACATGCGGTTGGATTTTCAGGTGAATCCTATCAAGGCAGTATCGATACCACCTTGTCGTTTGGCGCAGGCTTTCGGCTTGATGACCAAGACCCCTCCATTATCTGTACGGCAAACGGCGGCACCGCCTTTGGTTGTAATAGCGACGATGGTAATCTCAACTACGACAAAGGCCTTTTTTCCAGCACCGTAAAATTTGTCAGTGACCTGGAAATTAATCATTCAAAGCATGATATCGGCGGGTTTTTTCGTCTCCGTGGTTTTGCTGACGGAGTTGCTGGCGCGACAGAACGTACAGCGTTGCCGGATGATTCAGAAGAACTGGTAAAAAGTGATGTTGAATTGCTGGATGCTTATGTTTGGGCGGAATTTAACCCGGGCGGCAAGCCTTTGATGCTACGTCTTGGCAAGCACGTCTTGAACTGGGGTGAGAGCACCTTTATTCAGGGCGGTATCAATGCCATTAACCCAATCAATGTTCCTTCGATTCGTCTACCTGGCGCTGAATTACGTGAAGCATTGTTGCCCGTCAATATGTTTTCAGCCTCGTTCCAGGCCAGTGAAAATATTTCGCTCGACGGTTTTGTACAACTAAAGTGGGACGAAACCCGGCCTGATCCCTCCGGCTCTTATTTTAGTATCAATGATTTTGCAACCAGTGGCGGCACTAAGGTGCAATTGGGTTTTGGTGATACTTCTGATCTCGGTAGTGACGCAGGCTCCCTATTCAGTACAACGCTAGGAGCGCTTAGTCCGTTGGCCGTTAGCTTGGTAAATACTGATCTTGCCAGCGTCGGGCAAACCTTAACCCCTGATACAAATTTTATCGGCGTTCCAAGAGCCGCTGACAATACCCCGGATGATGGTGGCCAGTTCGGTGTTTCTGTCGGGTATTTTTCTGAACGCTTAAATGACACAGAATTTGGTTTTCATTTTGTGAATTATCACAGCCGTTTGCCGATGATTAGCGCGATTTCTGGAACCGGCGCGGGTTTAGCTGCGGCTGGAGCTGCGGCTGGAGCCATTGTTGGCGGTAATACAGCTGCTGGACTGGCGCCACATTTAGGTGTCAATACACCCGCCGGGGTAGCAGGCGTGGTCGGGGCGGTCATCGTAGATCGCTTTGCAGATACCGCCAATTATCTGATTGAGTATCCTGAAGATATTCAGTTACTGGGTGCCAGTTTCAATACCAGTGCCGGATTGTGGGCAGTCCAGGGCGAATACTCTTACAAACAGGATGTGCCATTGCAAATCGATGATGTTGAGATACTTTTTGCCGCTCTAACGCCTCTCGCCGTGATCAATCCTGCATTTAGTAATTTCTCGGTTAATCAGGTGGGTGTCTTCGCTCCCGGGCAGTATATTCAGGGTTTTGTTGAAAAAGATGTATCCCAAATACAAGCAACCATCAGTAAAATTTTTCCCAATGTGATGACGGCCGACCAGTTTGTATTCGTCGCAGAAGCCGCAGTGACGCATGTCCACGATATGCCGGAAAAAAGCACTTTGCGACTCAATGGCCCAGGCACCCCTACTTCGGGCGATCCCTTCCATGCGGGAGCCACAGGCGGGCATGCCGGCAAGGCAGCAGAAAATGCTGATGCTTTTGCCGATGCGACCTCAATGGGTTATCGCATGTTAGGTCGCTGGACGTTCAATAACGTATTCAATGCAATTACCCTGAGCCCAAGAATTGCGTGGCAGCATGATGTTAGCGGTATTACACCAGGTCCCGGCGGCAACTTTATCGAAGGTCGCCAGGCGCTTACTTTAGGTTTGAGCGGATCGTATAAAATCCAGTGGGTGGCTGATATCGGTTATACAAATTTCATGGGAGCGGGACGGCATAATCTGCTGAATGACCGTGATTTTGTTTCCGTTAACGTCAAGTACTCCTTCTAAGAGCACATTATGAAAATATTTTCAGTATCCTTTAGAGCAACAAACATTAAAACAGCAAACACGAGATCAATCTTCATACCCATTAGAAACAGCAGTCTTGTTGTGGCGCTGGCATTGCTGACGAGTCCAATTGGCGTGGCAGCAGAACTCACTCCCATGGGTGCGGAAAAAGCTGCTAATGCCGATGGCACCATTCCAGCATGGGACGGCGGTCTTAAATCAGCTGCCGATGCGGGCTTTCCGGATTTCAAGTCTGGCGGGCACCATCCCGATCCTTATGCCAGTGATAAGCCGTTGGTGACGATTACTGCGGCTAATATGGCAGAACATGCGAGTAAGTTAACCGCAGGGCATCAGGCGATGCTAAAAAGTTATGACA
>CAZNYF010000063.1:0-15568 GCA_964577195.1 uncultured Thiotrichales bacterium | reverse complement strand
GATAAATCTGACCGCCTAAAGGCGGTGGTTTTAACCTTTTAAATGACTAATAAAGCCAGCCTTCGAAAAACGGGGTAAGGAATCGAGATCCAGTTTTTTACAATATTACGCGCGCGCCGTATATCTTGGTTGAATATTGACAACCAAGCATCGCGCAACAATTCAATAAGTAAAACCCATTGTTTAAAATTGCTGTTTTGTCGATGCGGAGTAATCGATGGTCAATGCCACGAGGAGCGTCTCATGTTTCTCAGCCTGGCCAAGTTCAGACATCAAATCCAGAGCGTCTTCCAGTTACTCATTCCCCAACCATTCGTTAACGCCATGTTGGGAGCCAGGCGGTATGAAGCGGGACGGTTCAACAGGCTAAATTTTAAATTCTTATCTTCATCAGAGTGTGGCATCACGCCAAAACGAGCGAGATCACTATATTGGAACCGAGGGTCAGTAAAAACATCCAGCCAATCCAGTGAAGGTACAGGATTCAGCTCCGCAAAACGCTTGGCGGGTTTTCCAGATAGATCAGATAGCGCCCAGAGTATTCGCTCAACAAACTTGTCCTGCTGAGTACTTGCTGAAGGCCCAGTCAATGCGGCATCAGTGACAACCCGCTCTTTACCCAAAATGCCAACTCGATAGGTCTCCGCCCAAGCTTTTAGTGTTTGATGCAAGTAATAGTGCTTACTACGTGCATGATAGAGGATCGGTGTTACATTTTTGGCTCGCCATTCATTGACGCATTCAGTTTCCTTATTTTTAGAATGGTCAGTGAAAACAAACATCTCTGGCCGAGATTCTCCCAGTAAGCGATCAGCAGCCAGAGCATCTGTCATATATCGGAGCACCGGATCATTGAGACTATAACCGACAAAGCACACCGTATAGTTTTGGAAAAGCTCACTAATGAATCGCGCAGCCCACCGCTCAGTGAGATAAGCCAAACCAAAGTCACCGCTGGATATAACCAGCCTGTCCAATCCACTGGCTGTCGGGTTTTCAGGGAGCAGTCCATGCAAATAGACCAACCCATCCCAACGATTTTTTGGCACGGGAAGCAAGGGTGCTTTAAAGCGTTCAACTGAGAAACCTGAATGTTTAATCACCTCTTCAAAAAGGCGATCAAAATTAGTGGTAATCAGCCTGAATTGTCCATCGCGATTCCTTCCCAACGTCAACAAAGCCTGGTGGGTTTCTAATGCTTTTGATGAGTTGAGATCTGGTGCAAGAATTTTGGCGAGTTTGCTTCTAACCTTTTGACGTTCCCCAACGATGTTGCTTTCCAGCAAACCGACGACCGTATCAAATTGCCCTGCTTTCATGGCAGCATGCTGGATATCGTCTGGCTCGGTACCAAGCTCGTCAAAAAGCTGTCTGACTAACCCACTGAATCCAGGCAAGCCTGCGGAGTAGGAAATCCCGGCTCCGCAGAAGAAAACAACTTTTCCCTCTTCATGTGATTGAAGTAACTGCTCTGGAACATCGGGTCCGTTTTTAATGAACTGCATACGTTATTCGATCCTAAAAAAACGGAAAAGGCAGGGGATAATTCTAGCATTCCAACATTTATTCTGCTTATTGAGAATCGTCTAATCGTTAAAAGCAATGTAAAACCCCGGCTTCCGGTTAACCGAGCAATCCTTCCAGATCTAGATAACCGAATTATCACTACGAGCTGGTCTATCGCTTTGCCACTACAAATTGAATTACCCTAAATGAGATTACGAGGTTATTTTCAATTCTGATGGATCGAAAACAGAAGATGGCTGAGACGTCCATATAAAATGGCGGGTATTTTGTTGTTTGATATAATTCTCTCCATGTTAAAATCACCGAGAGCATAAGGGTTATTAGATGAATAAAGAGTCAACAAGTAAGCACACACTGGGCACAGAACATCCGTTTGCTGTCTACGTTCGATTGCTGGGGAAAGGTAAAACAGGCTCAAGAAACCTGACTTATCAAGAAGCGAAAGATGCCATGTTGATGATTCTGAATCATCAGGTAGAGCCTGAGCAACTGGGCGCTTTTATGATGTTAATGCGGTATCAGGAAGAAAGCGGTGATGAGCTTGCGGGTTTTGTGGATGCCACGCATGACTTTCTCACCATTCCAGACAATATGCCCAAGGTGGATTTGGACTGGTCCAGTTACGCGGGTAAAGCAAGACGTCTTCCGTGGTTCATTCTATCGACGCTGTTACTTGCAGAAAATAAAATTTCGGTTCTCATGCATGGTGAAGGCAATCATACCGAGGGTCGAATCTACACTGAGCAAACGCTTGAAACATTGAACATTCCCATTGCTCATTCGTTTGAGGAGGCAGGGAAACATTTAAAATCAGACCATTTTGCATATTTACCTCTACGAGATTTTCTACCCGAACTGGCGCGTATCATGAATTTAAAATGGATACTTGGCCTGCGTTCTCCCGTTAATACATTCACCCGATTAATTAATCCCTGCAATGCGATGTGTTCAATGCAGGGCATACATCACCCCGCCTACAAAGACACACATCAGGAAGCGTCTTTAGTGTTAAAGCAACCTAATATGGCGGTTATCAGAGGCGATGGTGGTGAAACCGAGTGGAATCCTGACATGAAAAATCTGGTTCGTTCAGTGAAAAATGGTCAAGCCTTTGAAGAAGAATGGGCACCTCTTTTCCCTAGAAGACATGTGAAAGATAAAGTATTGGAGCCAATAAAACTGGCGAAAGTGTGGAACGGATCGGTCGAGGATGAATATGGTGTGGGCGCTATTATCGGAACAGCCGCCATGACGTTATACACTATGGAAAAAGCAGATAGTCACGAAACAGCGCTTGAAATGGCAAAAGACTGGTGGGAAGAAAGAAGTAAAACGCGCTTATAAATAACAACTTTAGAGGTGCCCTTAAGAGACGCTCTTTATGCAAACAAAACTTAGCGTTTTAAAGAAAATTGAATACCACCGCCAATATCAGGGCTCGCATCTCCAAAGCCTGCAATCAGATAGGTATTCACTGAAAACTTTTTATTAATTTTCCAGTTGATATAGCCAAGCAGTTCATTTTTATTAACAGTACCATCAGTGGATGCTTGGCGAAAATCAAACAGTAATCCACTATTTTTAGTCTCGTTTAATTTATAATCAAACCCTACGGAGGCTAAAAACTGATTGCGATAATCTGTTGTTTTTGTGTCACCGGGAATTTTATAACCGAGCGTTGCTAGTGGCGTGAATTTTTCGTAGACATGCGCAATATCAATCTGCATTTGATAATCTGTTTCTCCTGTTCCGAGTCCGGCAGATTCATCCGCTGTGGGTAATTTTATTTTCCCAACCAAATCAATATACGGGAGACTGTTCCATAAACTATCCAGCGCCCACGAAACGCTGAGTTGAACATCCCCAGGACCTGAGTTGGTGGTTACCTCAGCATTATCCGAATGAGTGACTTCAACGCCATCTATTCCACCAACGAGTGTGCCTGGACCATGAATACTAAGGAATGGCAGCGTCACTTTATAACGCCACGGAAACACGGAATATTTAACGGTCAAAGGCAGATAAAAAATATCTGTGCTGGTTGATTCACCATAATCACCGGTACTGATATCTAGCCCGGTGATGATTTTGATTTCCGCTGGATTGTATGTTTCTGACTGCACCGCAGGGAGCCACAAAAATAGAAACAAATAAAGAGTGAATTTGCGCAGTTCCATCTTTGAATATCGTCCTGTTGTTATTTAAACCCGGGAGGCTTTCAGGATATCACTTAACGTCCTGGACGAGATGGACGATCTGGTCTGGATGGGCGCTCAACCCTGTCAGGCCGCTCGACTCTGTCCGGGCGATCAGGTCGCTCGAATCTATCCGGTCGCTCATTTCTATCGGGTCTTTCGGCTCTATCTCTATCAGGACGTGATGCTCGATCACGACGTTCTGGCTGCGCAAGTTGTTGCTGCCTACGAAATTCGTAGCCAACACCGTAGCGAGTTCGCTGTTCTGCTGTTTCTGGCTGCTGCACGGCAACATCTCTACTTTCGATAGTGTTGTCTGATCTGTTTGCATTGATATTGTCTGATAATTCAACACGGTTCGGGGTAACAGCTTCGGGAGTTTCAGCCAAAGCAATCCCGCAGGGCAGAAACCCCGTAAGCAGGATTAACAAAGATATTTGCAGAAACTTGTTCACATTAAACACCGATTTAAAAACCCTTTAGTCACCGTTCACTAAATCATACAGACTTTAGGGCGTCTCTAAAAATAGAAGTACTGTTGAGGGAAATCAGAAATAGTGCATTTTTTCTGCGAAAACGAGGCGAATATAGCCACAGGGATGTGGTGTAGTAGAGCAATGCAGGAGCTATTGCCGACTGGGTGTATTTAACGACTTTTCGCATAAAAAAGGTGCTGTTCCTGGTTCTTCTCAGTGGTGCTTCTATTTTTAGAGACACCCTTTAACGTGCGTAGAATAAAGTAATGTCTAACAAGCGAAACCCTTCCATGTGAAAAGACTGTCTATCTTGGGGCGCATGCCGCTGGGCGAACACGTTTCAGTCTAGGGCTATCACTTAATATCCCGCCCGTCAGAACATTACAGGCCCACTTTAAGCGATGACTGTTTCAAATTTGTTACCGTAACCGATTATTTTGTTTCAATCTGTTTCAGGCGCAAACTATAGCCTTGAAAGCCGGTATGCTAAAAATATGGAAATAACAGAACCCCATCTGCTCATTGTTGATGATGATCCCGGTATTCGTGATTTGCTTTCGCGTTATCTCGGCGAGCAAGGCTATCAGGTTAGCTGTGCTGAAAGTGGTACAGAAATGGACACGCAGCTCGCAGAGCATGACAGCATCGAGCTGGTTATTCTCGATTTGATGTTACCGGGAGAAGATGGTCTTTCCATTGCCAAACGCCTTCGCTCAGACACCCAACTGCCGATCATAATGCTTTCCGCACGCGGTGAAGATATAGACAAAATAATTGGCCTGGAAATGGGCGCTGATGATTATCTCGGCAAACCATTCAACCCACGCGAATTACTCGCTAGAATCCGTGCTGTGCAACGCCGTAAAAGCGCAGATAGCGAACCTTTAAAAACTACGGTGAGTGGCGCAGGCAAACATCACTTTGGTGATTTCACTCTCGATATTCCAAGACGCAACTTTAAGAGCAGCGAGCAGGAAATCAGTTTAACCACCGGTGAATTCTCGCTGCTGCAAGCCTTCGTGGAACACCCCAATCGCGCTTTAAGCCGGGATATGCTAATCGACCAGCTGAAGGGATTTGACCGCTCACCATTTGATCGCAGTATCGACGTGCGTGTCACGCGGCTGCGTCAAAAGCTGGAAGTTGACCCAAAATCGCCACATTTCATCCACACCGTTTGGGGCATTGGCTACATGTTCACCCCCGATGGCAAGGATCAGTAGGATGTGGATATAGATGCGTTTTCCCAGCACTCTGTTCGCGCGAACTGCCCTGATACTGGCGATTGCCTTTCTGCTTTTACTGCTGCTCTCGGCGTTTATATTCAATCGTTTTTTGATGCAGCCCATTGCTCGCCAAGCCAGTGATGACGCGGCCGCATTACTGGTGCTCTCGGCGCAAACCTGGGCCGAGCTACCACCTGATACCCGACTGGATTTCGAAGACGAATTAATCCTTAGTCATGGCATCACGCTACAGCAAACCGATCAGCCATTAGCGCCACTAACAACTAAGCTACGCTATCTTAAATTGCTTCAACAAGCATTGGAATACCGTATTGGCGCACCCGTAAAAATAGGCGAAGACTCGATATCTGCCAACGAGTACGAAGTAGATTTGCCGATTGCCGGGCGCACCCTGCGAATGAGTTTTCCGCGCGAACGATTTATCCCGCCAAAACCATTCGCCCTACTCTGGCTGATATTCGCCCTCGCCCTCGCCACCCTGCTGACAACCCTGCTACTGGTGCGCCACCTCACCCGCCCACTCGCAAAACTAAGCGCTGCCACCATAAAATTTGGCCGTGGTGAAACCTCTGAACCCTTAACCGAATCCGGCCCTCAGGAGCTCAAAACACTCGCCCGAAGTTTTAATCAAATGACCGGCGAACTGGACGAGCTGCTCGCCAACCGCACCACCTTGCTGGCCGGAATATCACACGATCTGCGCACACCCATCGCACGCCTGACACTCGCGCTGGAAATGCTTCCCCAAAAATCCGATGTAGAGCTGATAGGACGTATGCGTAAAGATCTTAAAGAAATGGATCAGCTCATAGCTCGCACCCTGGAGCTGGCAAGAAACATAGACCATCAAGCGCAGGAAATCGAAGAAGTCGATCTCCCTGACTTGCTCGACGGCATCATCGCCGAACAAACATCAACAGCGACCAAAATACTCTGGCAACCTGCGGAATCATGCCTGATTCAAGTCAATTCAATTGCGCTACGCAGAGTGCTGGTTAATTTGCTGGAAAATGCGCTGCGCTACGGCGGTGATCTGGTAGAAGTCCGTTACCACTGTCATTCCCACACGACAATAATCGAGATACTGGATACTGGCTCCGGTATTCCCGAAGACCAGATCAAGACCGTGTTTCAACCCTTCTACCGCCTCGAAACCTCCAGAAACACTGCCACCGGCGGGAGCGGTCTGGGACTTGCCATTGTGCAACAACTTTGCCACGCAAACGGCTGGCAAATAGGTTTGAATAATCGTACAAAAGGCGGCTTGATTACCTCGATCAAAATTCCAACTAATGATTCTAAATAACTCTCTGGTTTATCCGTAAAAATCATTAAAAGTCGCTAGACTAGAATTACGAATAAATACCTAGAATGCTGTCTCCTGGCTAAGCAGTAATGGAAGCCGCGCACAGGATTATTTTTTTAGTTTTTTTCACACATCGACCAATATCAACGGTTAAAACCAGGTCTTTGTACTATCCTCAATACTTATACCTTGAAAAGTATGAGGATTTACCACATGTTTTTTTCGAACAACTGGATCAGCAGAGAACGCTTCTCGACCCATCTAAATCCGTTTATTTCGAAAAAACAACTTTCAATAAAACAACTCCCGCACACACTTCACCATCCCCGTAGGAGGACTATCCATGAGTAATAATAATGCCTATTGGCAGGCCAACCTAAAACTGGTGGCCTTTTGTCTGGTCATCTGGTTTATCGTCTCGTTTTTGTTCGGCATCATATTAGTTGATCAGCTAAATACAATCTCACTTGGCGGTTACAAACTCGGCTTCTGGTTCGCCCAGCAAGGTTCCATTTATACGTTTGTCGTGTTGATTTTCTTTTACGCAAACAGAATGAATAAACTCGACCGTAAATACGGCGTTCACGAAGAATAAGAGGATCAGATCATGGATTTAAAAACACTCACGTATATATTTGTATTTGGTACGTTTGCTATTTATTTCGCTATTGCCTGGTGGGCAAGAGCTCGCACCACCAGTGATTTTTATGTAGCGAATAAAGGTATACATCCTGTATTAAATGGTATGGCAACGGGCGCTGACTGGATGAGTGCTGCCTCATTTATTTCGATGGCAGGATTAATTGCTTTTCTCGGTTACGGAGGCTCGGTATTTTTAATGGGCTGGACCGGCGGTTATGTACTGCTGGCAATGTTGTTAGCCCCATACTTACGTAAATACGGAAAATTCACGGTGCCAGAATTTATTGGCGACCGATTTTATTCAAAAACGGCTAGAATTGTTGCAGTCGCTTGTTTAATTATCGCATCGCTAACCTACATCATCGGACAGATGAAAGGTGTCGGCGTAGCCTTCTCCCGTTTCCTTGAATTAAGGTATGAATTGGGTCTTTTCATCGGTATGGGCGTTGTCTGGGTTTATGCCGTACTCGGCGGCATGAAAGGTATTACTTATACGCAAATCGCACAGTATGTTGTGCTGATTTTTGCATACACTGTACCGGCTGTATTTATTTCATTGCAGCTGACGGGTAACCCGATTCCACAAATTGGTTTGGGCAGCAAAATGATTGATGGCAGCGATATGTATCTGCTCGATAAGCTCGATTTAATTGTTACTGATTTAGGCTTTAAAGAATACACCACAGCGAAACTTGGCAGCACCTTAAATATGTTTGCCTATACGCTGTCGTTGATGATTGGTACAGCGGGATTACCGCACGTCATTATGCGTTTCTTTACGGTTCCTTCTGTTAAAGCAGCTCGTTCTTCAGCCGGTTGGGCATTGGTCTTTATCGCATTGCTTTATACCGTCGCCCCTGCGGTTGGTGCCATGGCACGTTTAAACCTGACCAACACGCTGCAACCTGAAGCAGGTACAAACCTGGTTTACGCGGAGCGCCCCGCCTGGTTTAAAAACTGGGAAAGCACAGGCCTGCTAAAGTTCGAAGATAAAAACGGTGACGGAAAAATCCAGTACAGCTCCAATAAAGAAACCAATGAAATGGTAAAAATCGACCGTGACATTATGGTGCTGGCAAATCCGGAAATCGCGAAACTACCTAACTGGGTAATCGCATTGGTTGCAGCCGGTGGACTGGCAGCGGCACTCTCAACCGCTGCTGGACTGTTGTTAGCAATCTCCTCGTCGATATCTCATGACTTAATGAAGGGCGTGTTTGTGCCGGGGATATCGGAAAAAAGTGAGTTGCGAGCGAGTCGAATCGTCATGACCTTAGCCATATTGGTGGCCGGTTACCTTGGGTTACACCCGCCCGGGTTCGCGGCGGGAACGGTGGCATTGGCCTTCGGACTGGCAGCATCGTCGATATTCCCGGCGCTGATGATGGGCATCTTCTCCAAGAAAATTGGTGCTAGAGCCGCCATCGCGGGCATGCTCGCCGGTATTGGCATTACGCTGCTGTACGTATTCCAGCATCACGGCATCATGTTTATCAAAGGTACCGAGTTTATGATGGGTATGGATAAGCACTGGTTTCTCGGTATTGATACCAAAGCCTTCGGCGTCGTCGGTGCGATGGTTAACTTTGGTGTCGCCTTCCTGGTGCAAATGCTGACGAAAGAAAAACTTCCAGAGCATATTCAGCACATGATCGAAGATATCCGTGTTCCCGCAGGATCTAGTGGTGCAAGTCATTAACCCGCATGCAACAAAGTGACGGATAATTAGTCATAATAAAAAGGCTCCGTTTGGCGCCTTTTTGTTTTTTATAGGTAAGTATTTTTATAACATCTATTCAAATTAGAAATAAATTAATTGGAAACAGGGTAATCAATGAACAAACATTTAAGGCTCGCATTTATCATCGCACCACTATTACTAGTCGGTGGTTTTATTGCTGCGGAATATTACAATAAATATACCAATTCACTGAAAAAGTACCATCACCTGGCGGTTCAAGGTGTATGCGATATTTTCAACGGAGAATGTAAACTTCAAGGTGCGGGTCTGGAACTTAAAATCTCCAACAGTAACGGCACAACCCATCTCAACTCTAACCATCCATTGAGCACTGCCGCCATTGCAGTGGTTGATAACGACCAGGAAAAGCCCAGAAACTTGCAATCAGATGATACTCGACAAAGCTGGATTATCAATACCGCACGCTACGCCAGTAAAAAAGAAGCATCCAGCAATCAAATAAGGCTGATTGTCTCTGTAGATGATGAATTCTTCTTTAGTGAGTTTACTAGCACTACCCAATAATTAAGCATCATCAAGCACAGCCAGATAATTAAAGTTCCCTAGTTACTCATCAAAGCAACATTGCTGGAATACTAGGTTTTATCTGATTTGCGAAGGCGCAATATCTACCCTTCCAGAGCTTCCCAGCGCTCGTAAGCAGTTTTTAGCTCAGCTGTGATTTTTTCGAGTCTGTCGGTGGTTGCGGAGGCTTTGCTGGCATCTTGCTGGTAAAAATCTGGCTCATTCATTTTATCGTGAATATCGCTTTGCTCTGTTTCGAGATTTTCTATCTTTTTAGGTAATTTATCAAGCTCGTGTTGGTCATTGAAACTGAGTTTTTTTGCAGTGATTTTCTTTTTTACGGTAACAGATTTTTTGCTGCTGGTTTTTATCTCAGCTGGTTTTTGCCTAAGCCATTCGCTATACCCACCGATGTATTCGTTGACTACGCCAGGACGATCAAATACCAGTGATGAGGTGACAACGCGATCGAGAAACTCCCGGTCGTGACTGACTAAAAACACACTGCCCTGATATTCGGCCAATAACTCTTCCAGCAGCTCCAGTGTCTCTACATCAAGATCATTGGTGGGCTCATCGAGCACCAATAAATTTGCAGGTTTGGAAAATAGTTTAGCTAATAATAAACGGTTTTTTTCACCGCCAGAAAGTTTGGTAATTGGCGCACGAGCACGCTGTGGTGAAAATAAAAAGTCCTGTAGATAACTGATGACGTGTTTGGGATGACCATTCAAGATAATGGTATCGGAGCCGCCCCCAATATTTTCTTGTGGTGTTTGTGCCGGATCGAGACTTTCGCGCAGCTGATCAAAATAGGCAATATCCAGATTGGTGCCGATTTTTAATTTGCCTTCGGTGGGTTCTAATTTGCCTAACAGTAAATTAATCAGCGTTGATTTACCCGCGCCATTTGGACCTATGATGCCGACTTTATCGCCGCGCAAAATGGTTGCTGATAGCCCAGAGAAAACTTGTTTGCCCTCATAAGAGAAGCCTAAATCTTCGGCTTCAACGATGATTTTGCCTGAAGTCGCTGTGGATTTATTCGTTGCGATTTTAGCCTTACCGGGCTGTAAACGTCTTTCTGATCGTTCTACACGCAGCTTTTTCAGTGTGCGTACGCGGCCTTCGTTACGCGTGCGTCGAGCCTTAATTCCTTGTCTTATCCAGACTTCTTCTTTGGCGAGTTTTTTGTCAAATTCGGAATCCTGCTTTTCTTCAGCATCCAGCGCAGCCTGTTTGCGCTCTAAGTAGAGTTCATAATCACCAGGCCAGCTGGTGAGATTGCCTCGGTCGATTTCTACAATCCGTGTCGCCAAACGACGCAAAAAGGCACGATCATGCGTGATAAATATCAATGTGCAGTGACTGCCGAGTAAAAAATCTTCCAGCCATTGAATGGATTCGATATCCAGATGATTGCTTGGCTCATCCAGCAGTAAAATATCCGGTTCGGATACCAGCGCGCGCGCCAATAAAACGCGCCGGATCATGCCGCCAGAAAGACTATCTACCTGAGCATCAAACTGTAGTTGTAGCAATGAAATGGTCGAGCTCACTTGTTGTTCCAGCCCCCAGCCGTTGACTGTTTCTATCTTCGCCTGTAGCTTTCCTAACTCATTGATGTCTTGTTCCGTGACGCAGTTAGCCGCCAGTTGATGATAGGCAGCGATATGACGACCGATATCCCCCAAACCGTCTGCGACCACTTGTTCAACAGTGCCTTGCATATCTCGTGGCACTTCCTGCTCCAGACGGGAAATTTTTAGCGCTTTGGTGTCGGTAATGCTGCCGTCATCAATCGCAACTTCGCCGGCGATAATTTTTAGCAAGGTGGATTTGCCTGCACCATTGCGTCCCACCAGCGCAATCCGCTCACCTTTGTCGATGGATAAATTAATATCATCCAGTAACGGCGTCTCGCCAAAGCTAAGATGAATGTTTTGTAGTCGCATCAACGGCATGGATTCGTCCTTAGTGTGAAATTTATCCCAAGATTGCAGCCACAACGCCCGATAAAGCGTCGATAAAACGAGATGTACTGAAGAATGTGAACTGCTACAGGGGAGATCGGCGGTAAAAATACTATGCTATGCGGAACAAAAACAACCTAAATTTGAGATTGAGCCATGCAAGTAATCATTAAAGACCTTCCAGACTACCACGTAGCCTACATCCGTCGCTTTGGCGCTTATGGTGCTGAAGTGGGCGCATCCTTTGGTAAATTAATGCAATGGGCAGAACCTAAAGGGCTTATGGATACAGGTTCTACCCTCTCCGTTTTTTGGGATAATCCTGATGTGACTGCCCCGGAAAGCTGTCGCACAGACGCTTGCCTAACCGTACCTGGCAGTACCGAAGCGTTTGGTGATATTCGGCTACAAACGCTCCCCGGTGGAAAATGTGCGATTTTTCATACCGAAGCCAATAACATAGAGTTGATGCAGGCGTGGAGCGATATGTTTAAAAAATGGATCCCTAACAGTGGCTACATACCTGCAAATCGGCCTCCATTCGAAATCTATTACAACGACGCCGCGTTACATCCTGACAACAAATGGGTGCTTGATATCTGCGTACCGATAGAAGCTTATTAATGACATAGCTTCAAAGCGGAGTCATAGCTGATTCTGCCAGGTTTTGTATGTTCAACTATGATTAAGGAGTAGATCTACGCATCTAGAGGAGCCACTCCATGATCGGTAAAAAGAATATTGTCTTTGGATTTTTGTTTTTTATATTCACAGCCGCACTTGGGCCTTACATGGTACAAAACATGATGCCCGACACCGGTGCATCAGCCGCCGCCAAGCAAGCCGTTTTTTCTGAGCTACAGCTGATCGCAGAAAATGGTTTTGAAAAAGACCTTGAACCCTTGTCTGCAACCGCGCTCGCACAAATAAATACCAATGCTCTGTTAGCGCTCAACACTCAAATGAATCAAGCTGCGGCTGTTGAGGCTGTCAAAAGCGGCCCACACGCACACGGTAACCTGGAAGCAATGCTGAATATCGTGGTGGGACTATCGTTAAGTTTTATTGCGGGCTCGCTGGTATTAAAACAAATTATCAGTTGGCTATTTATTCTTGGGACGCTGCTACATTCTGGCGTGTTATATATGCTAATCATGTTTAAAATCCCATTGGCAGGCACCCTGCTCTCTACAGGTATCGGTCCAATCATGATCATTGCCGGATTATTACTGGCAGGTATTGCAGCAGTCAAAGGGTTAAGAAGTATGCCTGTTCAGGATGATTTTTATTAAAAACCAGCTTTAGGTACGAATTGTAGTCAGTGCTATGATCTGCGCCATGCCCCATTCTCTACCTGTTCAGTGACACTACGCAGACAAATACTACTGTTTTTACTGCTCTTCGGGCTGATTCCGTTGACTGCAGTTGTGTTACTCAATATGCCAATGGTGGTCAATCAGCTGGAGCGCTTCTATCATCAGGCGCATTTGCAAAATCTGCGTGCTGACTTTCGCGATATTGATCAGCATATTGCCAGTCGCAATGAAACCGTAAGATTACTCGGCAAGCTTCCAGAACCAGCCTTACTAACTTCACGAACAGACGGAGTGGGTTTTTCAATAGATTCTGAACGCGATCTTTACCTCGCCTGGCTTGATCGGGTCTTGCGTGATCAGCTGGATATCACACACATTATTTTTCTGGATGCCAACGGACTACCACTGTGGCGATTAAAAAGAGATCAATCTTCTGGTTACTGGGTTCAAAACGAGAAGGCGTATGATCCTGTTAATCCAGACTTTGTTAGCAATTCGTTAAATCTGCGGCCAGGTAGATCAATTGCCGGACCACTGCATCATCAGCAGACAGATGAAGGTGAAGACTTTCTGTTTTTGCGCCTCACCAGTCCAGTCTATGAATTTGAATTTCAGCCGCCGGTCGGTGCTGTTGTCATTAATATTGATGTGGGTGGACTAGCCAATGCCTATCGCCAGACCTACTGGGTATTTGATAATGGTGAATATCTTCGCAATGCCAAACCCAGTGAATCATCGCTAAACGCCTTCGAAGATTTTCCTGGATTGGACGATGTTTTTACGGGAACAGAAGCCGCCTTGTGGAATCCGCGTAACGCAGATCCTGTCATCTGGATTCCCATGTTTCCAACCAATAGCGGCAAACCGCTGTGGGTTGGGCGACAAGTGAACCCATCTCCTCTCAAAGCATTTAAAAATCAACTGCTAATGAGAGTACTCGGTATCATCGCGATTCTGGTGTTGGCGGTGTTATTCATCGCCCGAATGATCGCTAAAAAAATTGAAATTTACCAACGCGAGCTGACCGAAACATTACAACGGACTTTATCAGGCGAAGAAATGCTTAAGGTTCGTGTGCGTGGCCCCGGCGAGTTAAAAAACATGGCTGATACGCTCAACCAGCTGGCGGAAAAACACGCCAACAACAACCACGAGCTACGTCAGCATACGCAAAAACTAGAGATGTCTAACCGCTACAAATCGCAGTTTCTCGCCAATGTCAGCCACGAGCTGAGAACGCCTCTAAACTCGGTTTTGCTGCTATCAAAAATGCTCACGGATGATGACAACCCGCCACTCACAGACGAGCAGCGACAACAAAGTAACGTGATACACAAAGCCGGTACCGAGCTGAAAAATATGATCGATAACATCCTTGATCTCTCACGTATTGAAGCTCAGCGTTGTCACATCATCGCCGAACCGGTTGCTTTGCCGCAACTGCTGGAGCAAGTCAGAGAAATCGTCATACCGCAATTTGAAGACAAACAGTTAAGCCTCAAACTCGTCATCATGGATTCTACCCAGAACAACATCATTACCGATGCTGAAAAAGTCGCGCAAATAGTCAAAAACTTTCTTTCTAACGCGCTAAAATTCACGCATACCGGACAAGTGCAAATGACCTTGAGTCAGGATATCAGTAACGCGCAGCAGCCAATACAGATCTGTGTCAGTGATCCGGGAAAAGGTATTCCAAATGATCAACAAGCGCACATTTTTGAAGCTTTTCAGCAAGCCGATGGATCCACCAACCGGCTTTATGGCGGCACCGGCCTTGGCCTGACGATTAGCAGGGAACTAGCACGATTACTCGGTGGTAAAATTTCTTTGCAAAGCGCAGCCGGTAAAGGTGCCACTTTTTGTCTGCATCTGCCGTTGGCTGTGGAGGCGCAAGGTGAGCAACCAGTCAGACTGGAAGACATTGATCCTCAGATAGACTTATCTACCAGCAAGCCAATAGTAAAAACCAGTTCTAAAATACCAGTCGTCGTTCATCAGGATCGGCGAGTATTGATCGTTGATTCCGACTTTAAGACGATGCTTAACCTCACTGGCTTGCTTGAAAATCAGGGGTTCGACGTAACTGGAGCGCTAGATCAGGCGGAAGCGGTGGAAAATCTCGAAGAAGAGCACTACGATATTATTATTAGTAGTACTTTGTATCCAGCTCAATCGGTACGGGAATGGCTGAATCCGGCATTAAATTCAACCACCAATACCGCTATTATTTCACTGGGCGATCAAACCAAAGAGAACGCTACAACTCCAGATTTGATTAGACCGGTGGATGCTGGACAAATCAGCACTATGCTGCAACATCATTTCGGCAAGGACACTGAAAAATGAAACGCTATTCGGGCTTTAAATTACTGGCGGTTGATGACAACGAGAACAACCTGTTCACGCTGCGTAGCCTGATCAAGCGACACATGGACGTGGAAATAATTGAAGCCACTTCCGGGCAGCAAGCCATCGAACTTGCCGCATCATCCGGCGATGTCGACCTGATAATTCTGGATGTACAAATGCCAGAAATGGATGGTTTTGAAACCGCATCAATACTCAAAATTCGCAAACGCACCCGCGACATTCCCGTGATCTTTCTCACGGCTGCTTT
>CAZNYF010000062.1:0-15757 GCA_964577195.1 uncultured Thiotrichales bacterium | reverse complement strand
TATCGGGTTCGTCGTCTATGACCAGGACATTATTGATGGCTGAAAGATTATCCATCAGGCTGCCAGCGGAAGCTTTATGCGGAAACAGCTACCGCCTTGCTCGGGGCGGAGGTACTCCAGTGAACCACCGTTACCTTCACACAGCTCTTTTGCCAGATAAAGTCCCAAACCTGTGCCTGAGGTTCCGGTGGTAAAAAAGGGTTCAAATAGCTGGTCTTCAATGCTCGTTTCTATGCCGCTGCCATTGTCGATAACATCCAGCCAGGTTTGCTGGCTTTCTTCTGAAATACCACCGCTGATTTGAATCTCCAACTCACCTTCAGGGATAGCATGTGCTTGGGCATTACGGAGCAAATTCCATATCACTTGGTGCAGCTGCGCCGGATCAGCATTTGCAGGTTGCTGATCGGCCGAAAGGCTGAGGCTGAGTTGTTGCTCGCTTAATTCATAGCGTTCACGAAATTCGCTGACAATTTCTTCGAGCCAGTTTTGTAAATGCAGTGATTCAGGGTGGGTTTCTTTACGCCGCGACAGGTTAAGTACATTTTCGACCAGATTGTTCATCCGCTCACTGTTATTTGAGACGATCTGTACCAGACGCGTATCGGCATCATTGAGTTCGTGAGATTCGGAGAGTAATTGTCCTGCATGACTAATCGCACCCAGAGGGTTGCGAATTTCATGCGCAATGCTGGCAGTCAAACGGCCTAAAGCCGCCAGCTTGAGTTCTTGCATTTTGCGACTGCGCTCGCTGATGTTTTGCAAAAAAACCAGTGTGCCGGTGTCATTAATTGGCTGTACAAATCGCAGCTCAAAGTCAACGCCGTTGGCGTTATCCGGGCTATAGGTCGTGGTCTGGTTTTGCGATGCTTCGCACCAGTTGTCGTAGGCTGTTGTAAGCTCTTTGGAAGCGCGGGACAGAGACATACCAGTGACCAGATCGGGTTTGCCAAGAATACGTTTAGCAGCGTCATTGCATGCCTGAATGCGCGCTTGCTCGTTAATCACAAGAATGCCTTCGTCCATTTGCTCGACAATGTAGTGATTGATTTCAGAAAGATCCGCCAGATTTCGGCCTCGCTCACGAGCAAGCGCTTCGCTAGCCTTGGCGCGTCGCGCGGTTTTTGCGGCAAGGATGGATACGCCAAAAAACAATGCACCTTGAATGCCGCCGAGTGTTAGCGTACTCGGCGAGTAACGGCCAATCAAAAATCCGTGGCCAATTTCAAAGAAGATAGCCAGGGTTCCCAGCGCTGCAAATGCTGGAGCAAGATTGCCCGGCAGCAATAGACTGGCGCCTGCAATGCTCGGCAACATCAGCATACCCAAGCCACTATCAATCCCGATACTGGCGCGCATCATGAGTGCCAGTACCACAATATCGATGGTTACCATGGCGATCACTAGAGGACGGAATGCCAGCAATTTTAATAAGCTGACAGGCAATAAAACGACGTTGATAGTCAGTAATCCAACCGCCAATTGGAAAAAGGTGATGCTATCGAATTGTGGGATGCCGGGAATTAAATTAAACAGATGAAGCACTAGAATCAGTGCAGAGACGGCTATTCTGTAGGTCAGAAACAGTTGCAGAGATCGCCAGGAATCTCGCTCGCTGCGGTGCTCACCTCGACGGTTTGAATTCATATTTTTTGGAAAAAACTAGATGGTCAGCGCGGATTGTATGAAAATAGTCACAAAACTAGCGAAGCGAATCAGATGAACCTCCACGAATTTCAGTCCAAGCATATTTTTTCCGACGATGGCATCCCAGTACCTGACGGAATGGTTATTTCTTCTACCGATGAACTCCCCGAGGTGGTGGCAAAATTTGCAGCGGAAGGCTGCATTGTCAAAGCACAAGTACATGCCGGAGGGCGTGGCAAAGCCGGTGGCGTGATTAAGGCGGATGATGCTGCTGCCATTGAACAGGCCGTGAATAAACTATTGGGCGGGACACTGTCTACCCATCAAACCGGCGCAGAGGGTTTGCCGATTAATCAGTTGTTGATCGAACCGCTCGCGGATATTGACCAAGAACTCTATCTGGGGATGCTGATTGATCGTGCGCATAAACGCATCGCAATCATCGCCTCAGATGCTGGTGGCATGTCGATAGAAGATGTCGCCGCTGATAAATTGTATACCGAGTACGTTGATCCAGCTGCGGGTTTACAGGCATATCAGGCACGTAATCTCGGTTTCAAAATGGGGCTTGAAGGGGCACAGATTCGAGCGTTTGCCGCGCTGTTGTTCAAGGTCTACAAAATTTTTATCGACAAGGATGCCAGCCTGATTGAAATCAATCCGTTGGTACTCACGGGGGCTGGAGAACTGATTGCGCTGGATGCCAAGGTCAATATTGATGAAAATGCCTTGTACCGGCAAAAGGCTTTAGCTGACATGCGCGATCCGACTCAGGAAGATGCTCGCGAAGTGGAAGCCCGTGGTCATGATCTCAACTACATTCATCTGGAGGGCGATATCGGCTGTATGGTGAATGGCGCAGGACTGGCAATGGCGACGATGGATCTGATCAAGCTACAAGGTGGTGAACCTGCAAATTTTCTGGATGTTGGCGGTGGTACTACGGCGGCACGGGTTGCGGCGGCGTTTAAACTGATTCTCTCCGATGATAACGTCAAAGCGGTGCTGGTGAATATTTTCGGCGGTATTGTGCGTTGTGATCTGATTGCTGAAGGCATTATCCAGGCGATCAAGGAGGTTCACATTACAATTCCTGTGGTGGTTAGGCTGGAAGGAACAAAAGCCAGTGAAGGCCGCTCTTTGCTGGCCGAATCAGGATTAGCCGTGATACCTGCCGACACCTTGTTGGGTGCTGCTCAGCAGGTAGTCAAAGCCGCCAGAGAGGGTGTGAAATGAGTATTCTGATCAACGCGAAAACGCGGGTTATTTGCCAGGGTTTTACAGGCCAGCAGGGCACCTTTCATTCCGCGCAAGCGATTGAATACGGCACTAAAATGGTGGGTGGTGTTACACCAGGTAAAGGTGGGCAAACGCATCTCGATTTGCCGGTTTTTAATACCGTTGCCGATGCTGTTGCTGAAACTGCCGCTACAGCGACGATGATTTATGTCCCGGCACCGTTTGCTGCGGATGCGATTATGGAAGCTGCAGCTGCAGGTATCAAAGTCATTGCCTGTATTACCGAAGGCATCCCGGTGCTTGATATGTTGCGTGTTAAGGCTGCATTGGAAGGCTCCGATGTCGCTTTGATCGGGCCAAATTGTCCCGGTATTATTACGCCCGGAGAGTGCAAGATTGGGATCATGCCGGGGGTAATTCACAAGCCTGGAAAAATTGGTGTCATTTCTCGTTCGGGAACGCTCACTTACGAAGCCGTTCACCAGACCACGCAAACCGGATTGGGCCAGTCCACCTGTATCGGTATTGGCGGCGATCCCATTCAGGGACTCGATTTTGTGGATTGTCTGAAATTATTTAACGAGGATCCAGCCACCGAAGCAGTCATCATGGTGGGTGAAATCGGCGGTACTGCAGAAGAGCAGGCAGCTGAGTACATCCAGTCAGAATTTACCAAACCTGTGGTTGCGTACATTGCGGGTGTAACAGCGCCTGTTGGTAAGCGCATGGGTCATGCCGGGGCGATTATTTCCGGTGGCGCAGGTACAGCAGAAAGCAAATTTGCAGCCTTGGAAGCCGCGGGTGTGAGCATTGTTCGTTCTCCAACGGAAATGGGTAATCGCATGGTTGAAGTGCTCGCAAAATGAGTGATTCCTGCAAGATTGCGCTGGCGCAAATTAATCCGTTGGTAGGCGATGTCGGTGGTAATACTCAACTGGTGATCGACAATGCTGTTCAGGCTCGAGACCAGCAGGGCGCGCATTTGGTGGTTTTTCCAGAACTGACCTTGTGCGGTTATCCGCCTGAAGATTTGTTACAACGGCACAGCTTGATCAATTGGTGCCATGCATCAGTGAAGCAAATAGCGGCTACCGTCAAAGGCATTGATATTGTCCTCGGCTTGCCCTGGCAGGACGGTAAAAAGCTACGCAACGCCGCTGTGGTGTTGCGCGACGGCGAGATCATCGCCAAATACTACAAACAGAAATTACCCAACTATGGCGTATTCGATGAGAAGCGTTATTTTAAAAAAGGTAACGAAGTCTGCGTGTTCGAGTCTCGGGGCATCAAAATTGGCCTGACGATTTGCGAAGATATCTGGCAACCCGAACCGGCAGCGATGGTGGCGAAAGCGGGTGCACAGATTATCGTTAATCTCAATGCCTCTCCGTACCACATCTGCAAACAACCCAAGCGTCTTAAAACACTGCAACAGCGCGCTCGGGAAACGGGTTTGCCCATTGTCTATGTGAATAGCGTCGGTGGTCAGGATGAATTGGTATTTGATGGTCAGTCGATGGTGGTGGATAGCTCGGGCGAGCGAGTCCTTCAAGCGCCGTCGTTTGAAGCGGGTCTGCACACACTGTCTTTCCCGTTTACCTCGACCGCGGCCATAGAAGCGCCTCAGTGCGACCAGCAACAGGTTTACGATGCGCTGGTTCTCGGTGTTCGTGACTACGTACAGAAAAACGGTTTCCCCGGGGTGCTGCTGGGACTTTCTGGTGGCATTGATTCAGCATTAACGCTGACAATAGCGGTTGATGCTTTAGGCGCTGAAAACGTCAATGTGGTGCTGATGCCGTCGCGATATACCGCTGATATGAGTAATGAAGATGCGGTTGAAGAAGCAGAATTGCTTGGCGTTGAGCACGAAACGATTCCAATAGAACCTGCGTTCAAAGCCTTTCAGAAAATGCTGGCTGCTTCATTCGAGGGTATGTCGGCAGACGTTACCGAAGAAAATATTCAGGCGCGCTGTCGTGGCATGATTCTCATGGCGTTATCCAATAAAACCGGCAGAATGCTGCTGACGACGGGCAATAAGAGCGAAATGTCGGTAGGTTACGCAACGCTGTATGGTGACATGGCAGGCGGCTTTGCGCCCTTGAAAGACGTTTCAAAATTATTGGTCTATTCATTGTCCCGGTACAGAAATACGGTGAGTCAGGTGATTCCGGAAAGAGTCATTGTGCGTCCGCCATCGGCTGAACTTGCACCAGATCAAAAAGACAGTGACAGTTTGCCGGATTACGAAATTCTTGATCCTATTCTGGAGCGATTTATTGAAAAAGATCAGTCGGTTGAAGAAATTGTGGCGGCAGGCTTCGATAAAGCGGTGGTGATTCGAATCGCTACAATGGTGCTCAGAAACGAGTACAAACGTCGTCAGGCACCGCCGGGCGTTAGGATTACCCAGCGCGGCTTTGGTAAGGATCGTCGTTATCCGATTACCTCTGGGTACGCTAAGTTGTTTTCCGAGTAGAAGAAGTGTCTGCTATCCACACAAAAGCTTTCATCCCACGGCATACATTATTTTGGAGCTGCAGGGGGTTGCAGACCACCGACTGAGGGCGCTGCCGGTGGAGCAGAAAGCCCTTTAAGTAAAGCCGCAGGCGGAGGTGGTGGGCCACCTAGATTCCCTGGTGAACGCTGTTCGGCGGGGATGAAAAATTCTGCGGCTCGCTCTACCGGATAAGACTGCGGCACTTTAATATGAACCTGTGAAGGGCTGTTCGTTGGTTTAGGCTCAGCAGCATCGATCTGTTCTGTTGTTTTGGTTGCAGCGGAGTCGGGCACAGAATTAGTCGGCTGAGTGGTTGCATCAGATCGAGGCGGTAATTTGATTGAGTCTGAGCGATTAAAAGAAGAAGATGTTTCGTTCCCTGATTGTTGCTGTGCTTTATCGACAGCTGGAGCCACTGATTCTGGCGCAGAGGGGGTAGATTCAGTCTGGGTTTCGTTGCTGCTGGATTGGCCTTTATTTTGCAGCCATTTTGCAGCCCCTAATCCTACGACTATTAAAATTAATGCAAGTAGTACTTTGTTGATGGTAGCCGACATCTGATTCTCCCTAACTTAATGATCTCAATAGAATATCACTTTGTGTCGTCAAGTGAACACCGTTAAGATGGCGCACTTTATTGATTTTGGATTCCTCGTCTATGAACTGGTTAAATAAATTACCAACAATTCCATTCGCTATTATTTCGATTTGGTTGGCAGTTGCACCCATTGTTCCTCAGCCCCATCTTGTAGAAAAACTCAACATGTTGTTCTCAGGTGTACTCTCGAAACCTATCGATATTTTCGATTTATTTCTACATGCAACTCCAATTACATTGCTGATTATCAAACTCGTTTTCGTGAAGAAAGCAACTGATTGAATGCCTGAACACTTTTTTCGCAGCAGCGGGTACCTGCAAAAAGACCAAATCGCCTGTAGCGATGGCTCTACCTTTTCCATCGAAGCCTTGCCTCGTTTTTTGCGCACCTTGCTCGTCGCCGATGGCACTGTAACCAAAAGCCTGGAATCCTGGTTTTGGGAGCCGGTCAAAATTACCCCGCGTAGTCAGGAAAAAATAGCCCTCACCCAACCACTCAAAATACTCGGTGCAGCGCAGGGCACAGAAATACTACGCCGCGAAGTGTGCCTCACAGGAAAAAATTCCGGTAAAAACTACGCTTGCGCACGATCAATGATTGTTCTGCAATCGCTGCCAGTAGAAACGCGCGAGGGGTTACTGGAGGGGCGCATCGGTATCGGCGAGCTGCTACGTGAAAAAGGCATCGAGACTTATCGCGAAATTGTTGCGCTCGATTATATTAAACAGGCTGCGGTCGAGGATGGCTTGTTAAGACAATTTAACGATGATCTGGTATCCAGGTCTTATCGAATCAGAGTTGGAGGCGCTCCGGCTATTTTAGTCACTGAGTATTTCCCCCCCGGTTTGTACGCAGAAAATTAACATAAAGACACCGATCACTCACAGATCAATAGGGCTATACTAGTATTGATCTTATCAACCTAGAAAAATCAGTTGGGCGCAAAAAAGACGCACTAGCCATTGGTGTGCATGGTGAATCAGAAAAACTCGTGGTCACCTTATTGGTGATGAGAGATTTTTCTGGTTTGCCAGGTGCGTCAATGGTTTGTGTGGCCTTTTGTGATCCAACCGATTTTTCTAGATCAACTACCACTGGAGAAATTAAATGAGTTTAATGGGAACATTAGGAAGAGTCGCAATGGGCGTTATCGTTGCCAAAGGCGTTAGCAAAGTCATGGGCGGCAGAGGTCGTGGCGGTGGCGGTTCAGGTGGTCTTGGTGGCTTATTAGGCGGACTGACTGGCGGCGGTGGTCGCGGTGCCAGTGGTGGTGGTCTCAGTCAATTGCTTGGTGGCCTGTCAGGGAAAAGCGGTGGCGGTGGCCTCGGCTCAATTTTGAATTCACTTGGCGGTGGTTCTGGTTCTAGCTCCGGTGGTCTTGGCGGATTACTCAATCAAGCGATGCAGGGCGGCAATGTTTCTCCAACGGCTGAACAGGAAACTCAGGCAGAAATCATGCTGCGTGCCATGATCAGCGCTGCAAAAGCGGATGGCAAAATTGACAATGAAGAGCAAAAGAAAATCGCCGAGCATCTTGCTGATGTGTCTGACGATGAAGCCAACTTTGTACGTCAGGAGCTTAGCTCTCCTTTAGACATTGACGGGCTGATCAAAAGCGTTCCGCAAGGGATGGAGCAGCAAGTGTATTTTATGTCACTGATGGCCATTAATCTGGACTCAAAAGAAGAAGCGGTTTATCTGGATAAACTCGCCAAAGGCTTGAATATCTCACATCAAGTCAGCAATCAAATCCACGAAAAACTAGGCGCACCCAGTTTGTACGGCTAGGACTATGTCCCTTTACCTGTTGCCCTCAGCTCTGAGGGCAACAGGTAAGTTTAATTAATTTCAAATACTGGAATTATCAAGAAAATTGAGTTTGGGCATATTTTTTAGCCATCCAGAGCCTCTCAGAACTTCAGCGTCATTAGCAAAAATCCAGCCCCAGCCCATAGATACAAGCCCAAGACGTTAATTAGTACCCCTTGCCGGTTATTGCGCTGTATAAATCCAAACCAAAACGCTGAGATTGAAATGACTGCCACTAAAGCAGTTGTTAGTTTGAATGTTATGGAGTGATCGTCAGCGAACAGCGCTAATGGAATACCCATAAAACTAACTACTGGTATCAAAAATACGCCTGAATATGCCGTGGTAATAACAAACAAAAAAAGTATGACTAAATGAATGGCAAGTAAATTCATAAAAACCCCTCTGGTACTCTGAACGAGTCGTGTGACCTATTCATCCCTATTCAACCGAGTATCCACATGATAGTACTGCCATAAAAACAAGCTGCCAACGGAGCGCCAGGGTGTCCAGTGGGCGATGATTTTTAGAGCTTGTTTGGGGGTGGGTTTTTCTTTTAGGCCCTTAAGTTTTTGCAGTGCGAGGAGCAGGGCAAGATCACCTGAAGGAAAGATGTCCTGGCGTTGCAGAGAAAACATCAAGTAAATTTCCGCGCTCCAGGGGCCGAAACCTTTTAGGTTAACGATACTTTTAATGGCGGTCTGATCATCCAGGTTTTCCAGTTCATCGGGATTGAAGCTGCCGTTGATGATTGCCTCGGAGAGCCCTTGCAGGTAGCTGATTTTTTGTCTGGATAGGCCAATGTTGCGGAGTTCTTCTGTCGACAGCGCTAATACGGATTTGGCGTTGATTTTCGGCAACAGGTTTTTGGCTCGTCCCATAATGGCTCGAGCCGCGTGGGTGGAAAGTTGTTGTGAGACGACGATTGAAAACAGGGTCTCGTAGCCTGCCGGGCGTATTCTGGGCTGGGGATATCCAGTGAGTTTCAACGCTTTAGCAACATCCGGGTCACGGGTGGCGATGTCATTGATGCCTTGTTTAATAGTTGTTTCATTCATGGTTATGGGAATTCTTTTACACTTAATCTGTCAATAAGGCTTACAAAAGTCGTGTCTTGGGCGATGTACGTCTAATCTTTCTAGTCTTTTGATGGTAGCAGTACTTGAACCTAGAAAAATTAGCTGGATCGCGAAAGTCCACGCAAGCTATTGACGCACCTGGCAAACCAGAAAAAGCGCTCATCACCAATAAGGTGACTACGAGTTTTTCTGATTCACCATGCGCGCCAATATCTTACGCATCTTTTCCGCGCCCAACTGATTTTTCTAGGTCGAACTATTGAGCTGTTTTAAGTATTTATTATGCGATGTGATACTGTCCGTCTCTGTTCTCAAAATCAATGATCAATGAAACTATATAAACTCGAAGCTATGCGTGGTTTTGCAGCATTCTATGTGTTGATGCATCACACGCTCCCATACGATTTGTATGTCGCTGGTTTTAAAGTATCGAGGTTGTTTTATTTTGGCCAGGAAGCTGTGATGTTGTTTTTTCTGGTGTCTGGGTTTGTAATCAATTACAGCTTTCAGATGGGTAAAAACAAGACGTTTCCTAATTATTTCAGCAAACGGTTTTTGAGGATATTCGCGCCGCTGATATTGGTTTACCTCGCCAGCTATTTGCTGGAAGCTCAGAAGGCTGGTGCGCTGATAGATCCCCAGTTGGGGGCTTTGGGACTGAATATTCTGATGCTTCAGGATCTGGGCTGGGCTGCGCCCAATACGATTGTCGATGGGTATATGAATAATGGGCCACTATGGTCTTTATCCTATGAATGGTGGTTTTATATGCTGTTCTTTCCTATTGCTACACAGATCTCGCAAGTCCGTCATCAAAATATGCTGGTACTGAGTGTGGCGGTGATTGCTGCGGTTTTCTACGTGAATCACCCCTTCTTTTTATCGCGTTTGTTGATGTATATGTCTATTTGGTGGGTGGGTGTACATCTCTCGAATGTGTATATCAAACACGGTGTAATCAGTTTTACCGATGTGTTTAAACCGGCTTTGGCCTTGGGCGCCATTACCATGATATTGGCAGTGGACACATTCCTTTTTTGGCAATCAGGCGAGCGGTTATCGCCAAATCTACATCCGCTGCGAGAAGTCAGACATTTTGTGTTTGCCATAATATTTTTGTTCGGTGCAGTCCAGTGGCAACAAGCGCGATGGAAAGGATTCGATATGCTCTTCAAGCCATTTTTGATTCTTGCCCCCATTTCTTACGGCATCTATATCACGCATTGGAATTTAATGCGTGAGGCGACCTATCTCGATTTTATCGCTAACCCGGTGGTGAGATGGTTTGCTTATCTTACCGTAGTGATCGTGTTTTCTTATTTGATTGAATTGAAGTTTTATCCCTGGGTGCGAGGAAAGTGGATTAACAGGTCGAAGCGAATCGCAAATGCCAAAACCCAAACAGGCTAGCGCTTTGGCGTACTAGGATATACATCGGGGTGATTGTTCGGAAATCTCTAAAACCACTGAGATGATAGACTAACCCGTTTATGGTTTGGCTATTGGAAGGATTAAATTGAACAACACGCTGAGAAAATTCAATTTTATTTTGTTCGTTTTTCCTTTACTGCTTCTACTGCCTGCATGCTCCTCTGATGACAGTAAGCCTCCGACAGATATCCGGCCTCCTGCTCTTCCACCTGTTGAGCTTCCAACAGAGCCTCCCGTCGAACCACCTATGCTTGAACCTCCGGTGGTTGTGCCACCAAAACCCGGGTTAAACACAGGTCGTTCGGTGGGCATCAATATTGCTGCGATCAGTGATTACGCTGCGACAGTACCCTTTGTGGATGTGTTCCGGGCATCGCGCCCGTTTCATCGCCAGAACCCGGACATTCAGCTCGATGCTCAGGGCTGGGTTAAGTCGTTGAAACCGGGTCAGGTAGCAACCACGTATTTGCTTTGGGATATCCCTGGGCGCTTTCCCAGCGGTGCTTACACCGTGCTTTATGATGGCAAGGGTCAGTTGACTTATGGTGGCTCGGCGCGTCGTACCAGTAAAACCTCCGGTAAGGAAATTGTCGAGGTTGATGCCTCGGTGAATGGCATTGAGCTAAAAATAACCAGTACTCATACGGCAGACCCGATTCGGAATATTCGCGTCATTATGCCTGGCGGGATTTGTAACAATAATCCATTTGTTCGGGTGGAAAAGCCAAGTGATTGTCGGGGCGACTATGAGGCGTTTGTCGATAACTATAAAACGCAGGTTTTTAACCCGGAATTTCTTAACTTTTTGCGGCCGTTTAAGGTACTCCGTTTTATGGACACGATGGAAGCCAATGGCTCCAAGGTTAAGCGTTGGGATGAGCGACACCGCTATGATGATGCGACCTGGATGGGTGAGCAAGGCGCACCGATAGAGTTAATGGTTGATCTTGCCAACCGCTTGCAGGCAGATGCGTGGTTTACCCTGCCACACCTTGCTGATGATGATTACGTGCGGGAATTTGCGCAGTATTTAAAGGATAACTTAAACCCGCAGCTAAAAACCTATATCGAATATTCTAACGAAGTTTGGAACGGACAGTTTCCGCAGTTTCAGTACGCGATAGATCAAGGGGTACGATTAAAGTTGGATAGCAATAAGTGGCTTGCTGGACAAAAGTTTTATGCACGAAGATCAATCGAAATTTTCAAAATATTTGAATCAGTTTTTAATAACAATGATCGGCTGGTGCGTGTACTCGCAACGCAAGCCGCCAATGTTTGGTTTGCTGAAAAAATCATGCAGGTTCCCGGTGCGCGTGAACATACCGATGCACTGGCCATAGCGCCATATTTTGGCGGCAGCTATGGCCATCCCGATCAGGCCGGGCTGGTAGACACTGCCAGCGTCGATGACATACTAAAACTGCTGCATGATGATGCAATTCCCGAAGCCATTGCCTGGGTCAGACAACATGCCAAGGTGGCTGAAGATTTTGGCGTGGATTTAATTTCGTACGAGGGCGGTCAGCATCTTGCTGGGGTTGCCGGGCGGCAAGACAATCAGAAATTAAATCGCTTGTTTGATGATGTGAATCGGCATCCCCGAATGAAACAATTGTATTTAACCTATTTTCAACAATGGGAAGCCGCAGGTGGAAAATTATTTACGTACTACGCGACGCCTGGAAAATATTCAAAATGGGGACGTTGGGGTGTAGCAGAATCGCTAGACCAGTCTCGCAAACTTGCGCCCAAGTATGATGCAGTGCTGGAAATTATCGAGAATAGCTTACCGCAACTTTAGGAATGGAAATTTAATAACAAGTTAGAGTTAAAGGTTATTGATTTTCCAGCAATGAGTACACAGAGCGCTACTCAACCAGATAAATTGTTTGAGCGTTATTTTCAGCAATGACCGAGAGTTGATATTGCTGGAAATATTGTTTTACTTTGTCTGCATCATAATTCTGTAACTGTCGGTCAAGGCCTGCTGGCGGTTTGAATGTCCAGGAAGAAACCAGCATTCGACCGTGAGAGAATTGACTTTTCAACTCCGCAATTCGTTGTGGACTCATTACAATACCGCGTTCTATTTTAGCGGCGCTAAATAGCCGTAGATAGGCATCATTGATGTATCCGCCTTCAGAAATAATGACATCAGATGGCGTGGTTTTCTCGATAAAATATTGGTTTACCGCATGCCAGTAGTCGTGCTTCTGGTCCGTTTGCGGAATAATGCTGCCTATTAGATTAGTGACTAAAAGCAGCAGGGAAAAAGCTGCAACACCGAGAGCTGCCGTGGCACTTTTTTCCCTTTGGGAAAGTCTTGCGGCAATCAGTAAAATTGCGATGGGTAAAATGCCAATGTATAGCTCCGAATTGGTAGGGTCAACCAGCATATTCAAGCTGAAAAATACCGCAATCGTCAGTGTTCCTGTAAGCATATATCCTTGGCTATTGTGTATTTTGTGCGGAGAACTATCGAGGAAATTACTTTTCCGAGGAGAAAAACTTAACACTAAAACCAGTGCTGCAATAGCAATGGTTAATACGCTCAAAACAACGCAGCACCAACGTATCCATGCTGACATGGAATTGGCAAGGAAGATTTCTTCTACCAGGAGTTTGTTAGGGAAAGTTTGTGTTAGTAGTTCTTGTAAAGGATGAAAACCGAACAGAAAGTGCCCACCCCAAATTGCTCGCAAAGCCCCAATGAGTGTTTTAACCGGATTGAGGTAGGACCATTGGGCAAGTTTGACGTTTTCCTGGTCACCGCGAATCCAAGCTTGAATACCTTCTGGAGATGTAATGGAGTAATAGCCGGAAATGACCAACAAATAAGTCAATATAACAATTCCAATACACAGTGCTGCGGCAATGATAATGGCAGGCAGCATGCCGTCGTGCTCTGCTAAGCTGCGGGTGCGCCACCAGTGAATCAGAAGCGAGATTCCTATGGCAGCAAATAGTGCTGTCCATTGTTGGTGGATAAGAATCGAGATTGCAACGCAGCCGGCAACGATCAATAACCGGTAATTTTTGCCCGATTGTATAAATCGAGAGGTCAAAAACCAGGCGGTCAGTGCAAATGGCAGAGGGAGTAAATAAGCTTCAACTTCAACGCTATACCACCAGTAGCCGTAGCAAGAAACCAGCGTCAACATGACGAGAAAAATCCATTGCTGAGTCAGCCTCATTTTCCAGCCGATAAACGCGACAATAATTAGCGTGATCATGCTGGTGATGATATTTAATACTTGCATGGGTAATAGTGCATTTCCGTCGTAGCCCGCAGATTGCCACAGCAGATAAAAATTACGGTTAATAGCGTTATAGAGCAAGTGATTGGGATGGAATTGGTAGAGCGATTTCCCGGTAGTGACGTGATGCGCGTAAGCTACGGCATCCTCGGCATCGCTGTGATTTTTTGACAGCGTTAGTGAAAAGCTCACCGCCATGATCAGCAAGAATATGAGTACGCCGAGTAAAGGGAATTTTATTTCTTTAGCGGTTGATATTTTCAATTGGTGGTGTCCCAACGCTGTTTTATCTGCTCGATAAGCTGGCTTCTGGAATCTGCCAGACGAGCATCATTTAGCAGTAACGCGAAGGCAGGAGAGGCTGCATTTTTTGACAAATATCCCACTAAGCTGCTGATGCCATTTAAGCTTCCGGTTTTACCCACGATACCGCTTGGGAGAGTCGGTAGTAAATAGGCATACGGTCGAAATTTTTCCAGTAGAGTGACTAGCTGAGAGGCACAAATTCGATTGTTTCGCGAGAGTCCTGCGCCTTCTTCGATATGGGTGTTTTGCCATGCAAACTTTGTTTCAATATAGCGCTCATAAACTTGTCGGGATTGATGCGTTGATGCGGGCTTTAATTTTGTTTCTGCGCCCAGATTTAAAAATAACTGGTTGGCAATAAAATTAGTCGAATATTTTAGCATCGCTTGAAGAATCGTTTCAAGAGTATGGCTGTTATGGTGCCGGTAAAGTAATTTCTCGGCTTGAGTTATAGGAAAAAAATTAATTGTATTTCCGCTACTGATATTTTTTTTATGAAGTTTCTGTCGCAGAATTTGCGCGAAATGAATGCTGCCTGATTTGGCAGAATGAAGATTGACACGGTGTTTTCCGTTTACGAGTGACCGGCCTATTTTTTTAGCAACGGGAGTCAAGGGTGTTTGCGCTTCCATTGATTGTATTGAGGGCCCTTTTTTTCGCAGATATACGGTATTAAAATTGGCAGCAATTGCCGCTGGCGGCGCATCGTATGGATTGTTGCTATGACTTTGTCCGTCAATGTCAATCTGTTCGCTGTACCAGCTGGTGTCCAAAGTGATGGATGAAAACCGTTGCTGACCTGTTTGCTCAATCGCGGTAACGATTAAATCGATCTCTTCTGAAATCAAAAAGGGATCACCATAGCCCTTTATGATTAAAGCATTGTCAGTGCCGAGAAAAAAATCGGTATGAAATTGGTGCGCTAAACCCCAATGATCAATCGCAATCAATGCGGTTAAAACTTTTAAAGTGGATGCGGGAATTAACGGTGTGTGGGGATGTAGCTTGTAAAGTTGTTCTCCGCTAGCGCTACTGACTACCAGCGCTGATTTGGACGATTGCTCGAGCGATGTCCATAGATCTCCTGCAATTACGCAGGAATTGCCGATGAGGAAGGACATCAGTAAGAATTGTTTGAAAATACGCGAGACGAGAGTCATGAATCAGCTAGTAAGCGTGTTAATAAAAGTAGTATGCCAACAATTTCAGGGGCATTGTAGTGTTTTGAGAGGTGTTCTCAATCGCCAGCATGATAGAATGCGCACATTCATCGTAGGCACGGTCTTACGAAATTTAAATTTGTCTCAGGAGTCAAGTGTGAACAGAGTTTCTTCCAGCGTCTCAGCTCAGCGAGTCTCAACAAGTATTTCTAATCAACGAGGCTTTACGCTGTTGGAAATTCTTATTGTGGTTGCAATTATTGCGATTCTCGCCTCAGTGGTAGTGCCAAAAATCATTGGTCGAGTTGATGATGCGCAGATCAGTAAAGTACGTAGTGATATTGGAGCGATGGAAGCTGCACTGGATCTGTATCGTCTGGATAACTTTCAGTATCCCTCTACCGATCAGGGGCTAGAAGCGTTGGTGGCCAAGCCATCTGGGGATCCTGAGCCGCGTAACTGGACAGCGGGTGGGTACATCAAGCGTCTGGAAAAGGATCCCTGGGGTAATGACTATCAGTATCTGAACCCCGGCGAGCATGGTGATACAGATATCTTTTCAATGGGTGAAGATGGCCAGCTCGGCGGCGAAGGTCTGGCTGCGGATGTGGGTAACTGGGCTCCTAGTAGCTAATTCAGCGCGAGCTTCTCATATAGTCATGAGACATTCTGCAAAAAATGCACGCGGTTTTACCCTGATCGAAATACTGGTGGTACTAGTCAT
>CAZNYF010000061.1:0-16287 GCA_964577195.1 uncultured Thiotrichales bacterium | reverse complement strand
TCATCAATCAGATTGGGAGGTCTACGCTGAAAGCTGAAGTTTGGATGAGGCTTTTTACGGTACAGGAGAACCCTATGGGCAAGGATTAGATCGACTATTATGAATCAATTCGATTTCTTCGAGTAATTCCGAGCTTAAATTAATATCTACTGAAGCTATATCGGTTTGCAACTGCTCCAAAGTGGTTGCACCAATAATGGTGCTGGTGAGAAACGGGCGCGTGTTGACGAATGCTAACGCCATTTGTGCAGCGCTTATACCAAAGCGTTTAGCTAGTTTCACATATTCAAGCGTGGCGGTAATTCCGGCGTCGCTTGAGTAGCGCGCATAGTCAGGAAATTTAGCGAGGCGGGATTTTGGTGGTACTGCACCATAAATGTATTTGCCACTGAGTACGCCAAAAGCCAGCGGTGAATAAGCAAGCAAGCCGGTATTTTCACGATGCGCAATTTCAGACAGGCCAACTTCGAAGCTGCGATTTAATAAGCTGTAGGGGTTTTGAATACTGACGATTTTTGGCAGGCTAAGTTGCTCGGCGGCGTGGATAAATTTCATTGCCCCCCAGGGTGTTTCATTGGAGATCCCGATGTGGCGAATTTTGCCCGAATCTACCGCGCCTGCCAGGGCTTGGAGCGTCTCTTCAATCGGGATGATGTTTTCTTCTTCCTGATGCCTGTAGCCCAGCGAGCCGAAGTAGTTGGTATTTCTCTGTGGCCAATGGATTTGGTAGAGATCAATGTAATCGGTTTGCAGGCGTTGCAGACTAGCATCTATCGCAGCATCGATATGGGTTTTGTTGAGGCGTGGACCACCACGAATATGCGCAACCCAGTCTTGACCGGGGCCAGCGGCTTTTGTAGCGATGATAAGTTTATCTCTATCCTGTCGATTGGCTAGCCAGCTACCGATATATTGTTCGGTTAGTCCCTGCGTCTGGGCATTGGGTGGAATTGGGTATAACTCGGCGGTGTCGATAAAGTTGATGCCTTGTTCGATGGCATAATCGAGTTGCTGGTGCGCATCTGATTCGGTGTTTTGTTCACCCCATGTCATGGTGCCGAGGCAGATTACACTGACATCTATGTCTGTGTTTCCGAGTTTGTTGTATTGCATCATCTTTGATTCATGCTAGTAAGATTTTTCGACGGATTCAAGCGTATTAAAACCGACTTTTGCGCCTGAATCACTTCGCTTGAATCAGGCCTACAAGTACATCTGTATTAAATAAATAAATTGAGTACGCCGGTGAATCCGTAGAGCCGATTATGAAAAATCTCGCCGCTGGCGAAAAAACCAACCAGTGGAAATTCACCGAGTACTTCGGTAATCATTTTCAGCTCTTCAGATTCTTTGCCAAACTGATGTCGACCTCGGCCAAGACAGGAATAATACACGCCACCCCGAATCGTTTTGCCATCGCTACGCGACTTGAGCGTTTCCAGCATTCTGAGCATATCCTGGCTGGCGGTGTTGCCATCTCTGCGGCAAAACATCATTTGAGAGCCCTGCTCCATCAGATCACCGATAGCTATTTTCTCTTCGTTCATATCGATGCCGATTAAATTGCGCACGGTATAGTCGCCGGTATCCGAACCTTGGATCGGTAAACCTGCAAAAACATAGCCGCCGAGCCGATTAAGATCGCGCGCCAATACTTCTCCAACATCTTCTTTGAGCACTTCCAATGCACTCTTGTCATCTAATCGAGAGATGATGTTACTGCTAGACTCGGTGACTGTGTGCAGCGGCCCTATCGGCGTACAGCCTTGCGTATGACTGGCGAGTACAGTTTCTTTTGACGACAGCATCAAGCCTGAAATACCACCGGTAGTAGTCCCGCCGTCGCTAATTTGTGTTTGCAAACTTTGTGATGAGGTCAAGCCGCCGACGAAAAATCCCTCACCTAATTTTGTCGATAGCTCGGTAATTAAATCCGGGGTAGCGGGATTGGTAGGGTCACCATGCAATATACCGAAGGTGGGATGATGTGCTTTTATCCAATCTTTATTGTCCGCCAGAAAATCCGCTGAGTTTTCCATTTGGGTTGGAATCAAGCGAAAGTTGTCCGTGGGGATATCTAACAACATAACGGTCATTGCGGGTTGATCATAAATTTCGATATTGGTGGCCGCAACTGCCATGCCGACTGTGCCGATCCATTGCGTTATACCGGTCGCATGTTCGAGCAAATGTAGAAGGTGTTCTGCCTCACGTGCTAACGCATCAGTCAGATATAGAATGCCGAGCGTGGCATCTTCTGGAATATCCCCCATCTGTGCAAGACAAGTGTTGACGAGTTCGCGTGGATCAGAGCCGGCGGCGTAGCTGTAGAGAAATTGTTTCATTAGGCGATTAGCTTAACCGGATACCGCGTAAATTACACCAAACCAGATGCCGCATTGAGGAATAAAAAAAGGCTCCGTAATCAGGAGCCTTTAACCTAGAAAAACCAGTATCAATTAATTTTCAGCCATTAACCTTTATTCGCAATCATGGATTTAATGATCGGCGTTAAGATAATTTCCATTGCCATGCCCATTTTCCCGCCGGGCACTACAATCGTATTGCGACGAGACATAAATGAACCCGGCAACATCGCTTGCAGGTAGGTGAAATCGACATTGAATTTTGCAGGATCAGCAAATCGAACCACGACAAAACTCTCATCTGGTGTTGGGATATCGCGCGCAATAAACGGGTTGGATGTATCCACCGTTGGGACACGCTGGAAATTAATATCCGTTTGCGAAAACTGCGGCGTAATGTGCTTCACATAATCCGGCATGCGTCGCAGCATGGTATCTACGATCACTTCCTCTGAATAACCACGCTCGGAGTTATCACGGAAGATCTTCTGAATCCATTCGAGGTTAACTATCGGTACAACGCCGATGCCCAGATCAACATGCTGAGCAGCGTCATATCCTTCGCCCTTAACTAGGCCATGTAAACCTTCGTAAAACATCAGATCAGAACCACCTTCCACATCTTCCCAGGGGGTAAATTCGCCAGGGTTAAGATCTGTACTTAAACGCGCATTATGGTGCGTCGCCTCTTCGTCACTATGAATGTAATAACGTTTCTGGCCATTACCATCGCCAGCATAGGCAGCAAACAGTTCTTCCAGCTTGTCGAATAGGTTGGCATCCGGGCCGAAGTGGCTAAAGTGTTTGTTGCCAGCGTCATCTTCTTCCTGCATGTGAGTTTTCATTGAGGCGCGATCATAACGATGGAAGCTGTCGCCTTCGACCACAACAGGGTTGATATTTTGACGTTTGAAAATGTGCTCAAACGCATTTTTGACTGTTGAAGTACCAGCACCCGAGGAACCGGTGACTGCAATGATTGGATGTTTTCTGGACATCAAGGATCTCCCAGTAGATTAATAAAATTATTTTGCGCTTCTCTGGAGGGTAGACCTAGTGGTGGTAGATCAGCTGTGGTGACCCCAGAAATGCGCTAAGAAATAAGGATTAGTCACTCATTTCTGAATTTGGAAAGCTGGCTATTGTACCGATTCAGCCCATAAATTGCATGAATTACACGAGTTTTCGCTATCAACATTCGAACATAAGATCCCAGACACCGTGATTCAGGCGTTGCCCCCGTCGCTCGAACTTGGTCACGGGGCGATGCGCTGGACGTTCGACAAACGTCTCTTCTGTCGCCACATTTTTCAGGCGCGGGTAAGCGTTGAGATCTTCGAGTGCGGTTAGCGCGTAGTTTTCCCAATCGGTTGCCATGTGAAAACGACCGCCTTTCTTTAACCTTGAAGCAATCAAATCTAGAAAACTCTCACTCACAATTCGGCGCTTGTGATGGCGTTTTTTTGGCCAGGGATCAGGAAAGAATAATTGTACGGTTTGCAAGGAATCTGGCGCGAGCATGTGGGTCAACACCTCGATTGCATCGGCATTAATGATGCGTAGATTGGTTAGCCCGTCGCGCTCAATACGCTGCAACAATTGACCTACGCCAGAGCGGTAGACTTCGATACCGATAAAATCCTGATCAGGCTGCGCCGCTGCCATCTCAGCCAGTGAACTGCCACTGCCAAAACCGATTTCCAGCGTGATTGGCTGGTCGCGCTGAAACAGTTCGCTCAAATTTAGCAAGCTGTTTGAATACTCAATGCCGTGTTTTGGCCAGAGCAGATGAAGCGCGTCATGCTGAGCTTTGGTGATTCGCCCGTCGCGCCGCACAAAGCTGCGAATTCGACGTTTGGTGAGGTCTTCTTCGCTGGTTGAATTTTGTTCCATTCGCGAAAGCGCTATTAGAAAAAAGCGCCATCAATCGGCGAGGAGGCTGAGGCATAACGCTTGCGTGCCATGCGCCCGGCGAGAAACGCTTCACGACCAGCCTGGATACCTTTCTTCATTGCCGAGGCCATCAACACAGGGTTTTGTGCCGCCGCAATCGCGGTATTCATCAACACGCCATCGCAGCCCATCTCCATTGCAACCGCGGCATCCGATGCCGTACCGACGCCAGCATCGACAATAATCGGCACGTTGGCGTTCTCGATAATTTCCATTATGTTGTAGGGATTGCGAATCCCCAAGCCTGAACCAATCGGCGCAGCCAGTGGCATTACCGCCACACAGCCGATTTTCTCCAGCTCACGGGCGACAATCGGATCATCGTTGGTGTACACCATCACCTCAAAACCCTCTTTCACCAATGTTTCAGCGGCTTTAAGGGTTTCAGTGATATGCGGGAAGAGGGTTTTTTCATCACCCAGCACTTCCAGCTTTACAAGGTTATGCCCGTCCAGCAGCTCACGCGCTAACCGGCAGGTACGCACCGCATCATCCGCGGTGTAGCAGCCCGCGGTATTCGGTAAAATGGTGTATTTAGAAGGCGGGATCACTTCAAGCAGATTGGGCTCACCCGGATTCTGGCCGATATTACTGCGACGAATCGCGACCGTAACAATATTGGCTCCGCTGGCAACAGTAGCGTCGCGTGTTTCATCCATATCCTTGTATTTGCCAGTACCTACCAGCAGCCGGGATGAATAGGTTTTGCCCGCAATTTTGAGTGCTTTATCTTGCATAGTATTTTAAGTGAGTGTCTTTTAGAGAATATTTTAGAGGAAAGTTACCGCTGGCTAGCCGCCACCAATCGCATGAACAATCTCAACCTTGTCATTGAGCTTAATTGTCATTTCGGCATACTGACTGCGAGGCACAATTTCTTGATTAACCTCAAGCGCGAGTCTTTGATCGGCTAAATCCAGGTGATCGATCAATCCTGCGGCGGACAATTCCGCTGGCACTTGCGTTTTCTCGCCGTTGAGTACGATTTCCATATGAGAGTATCAGAGAAAAACGATATCATAACAAAAGTTCTAATTTATTATGGTTCGGGAGTTTAGGGACGAGTGAATAATAACTTGAGCAACATGACGTAGAATGATTGTTCCAGATTGGATTCTCTCAAGACTTAGCTTGAGCTTTAGCGAAACTTAGAAGCTTCAGCAGGCGCATAGTTATTCTACGCAACGATTTGAGAGCATTCTAGCTGGGGCAATCAGGCAAGTCAGGTTGCTTAAGTTATTGTTTACTCGTTCCTTAGCTGAGTCGTTACTTTGCGGGTGTAGTTCAATGGTAGAACTTCAGCTTCCCAAGCTGATCACGTGGGTTCGATTCCCATCACCCGCTCCAAACATCGCGATACGTTCTTTATGAGTAAATGCATCATCATCGGCGCAGGAGCCATTGGCCTGCTATCCGCACGTCTGCTGGCTCAAGCCGGACATGAAGTGCAGATCATCGAGCGCGGCGAACCCGGTATGGAATCTTCCTGGGCGGGTGGCGGTATTCTTTCGCCGCTGTATCCGTGGCGCTATCCTGACTCGATCAATCAGCTCGCGGATTATGGTCAACAGCATTATCCCGCCTTGATTCAGTCCTTGCGTAAAGAAACCGGCATTGATCCACAATTGCTGAACAGCGGCATGTTGCTGCTCGATTCACCCGAAGCAGGCATTAATGACTGGGCGAAGCAGTGGCATCAACCCGTAGAATTTCCCTCTTCAACCGAAGCTTTGCAAGCCATTCAGCCGGGCCTGTCATCTGCGTATCAATCGGCAACTTGGCTACCGAACCTCAAGCAAGTACGCAACCCTCGTTTGATGGCTGCGTTACTCGCCAGCACCAAGATGCAATCTCGCATCACCATCACCGCTAATACGCCGGTTACCTCTCTCGTCACTGACCAGCATCGCATCACCGGAGTACGGACAGACAATGGCGACCATCAAGCAGATACCGTACTCATTTGCGCTGGCGCATGGAGCAGTGGGCTGATTCCCGATGGCGCTACAAAATTTCGCCGCATCGAACCGGTGAAAGGTCAGATGCTTCAATTTCAAGCGCCTCCTGATTTACTCAACTGCATGGTGATGGAAAACAGCCGCTACCTGATCCCGCGCAAAGACGGCCTGGTGCTGGCAGGAAGCACCTTGGAATATACAGAATTTAACAAAGATCTCACCAACGACGCACGTGAGCAACTACGGGATTTCGCCATTGGCGTGATACCTGCGCTTGCAGAAACACCCGTAGTTAATCATTGGGCAGGGCTACGCCCTGGCACCTCACAAGGCATTCCCCTGATTGGCGAGCATCCCGATATTACAGGGCTATACGTCAATGCAGGGCACTTCCGCTATGGCATCATTATCGGGCTGGCTTCCGCTCAACTAGCGGTTAATCTCATGACCCGATCAACACCTATTTTTAATCCTGCAGATTATCATTTGTAAAAATCGATCAATTCATTAGCGAAAAATGTGATATCCCACTGATTTTCTGCACCATTTTTGGATTTATCAAGCTCGAAAGGTATACTCGGTGGATGGAATTCTCATCACTGCTACGTGAACAAGTCACCGAAAAGCTAATCGAATCCGGAATTAACCCAACCCGACAACGATTAGAGATCGGCATGTGCCTGTTCGAACACGATAAGCATGTCAGCGCCGATCAACTCCTTGAGCTAGTAAAAAACACCTGCGGCGAAGTCTCTAAAGCCACGGTGTACAACACACTTGGGTTATTCGCCGAGAACGGACTGGTGCGAGAAGTTGTCGTCAATCCTGGCAAAGTTGTCTACGACACCAATGTCTCTGATCACTATCACATCTATAACATCGACACTGGTGATTTAACGGACATTGATTCCAGCGACCTAAGTCTTACCCACTTACCCAAAGTGGATGAAAACACACAAATTGATGGCGTCGATATTATCGTGCGTGTACGTAATACCTAACACCACCCAATAGAATAGCTTCACCTGCCGCCAGTTTTGCTACTTCGGCACCGATCCCTCCGGTGATCTTAGCCAGGCTAAGATCTTTAGAGCCGCCCTTTAGCGTAAAGGGTCGTTGAATTATGACTTCCGCTCCCCAATGCTTTCTGTATGACTTTTCAACGCGCCCTGTGGCCAGTGGCTATTTTTCTGGTTTTGCTAACACTCATACATCTAGTTGCCGAACTGAGCGGCGGCCCAATGCTGCGGCTTGGCGTCTATCCGCTGGATTTCAGATACCTTGGCGGAATCATCACCGCACCGCTGATTCACGCTTCCTGGGAACATCTCGCAGCTAACGCGCTGCCGGTGCTACTTCTGGGTACAGCGTTGCGCTTAGGCTATTCAAATTCATGGAAATGGGTGATCCCGATTATCTGGATCAGCTCCGGCATTGCTGTCTGGTTGCTCGCTCGCCCCTCATCGCATATTGGTGCAAGCGGCCTCACCCACGGATTGATGTTTTTTATCTTTGTTGCCGGGGTTTTACGGCGCGATAAAGCCTCAGCGGCACTCGCCATGATTGTCTTTTTTATGTACGGCGGGATGGTCATGAGTATTCTGCCAAGAGAGACCAATGTATCTTTTGAATTCCACCTTTTCGGTGCGTTAGCCGGTGTAATTCTGGCCTTCTTGTTCAGAAACAACGATCCCAAGCCACCACGTAAACACTATGATTGGGAGGATGACGATGAGGAAGAGTTCGAATTACCCAAGCCCCCGAGCCAGCTAAAATCTATCGCCTTAACGATTGAGAAACCGCGTATCCCGCAGCACCAAAAAGCAGCCACGATATCCAAGGCAATCCCAGCCAGCCACTCTGATCAACTTTATCAATCAGCATCACAGCAGAGATTCCCAAGCCAGTAGCAAGAATCCACAGACCGGTACTTTTATGACCGTGGCGCAGCGTTTCTTCGAGTTTTTCTAATTGCTGTGCCTGATAATTGATTTTCAAATTATCGGTAGCGGCTTTTTGCACCACATCGTGAATCAGCATCGGTGTAAGCGGCAGCTTTTCCAGGAACTTTGGCAGGTTGGTTTTCAACCCCTGCACCAGCGCTTTGACACCCACTTGTTCGTGCATCCACTTTTCAATAAACGGTTTTGCCGTTTTCCATAAATCCAGATCAGGGTATAAATCTCTGCCGACGCCTTCAATATTTAGCAGTGTTTTTTGCAGCAATACCAGTTGCGGCTGTACTTCCATATTAAAACGCCGAGCAGTCTGAAATAGCCGCAATAAAAATAACCCAAAAGAAATTTCTTTTAGCGGGCGCTCGAAAATCGGTTCACAAACAGTGCGGATCGCCGATTCAAAATCAGTGACGCGCGTGTCAGCAGGCACCCAGCCTGACTCTACGTGTAACTCCGCAACACGACGGTAATCCCGATGGAAAAAAGCGTAAAAATTTTCTGCCAGATAGCGCTGATCCGAGGGTGTTAATGAACCAATAATCCCAAAATCTACAGCGATATACTGTGGGTTTTCCGGATCCTCTGGATTCACAAAAATATTACCCGGGTGCATATCTGCATGAAAAAAGTTATGCCGAAATACCTGGGTGAAAAACACCTCTACGCCGCGCTCGGCCAATACCTGAAAATTCACATTGTGTTTTTTCAACTCCTCAAAATCGCCCACCGGAATACCGCTGATTCGCTCCATCACAACGACATTGGTAGAGGTTAAATCCCAGTAAATTTTGGGTACGTACAAATCCTCTGAATTTTCAAAATTACGCCGGAGTTGCGATGCGTTGGCAGCTTCGCGCATCATGTCCAGCTCATCGAGAATGGTTTTTTCGTATTCTTCAATCACTTCAACTGGCTTGAGTCTTTTTCCATCTGCCCAGTATTTAGCTGCCAGCCGAGCGAGAATAAACATCAATTCCAGATCACGGTGAATGACTTTTTCAATTTCCGGACGAACAACTTTTACCACCACGCTCTCACCGCTTTTTAATATCGCTGCATGTACCTGAGCGATGGATGCGGATGCCAATGGATCGTGATCAAATTCTTTAAACGCTTCAGCAACAGACATTCCTAGCGCTTTTTCAATAATGCCAACGGATACATTGCTATCAAATGCGGGCACTCTATCCTGTAATTTCGCCAGCTCTATCGCATAGTCTGGTGGCAATAAATCCCGTCGAGTTGAGAGCATCTGACCAAACTTGATAAATATCGGCCCCAGGTCTTCTAGCGCTCGGCGAACACGTACCGCACGGCTCTCGGTATGATCTCTAAACCAGTTCCACGGCGCGAGCTTGTAGAGAAATTCCAGCGGGCGGAAAAAAGGAATCGCAAAAATAAATTCATCCAATCCATGTCTTAACAAAACAATGTTAATCGTCATTAAGCGAAGGACTTGTCGAATAGCCTTCATGTTGCTTTATTCTCCAGGCGTTTAATTTTTGCTTCGAGCCGATCAACGGAGGAGCGGAAATCATCGACGTTAGTCATGAACTTTTCGATCTCGATTTTAGTTGGCAAAAGACCCGACTCTTCGCGTAAATACTCGCTGGTATCTTGCTGAAATGCACTGCCGGTATTTTTTGCCCAACCGGAGAACATTCGACCAAGGGTGCCAATTTTATGTGCGGCAAAATCACCGACAATGTTACTGCCAAGTTCATCCCAATCGAGTTCAACGCTTTTTAAAATATCCGAAAAACGCTGCGCCAGACGACTGTCACCCTGTATTTCTACTTGCCCACTGGAAATGGATTGCGCCGGGTCGTCGCTGCGCATCATGTTTAGTAACCCGGGTAGTGATGAGCGAATGGTGCAATCGGGTTCAAACTCGCACTCAGCCGTTAGATCCACCGCTTTTTCTCTCGGGCTGCAATAGACAGTGAGTTCTGGCGCAGTGATATCAAAACAAATGACCTTGCCGTCAAGTTCGCCGAGCTGCACTGATTTCTCCGGATCCAGTGCAAGATAGCGATTAAACGCAGAGGTCACCAGATTTAAAAGTTGTGGGCTGATATTCATAGGTACTGCGGATTAATCGAGTACGTAACCGTGATGTAGCGCGACTACACCACCGGTTAGGTTGTGATAATCACAATGCGCAAAACCGGCATCTTCCATCATCGCCTTAAGCGTGTTTTGATCGGGGTGCATACGGATGGATTCAGCCAAATATTTATAACTTTCGCTGTCACCCGCTAGTACTTTGCCAAGTACGGGCAAGGCATTAAATGAATAAAAATCGTAGATTTTGCTGAAAGTTTTACTCACGGGTTTTGAAAACTCCAGCACCAGTAATTTACCGCCCGGTTTAAGCACGCGCTTCATAGAACGCAGTGCAGCATCTTTGTCTGTGACATTACGCAATCCAAAAGCAATGGTAATCACATCGAAATAATTATCTGGAAATGGCAGCGCTTCTGCATTGAGCTGCACAAACCGAACATTGCCGACAATACCATCATCAACCAATCTGTCCCGTCCGGCGGTGAGCATTGAGCTATTGATATCAGCGAGTACAACCTCGCCTTCCGGGCCGATTCTCTGTGCAAATTTCCGCGCCAAATCACCCGTGCCACCGGCGAGGTCAAGCACTTTCATGCCCTTGCGAATCGCTGCCTGACTGAGAGTAAATTGCTTCCAGAGCCGATGTACGCCCATCGACATCGCATCATTCATCAAATCATATTTGCTGGCGACCGAATGGAAAACCTCGGCAACTTTGCCTTGCTTCTCGGCCGTGGGTACTTGCTGGTAACCAAAATGGGTAGTTTTTTCTGAATCAGACATAGGAACAGGGTTTAAGCACGGGATAGCAATGTAATGCAAATGGGGTGTGGACGCAAAAACACAAAAAATTGAACATAGCTTACGGTCTGGCTAGAGACGCGCTCTCTCGATCAGCCGGGCGCCGAGGGTGGTGTTAGTGTTTCTATCTCTACCGGTAATATCACGGTTATTTCATTGAACACGGCCTGAACAATGAATGATCCAACACCTGTAATACTGAGTTGACCTTTTGAATTATCAGTATTGTTCACTGACACGGTCACGCTTGCATCACTACTTCTAATAGACCATTGCGCGTCCTCGGTACGATCTGTTTTGGTATTGCTCGAAGAAACACTTTGGAGGTTTAAATTAAAGTCATCGTCATTTGAGCGGGTTAAGGAAGTCACCACACTACTGTCGGACAAAAATTGCAGGGTGTCTTTGGAGCTATCGGAAACAGTGGCTGCCTGTGATGCGGACTGCTTTCCACCGCAACTCGCAGTGACTGTCGTGGAGCCAAGACTCAAAGCCTTGAGTAAACCGCTGGCACTGATGCTGGCAACGCTGCTGACGCTAGAAGCCCAGCTGACGTTGCTGGTGATTTCTACGTTGCCGGTTGCGCCAGTATAACTTCCCGTCGCGGTATATTGGCGCTCGGCATCCACAGCGAGATCGCCGCTGGAATTGGCTGTGACTGCGATGCTGCTGAGTGTGTCCAGCACGCTAACCAAAACGGTTCGGGTCTGGCTACCTTTATTCAAGGTCACGGTCACCTGTCTTGGATCGGTTGCAATGATTGTGCCTTTGGTTGCGCCACTATTTTCAATACTTGCACTAGATCCGGCATTCACTGACCAATCCACTAAATCACGAATTTCTCTGCTACTGCCGTCGCTATAACTGCCGGTTGCACCAAGCTGGGCGGCGTTGCAAACATCCACAGTGCTGCCAGCTGTGAGCGCTAGCTGTTGCAAGGTCGCATCATTAATGGTCAGCGCGTTACTGGCTGAAAGACTGCCAAACCGTGCTGTGATTTGAACCTCACCAGAAGTGAGTGCGGTGACCAAACCCGCGCTGGTAATGGTCGCTATCGCAGGGTTGGATGTGCCCCAGTTAACCCGTGAAGTGAAATCGCTATTACCGCTGGATTGGATGGCTTGCGCGGAGTAATTGAGCGATTCTCCACGCTGAGTGCGATCTCTTAACGCGCTAATCTCCAAAGACTGAATGTCTAACTGCGCCAGTTCGATGGCTTGCAGAAACTCATCTGCATCCCCGGTACAGCCGGCGAGTCCAACGGACATTAGCAAACCCAACAAAAAACGCTTAACGAGGTTAAACTTCGGTGATTCAACTGATTTTTCTAGGTTAATAGCCATATCTCAGTCCAAAAGAAACTCCGCCAAAATCAATATCTTCATCTGCTAGATAGCGGGTGAACTCAAAATATGCAGAGATATTTTCTGCCAGCGATGTACGGCGCATGAACCCAACCGAAACGCTTGCGCCAGCAAAGGATTCAGAACCAGGGAAATTGGAATTGGAGACACTGCCTTTAAGCTCGTAGCGAGCGTAACCAAACAACATGTAAGCTTTGGTGTGCATATCTTCAGGAGATTGCAAACGTAGCGAAACTGATTGCAGACTTGGCACATCAATATTCAGCGAACCGCTGCTATCGTCACTCAGCGTCGCACCCAACATCGCTTCGATACCAATGCCTTCGCGTAGCCACAAACCGCCATTGAGTCGTCCAAGTACGGGATTAAACGCTTCGCCATTGATATCCATAAGCCCATATTGAGCATCCAGCCCACCGTACAGCTTTGTTTCAGCCAACGCTAAAAACGGCAGTGCCAATAACAGCACCAGAGTAAGAAGTTGTTGTCGGATAATTTTTTTAGCTCTGGTCACGATCTTCCTTTAGGGCGCCTCTAAAAATAGAAGTACTGCTATCGAATCCCCAGGTGACCTGCGTGTTTTTAAAAATCTCATCACGCTACCTCGGCGATACGGAGTGAAAGCGATACTCAGCTAAGTTTGTTCATCTTTCGAGTATAGCCCTCTTCCTTGAGCCTTTGCAGGTAGGCGTTCCAATTGTCTTCATAGGTATCACCAAGCTTACGCAGCAAGCCCCAGTCGTAAATACCAGTGTCATGGGTATCATCAAAAACCAGTTGAATTGCATAATTACCAACGGGGATAATGTCCGTGATTTCGACATCTTCTTTGCCAAGTTGCAGTTTGTCCTCGCCGGGGCCGTGACCACGAACTTCAGCGGATGGGGAGTTGACACGCAAATATTCACAGGTGAGCTGATGACGGGTGCCATCCTCGTAAGCGAGTTCAAGAACGCGGGATTTTTTGTGCAGGTTTATTTCTGTAGGACGCATGTTTTATCTCTAACGTTGGGTTTCTTTAAAGTCTAATGGCGCCTCTATTAATAGAGGCGCCATTAATTACAGGATGTAGCGGCTTAAATCTTCATCTTCAACCAGCTCTCCCAGATGATCATCAACGTAAGCGGCATCGATGGAGATCTGCTTGCCTGGCATATCAGGCGCTTCGTAGGAGATGGTGTCAAAAAGCCTTTCCAGCACCGTGTGTAAACGACGAGCGCCAATATTCTCGGTTCGCTGATTGACCTCAAAAGCAACTTCGGCAATTTTCTCGACACCGTCTGGAGTGAATTCCACATCCACGCCTTCGGTCTTAATCAACGCGACGTACTGCTCGGTAAGTGAAGCATCGGGTTCCGTGAGGATACGCACAAAATCTTCAGCTCTGAGCGCATCCAGTTCGACACGAATGGGTAGCCGCCCCTGCAGTTCTGGAATCAAATCTGATGGCTTCGCAACATGAAAGGCGCCAGATGAAATAAACAGAATGTGATCGGTCTTCACCATGCCGTATTTGGTGCTAACGGTGCAACCTTCAACCAGTGGCAGTAAGTCGCGCTGTACGCCTTCGCGAGAAACATCACCACCGCCGGCGGTATCGCTACGCTTGGCGACCTTATCAATCTCATCAAGGAACACAATGCCGTTTTGCTCAAGGTTATCAATGGCACGCTGCTTGAGTTCTTCCTCGTTAACCATCTTGTGTGCTTCTTCCTCAGCCAGCAATTTGAGCGCTTCTTTGACTTTCAATTTGCGGGTTTTGGTTTTTTCGCTGCCGAGATTCTGGAACATACCTTGTAACTGGCTGGCCATCTCTTCCATACCCGGCGGCGTCATGATTTCAACACCCAGAGGTGTAGCACTCAGATCAATCTCGATCTGGCGATCATCAAGATCACCTTCGCGGAGTTTTTTGCGCAGTTTTTGTCGGGTAGCCGAGTCAGCCGGTGCTTCACCGTCTTCCTCACCAAGAAACCCGACGCTGCTACTTTTAGGCTGTGGCAACAATGCATCAAGCACTCTGTCTTCTGCTGCCTCTTCGGCACGAAACTGGACTTTTTCTACCTCGGCCTCTCTCACGAGCTTGACAGAGACATCAGCAAGATCGCGGATGATCGAGTCAACTTCGCGACCAACATAGCCAACTTCGGTGAATTTAGTTGCTTCAACCTTGATAAACGGAGCATTCGCAAGCTTCGCCAGACGACGAGCAATTTCGGTTTTACCCACGCCCGTCGGGCCGATCATAAGAATATTTTTTGGCGTAACTTCCTGACGCAGCTCTTCATCGAGCTGCATCCGCCGCCAGCGGTTGCGCAACGCATTTGCAACCGCACGTTTGGCATTTGCCTGGCCAACAATATGTTTATCCAGCTCCTGGACGATTTCTCTGGGGGTCATGTTTGACATTAACTCGGGGCTCCATCACCCAGCGTTTCAATAACGATATTCTGATTGGTATATATGCAGATGCCGGAGGCAATTTTCAAGGCTTCCTTGACGATTTCCGGTGCGCTGAGATCGCTGTTGTCCAGCAGTGCGCGAGCCGCTGCCTGAGCAAATGGACCGCCCGAACCGATTGCGATCAAACCATCCTCAGGCTCGATGACATCTCCATTACCCGAGATAATCAGAGATGCGGTCCCGTCAGCAACCGCCAACAAGGCTTCCAGCCGCCGCAATGCCCGATCAGAACGCCAGTCTTTTGCCATCTCGACCGCCGCACGCGTGAGATTGCCATTGTGCTCTTGCAACTTGGTTTCAAAGCGTTCATTCAGCGTAAATGCATCCGCCGTACCACCCGCGAAACCAGAGAGAATTTTACCGTTCAGCAAGGTGCGAATCTTGCGCGCATTGCCCTTCATAATGGTATTACCCAGCGTCACCTGACCATCACCGCCCAACGCAACCACGCCATCGCGGCGTACCGAGCAGATCGTTGTACCTCTAAATTGCTCCAAGACAACCTCTTGTTTGTAGGAATAGGCGGGCGATTCTATCATTGTGTGGCCTGAATCCGAAAATAACCCGAGTAGCGGTAGCGATGACTGGTAGCGTTTTTAGAGATTGAGCAGTTTCTGTCAGGGCTTGTTTGCAGAAATAGTCCGAATTTCACGAGCCATGAACAGATATTCTTCTAGATAGAGCTGCAGCCGTCACGAATTCCAAGGCAATAAAACAGCTGTTTGGAAGGTTAATTCATATTGATCTGTGCATTTTTACTATGCTTTAAGGGTAATAACGTAACGGAGATATCTCATGAGACGAAGAGTTTACTTTGTACTGCCTGATGCAGAAACAGCCCATCAAGTTGAACGAGAACTACTGCTTGCGCATATTGATGACGGGCACATGCACTTTATGGCAAAAGATGAATCTGGCATGACTGATTTACCGCTAGCCAATCTGGCCCAGCGAACAGACATTATTCCTGGCATGGAGCATGGCCTGTTATACGGTGGCCTGACGGGTGTTGCGATGGGATCCTTAATGTATTTCATGCCCTCACTAACGGCTACATTTGGCATGGGCATTATCCTTGTGCTGGCAATTGTCGGCGGTGTCATCGGGGTTTGGGTCTCGGGAATGATTGGTATTGGCATTCCCAGCTCACGGCTCAAACGGTTCGAAAAAACGCTTGAACAAGGTCATGTGCTGCTGATGGTGGATATCCCCAAAGACCGCGTTAAGGAAATCTCGGATATGGTTCGACGCCATCATCACGATGCGGAACAGTTTGGCGAAGAGCCAACAATTCCTGCATTTCCCTAGTACATCAACCAGTCCAAAGTGTCGGTCTCAGCGCAAACCAACGTGTTCA
>CAZNYF010000060.1:11970-16441 GCA_964577195.1 uncultured Thiotrichales bacterium | reverse complement strand
CGTCCACAACCGTCGATTAATAAGGCATCTCCGGTGAAAACAGCACCATCAATATGAAAACTGACACAAGTATTGGTATGCCCTGGCGTATACATCACATAAATTTTTTCATCTCCTAACGATAACGTATCATCATCTGACAAAAGTTTATCCGCACAGGTTAGACCGCTACTTTTATGTACCATCACTTCACTGCCGAACTCATCCCGCAACAAACCAGAAGCAGTGATATGATCAGCATGTACATGTGTTTCCAATGTGTACTTTAACTCAAGATTAAGTTGTTTAATCAACTTGGTATCGCGTTTGAACTGCTCTAACACCGAATCAATTAGTGCTGCCTGTCGCGTTTTTTCTTCCCAAAGTAAATAACTGTATGTTCCTGTTGCGGCATCAAATAATTGTTCCAATTTCATAGCTTTACTCCTGTCTAATGACGTTATGTTTTGAACGGATGTATTTTCTTCAAAGGCGTGGCAAATGTTGATAATATTTCTATGTTACTGACATTAGTAAAGCCAAGGTCAACCAGTATCTTTTCGCCACTTGGGGCACGCACATCAAGCAAGGTTATATTGGCATGACCTGTTTGGTCAATTGGTGATGGTTTCAGCTTGATTGCTCATTGGAGCACTTTTTTCGGTTTACGGTCTGGCCAGGCGGTGATTAAAAATATGGAATCATCGTCTTCTCTAAAAGGTACGGACCAGACTGGATGATCGATAGGAGCAACCAATGCATTCTGATCGGATCTTTGGGTTAGATGTGATTGAGTGGCATCGTAGTAATAAGATTAAGCTCTCAAGAAGTTAGTAGCTGACACATCGCTTTGCAGGCATTGGTCTGTGTTCGTTTTGCATGGGTGACAATACCGAGTGAGCGACTAATTTTAATCCCAGGTAAATCCAGTATTTTTAGTTTGCCATCCAGCATATTGACGGGTAGGGCGCTCCAGCCGAGGCCGATCTCTACCATTTTTTTAATGGTTTCGAGGTAGTTGGTTTCCATTGCGATCTTAAACGTGAGGTCAGCATCCTGAAAGGCTTGTTCGATGAGCTTGCGGGTGACGGTGTTGGGTGACGGCAGTATGGCGGCGGTTTGTGATAGTGCATTGAGGTCGAGCAAGGCTTCCGCTGGCATTGGTGCTGTAGAGCTGACCACAAAGGCGAGTGGATCATCCCATATTTCTTGGGTTTGCAGTGATGGATCAGAAGTTTTTGGCAGGGTTACGATGGCTAGTTCGATATGGCCTGATTCAACTTTCTGGCAGGCGGACTCTGAATCCATGAAACGTAAGTCGAGTTGTACTTCGGGATACTGCTGTCTGAAGGCTTGCAGTACCGGGGGCAGTCGGTGCAATCCAATGTGGTGGGAGGTGGCGAGCGTGAGTTTTCCGCTGACAGCGCCGGCGAGGTTTGAGATTTGTCGACGACTTTCTTCCACTTCATTCAAAATCCGTGTGGCTCTGGGTAGCAGGAGCTTTCCGGCGTGGGTGAGGACAGTCTGACGACCAATCCGGTCGAGCAACCTTACTTCCAGTTCGTTTTCTAATGTGGCAATCCTTTTACTGATGGCGGGCTGGGTGAGGAATAGTTCTTCGGCAGCTTTGGAGAAGGAGCCGGTTTCGGCGACTGCTCTGAAGGCAGCGAGTGTCTGAATATCCATTCCATTATTTTATACATATTATGAAAAATATGCATTGGAGTTATAGGTAAGCCTGGTTTAAATTGAATGCGTGGTTTTTGTTGTGATAAAGGAAAAAACTGCTGCGTATAAAATTTATGCAGCTTTAAGCCTAAGCACTAACCTACAAACGCTATAATTATTAATGGTAATTCCAACACCGAGCGGAAGAGACTGATGGCAGGCAAGACACTTTACGACAAACTCTGGGATGCACATGTAGTTCGTACTGAGGATGATGGTACGGCGTTGCTGTATATCGACCGGCATTTGGTGCACGAGGTGACTTCGCCGCAGGCTTTTGAAGGCTTGCGTTTAGCTGGCCGGCCATTGTGGCGTAAGGATACTGTGTTGGCAGTTCCCGACCATAATATTCCTACCGTGAATCGCAGTGCGGGTATCGAAGATCCGGTCGCACGAATCCAGGTAGCCACGCTGGATAAGAATTGCAAAGAGTTCGGTTTAACCGAGTTCCGGATGGATGATGTGCGTCAGGGCATCGTGCATGTGATTGGCCCGGAGCAGGGCGCGACTTTGCCGGGTATGACGGTGGTTTGTGGCGACTCTCATACTTCCACACATGGCGCAGTAGGCGCATTGGCGCATGGCATCGGCACCTCCGAGGTTGAGCATGTTCTAGCGACACAGTGTCTGTTGCAGAAAAAGATGAAAAACATGCTGGTGCGGGTTGATGGTGAGGTCGGCGCGGGTGTGACAGCAAAAGATATTGTGCTCGCGATTATCGGTGAAATCGGTACAGCGGGCGGAAATGGACATGCGATTGAGTTTGCCGGTGAGGCGATTGCTGCGTTGTCAGTCGAAGGTCGGATGACTGTTTGCAATATGGCGATTGAGGCCGGTGCTCGTGCAGGTATGGTCGCGGTTGATCAAGCCACGATTGATTATTTCAAAGGCAGGCCTTATTCGCCGCGAGGTGATTTATGGGAAAAGGCGGTCGCCTCATGGCGCGATCTGGTGTCTGACTCCGACGCTGAATTTGATCAGGTTGTGACTATCGATGCGGCGTCGATTGAGCCGCAGGTGACTTGGGGAACGTCACCGGAAATGACAGTTGCTGTCGGCGCTATTGTGCCTGATCCGGCAAAGGAATCTGATCCAGTCAAAGCGGAAGGCATGCAGCGTGCGCTGGACTATATGGGTATCGAAGCGAATATGCTGATCACTGATATCGCAATAGATAAGGTGTTTATCGGTTCTTGCACCAATTCACGCATCGAGGATTTACGCGCAGCTGCCGAGGTGGCGAAAGGCCGCAAGGTTGGCGCGAATGTGATGCTGGCGATGGTTGTGCCGGGTTCCGGTTTGGTTAAACAGCAGGCAGAGGCCGAAGGTCTCGACAAGATTTTTCTCGATGCCGGTTTTGAGTGGCGCGAGCCAGGTTGCTCGATGTGTCTGGCAATGAATGCGGATCGTCTGGAGCCGGGCGAGCGCTGTGCTTCCACCTCAAACCGCAATTTTGAAGGTCGTCAGGGGCAGGGTGGCCGTACTCATTTGGTGAGTCCGGCAATGGCTGCCGCTGCTGCGGTGAACGGAAACTTTGTAGATGTACGTAATTTGGACTAAAATGGTGAGTGTTCCAATGAAATCAACTAGTTTAGTGATTTTGTTTATGTAATCTATTAGGAGTTTAGTCATGAAAAAAAGTCTTATTATTATCGGTATTGCCGTTTCTGCTATTGCTTTGAACGGCTGTAGTACCGCACGCGGTTTTGGTCAGGATCTGGAAGACTTGGGTAGAATTATCCAAGGTGAGAATGCCAAGAACTATGAGCATAACCGTACTAAAAGCACCGCGAGTACAAGCAATATCTCAGATACTGCGTCGGTTTCTACAACGACCAGCTATGCTTATGTTGAGCCGTCCACGACAACAACTCAATCAACCAGTTATATCACTTCTGGATCGAGTGTCGATTCTATTCCAGTAACCACGTCCTATCCGTACCCCAGTGGCACAACCAGCAGCACGGTTGCGCCCTCAATTGGCATTAGTAGTCACGCCAATTACTAACTAGGATTTAGAACAGGTAAATTGTAACAATGCAGTCATTTACACAACTTAAAGGCTTGGTACTCCCGTTGGATCGCTCCAACGTGGATACCGACGCGATTATTCCCAAGCAATACTTGAAATCCGTTGCGCGTACCGGGTTTGGCATTACGCTGTTTGATGATTGGCGTTATGTTGATCCAGGTGAGCCGGGCATGGATCACTCTGCGCGCACGTTAAATCAGGAATTTATTCTGAATCAGCCGCGTTTTGCGGGTGCAGAAATATTGCTGGCACGGGAAAATTTTGGTTGTGGGTCATCTCGGGAGCATGCCGTTTGGGCATTGACTGATTACGGTATTCGCGCCGTCATCGCTCCCAGCTTCGCCGATATATTCTTTAATAACAGTTTTAAAAATAGCCTGTTGCCGATTGTTATGGCTGAGACGGATGTGGATCGGTTATTCGCTCAGGTGGATGCACAAGAAGGCTATACGTTAACGATAGATCTTGAGTCGCAAACGGTGACGACGCCGGAAGGTGAGTCGTTAAGTTTTGAGGTTGACGCCTTTCGTAAGTATTGTCTGCTCAATGGGCTGGACGATATTGGACTGACGCTGCGCCATGAAGACGATATTCGTGCTTACGAAAGCCGTCGTGCTGAAGAAGCGCCCTGGTTGTTCACCCAAGTCGCGTAGGTTGTTAAATTATTTATAGAATGTGCTTTACTGCTCGCGATCCTGTCGCTCCCAGCACTTCCTCCATCCATGGAGGTCG
>CAZNYF010000060.1:0-11870 GCA_964577195.1 uncultured Thiotrichales bacterium | reverse complement strand
TACTGCTCGCGATCCTGTCGCTCCCAGCACTTCCTCCATCCATGGAGGTCGCGCAAGCTCGGCGCATTTTAGGATCTATCTTTAGAGATGCCCTTTAATTATTCCTTAAGGAAATCATGACACATAAAATTCTCCTTCTGCCCGGTGACGGTATCGGACAGGAAATTGTTGCCGAAGCGAAAAAAGTGCTTCAAGTGCTGCAATCCGAGTTCGCCTTGAATATCGAGTTGGAAGAAGCGGCCGTGGGTGGCGCTGGTTACGATGCGGAAGGTTCGCCGCTGCCAGAATCAACGCTCAAGTTAGCGAAAGCCGCAGATTCGATTGTGCTCGGCGCTGTCGGCGGACCTCAATATGAGTCTTTGCCCCGCGATAAACGCCCGGAGAAAGGACTGCTAGGGCTGCGTTCAGAGCTGGAGCTATTTGCCAATTTGCGTCCGGCTATCTTATATCCGCAGCTCGCCGATGCTTCTACTTTAAAGCCAGAAGTCGTCAGCGGCCTGGATATTATGATCGTGCGTGAGCTGACCGGTGGTATCTATTTTGGTGAGCCGCGTGGCATTCGTGTGCTGGACGATGGTCAGCGCCAGGGATTCAATACGTTGGTTTATGCAGAGGCCGAAGTGAAGCGAATTGCACGAGTCGCGTTCGAAACCGCTATGAAACGTGACAAACGCCTGTGTTCAGTAGACAAAGCTAATGTATTAGAGGTATCTGAATTATGGCGCGAAGTGATAGAATCCGTCGCCGCTGAGTATCCAGAGGTTGAGTTATCTCATATGTATGTCGATAACGCGGCGATGCAGCTGGTAAAAGAACCCAAGCAATTTGATGTGATGGTGACCGGCAATATGTTCGGCGATATCTTGTCAGATGCGGCCGCAATGCTGACCGGCTCGATTGGTATGTTGCCTTCAGCGTCAATGGATAAGCACGGCCACGGTATGTATGAGCCGATTCATGGATCTGCGCCAGATATTGCGGGTCAGGGTAAAGCCAATCCGCTGGCAACGATTTTATCGGTAGCGATGATGTTGCGGCATAGTCTGGGCCATGCAGATTTGGCTGAGACGATTGAAGATGCTGTTAGCGTGGTGTTGGATACAGGTTTGAGAACCCCTGATATTTGGACGGATGGTATGGAAGAGGTTGGTACTGTCGCGATGGGTGATGCTGTTGTAGAAGCTATTCGAGAGAAAGCTTAGGCATTTGACGCGATGTATTTCATGGGCACTATTTTAGAGTTGAGCTTTAAATGAGTAAAAAATTTGATATAGCCGTCGTTGGTGCAACCGGCGTTGTCGGCGAAACCATGCTGGAGATTTTACACCAGCGTGAATTTCCCGTTGGCGAAGTTTACGCGCTCGCCAGTGAGCGTTCGGCTGGCAAGCGGGTTCAGTTTGGTGATCGTTACCTGGTTGTGCAGGATTTAGCCGAGTTTGATTTTTCAAAAGTGCAAATTGGTTTATTTTCTGCTGGCGCATCGGTTTCCCGAGTTTATGCGCCTAAAGCTGTCGAAGCCGGTTGTGTTGTCATCGATAACACCTCTGAGTTTCGCTATGACGATGATATTCCACTGGTCGTTCCCGAGGTTAATCCGCATGCGATTGCTGATTATAAAACTCGTGGCATCATCGCCAATCCGAATTGTTCGACCATTCAAATGCTGGTTGCGCTCAAGCCTATTCACGATGCAGTGACCATTCAACGAATAAATGTAGCCACTTATCAAGCAGTTTCTGGAACAGGCAAGAATGCGGTCGAAGAACTGTCTATGCAATCAGCTGCGCTCATGAATGGCAATGAAACTGAATGCAAGGTGTACCCCAAGCGAATTGCATTTAATGTGCTGCCGCAGATCGACGTCTTTCAGGATAACGGATACACCAAAGAAGAAATGAAAATGGTTTGGGAGACGCAAAAGATTTTCGAAGATGATCAGATTATGGTCAATCCCACTGCCGTGCGAGTGCCGGTTTTTTTCGGTCATTCAGAAGCGTTACACATTGAGACCAGAGATAAAATTACGGCTTCTGATGCAAAGTTATTGTTAGCGCAAGCACCAGGTGTCGTGGTGATGGATGACCATGTAGATGGCGGCTGGCCAACGGCTGCAACAGAAGCGGTGGGTAATGATGCTACCTATGTGGGTAGAATTCGTGAGGATATTTCTCATCCTAACGGACTGAATATGTGGGTTGTTTCTGACAATGTGAGAAAAGGTGCTGCTTTGAACAGCATTCAAATCGCAGAAATTTTGAAAAAATACTTTGAATAACCTATAGTTAGCGAATATACTTAGAGTTAAATCAACAAAAGTAATGTAAATTAGGCACGCAGTTCATCAAATCAGATCCAGCGAAGGATGCGTAAAATTTATGAAAAATTTAAAGTTTTCAAGAGGATAGAATAGTGCGTAAACATTCATTAGGATTAGCTATAGCCGGGTTGTTGGCTCCATCTCTGAGTTTCGCATTGGGATTAGGAGAAATATCAACAAATTCTGCACTCAATCAACCGTTAGATGCAGAGATTGAACTTGTTTCAACCTCTCCTGGTGAGGTTGGGAATGTATCTGTAAAGCTGGCGCCCAACGCAGTGTTTGATCAGGTCGGTATCGAACGCACCGCTGTACTGGAACAATTAAATTTTACGCCTACGGTTATTAATGGTGTGCCGGTTATCAAGGTAACTTCTCCTGGCAGCATTCAAGAGCCGTTTGTTAACTTCGTGGTAGAAGTTACCTGGCCTAAAGGCAAGTTGTTACGTGAATATACTGTGTTACTTGATCCTCCTGTGCTGAGTGATAATGCAGGTGCACCACCCGTTGCTGCTGCGACGCCTATTTTCACCGGGCCTGATACTCAGGTAGCGGAAGTCGAAAGTTATCCTGTCGAAGAAGGTTTGCCTGTTGAGCAGGTTGAGCCAATTGTTCAAGCCGTTGAAGAAGTTCAGACAGTAGAAGACACTGTTTTTGCTGAAACGTATCCTGTTGAAGATACAGGGCCTTCGATTGTTGAGGTGGATCCTGGACTTGAAACGTACTCTGTTGCTGATGCCGGGGCTGGCGAAGGTTTGCCGCCGTTCATAGATGATGTGCAGTCGTTTGACGGAGATATTCAAGCCTATGAAGGTGATGTTCTGGTCTATGATGATTCCGAATCTACCTTTGTTGAAGATACGACAACGGTATTTAGCCAGACATATGGAAGTTTGGATGAAGCGCCAGGTACCAGTGAGATTTTTGTTTTTGAGCCTGGTGATGCGCCATTGTTCGATGAAACGGTTGCCTATAGTGAATCAATTCAACCAGTCTATGCGGGTGGTGATTACACCGTTGCCAAAGGTGACAACTTATCCGGGATAGCCGCAGAACTGCGTAATTCAGAAGTGAGTCTCGCGCGCATGATGGCTGGGTTGTTTCAGGCCAATAAATCCGCATTTATAGACTCCAATGTCAATAAATTAAAGTCAGGCTATGTGCTACGTATTCCAGATGAAGCGGGATTGGCTGACTTGAGTCAGGCTGATGCTAGTGCGCTGCTGGCTGCTAATGGTTATAACGAATATCGTAAGGCACTCGCTAAGACAGCTACTCCACAGGAAGCTATGGATGCAGCAAAAGACTCAGGGACTATCGCAGGCCTGAGTGATCTGGCTGATGCCAAGAAAACCCCCGCTGTCGAAGTATCCAGTACAACTGAAGCTGCAACATCAGGTTTGGAAATCTTAGGTGCAAAAGATGCATTGGGTGATTCTGCAACGGGTACTGCCGATGGTAAAGCTGATTCGGGTGCGGTGGATGCACTCAAAGAACAGCTTGCCTCTAAATCTCAAGAATCAACAGAGCTACAATCGCGAGTCGAGGAGCTGGAAGGCTTGTTGACAGCGAAAGAACGCCTGATCTCTCTTAAGGACGAGCAGCTTGCTGACATGCAGCAGTCTCTAAGCAACGAAACAGAGATGGAAGTAGGTAAAGCCGAAAAGGGTGAATCTTCTAGTGGAAAAGCCGGTTTATTACCAACGGAAGAACCTGAAATAAAATCAGAGGAACCTGCCAAAGTTGAAACAGCTAAAGCCGCAGAAACAGAAATTACACCGGTAGAGCCTATTACTGAAACCGCAGAGACTGCACCAGTTGAAGTCGCTGAAGCTACAACGCTTGTCGATGATCTGAAGCAAAATCCGCGTAAATTATTACTCGGAGGTGGTGCTGGACTACTGTTATTCGCAATGTTGGCGTGGTTGGCTTCTCGACGCAAAGACGGTCGTGACGAAACCATAATTGATGTGACTGAATCAGATGATTTAAGTACGGTGGTTGCCGATGAACCTGATATTCCTGATTTGACCGAGCACGATGTTGTTGATGTCGCGACTGAGTACGATAATGAGCTAGCTACCGGTCAATTCGATTCAATTGATCTAGACGAAGAGTTGGAAGACACCAGTAGCCATTCTATTCAACTTTCAGCGGATGAACTCGATATTCAGCAACAGGAAATTCGTCAGGACTTGTCGTCTGTGGATGCTGCTGGAGGTGCTGAAGATGAGGTGCTCTCTGAGGCAAATGTATACTTGGCGTATGGTCTGCATGATCAGGCAATTGATCTTCTCAAGCCCGCAGTCAGTGCAAACCCGGATCGTAACGACTACCAAGCCAAACTGTTAGAAGCGTATCACGCGACTAACAATCAAGATGCATTCGCTGATGAAGCTGAAAAGTTACATACGAAACTAGCAGGTGATGATAAGGGGCTGTGGCAGCGTATTATTGTCATGGGACAGGACATTGTTCCTGATCATGAATTGTTCAAAAATGCTGATCCAGGTGAAATGACGCTGGGTAGTTTGCACAAAGATCGTCCCGATTTAGCTTCTGTCGATTTAGAAGACTTGCCTGAACTGGATGATGGGCAGGCTACTGTCTCGATCGATGATAGTGATATCCAGAACGTGTTGGAAGAATCCAGTGCCTCGGAAGAGTTCAGATTACCAGAGCTTGATGAGCTCAATTATTCTTCTGACACGGGTGCGGAAGATGCGCTTTCATTAGCCGAGGCGGATAAGAGTCAGGAAATTAATCTTGATGATTTAGGTGACTTACAATCGGAAAGTTCATTACTCTCTGGCATGAAAGACAAGCTTGGCGGTCTTTCTGATAAGACTAAAGCCGCTGGTGCTGCAGTTGTCGGCGGTGTTGCCGCAGCAGGCGTCGCCGCAAAGGATAAAGTGTCAGACCTTGGAAAAGACGATGAAGGTGATTTCACACTTGCCGATATGGAAAGTGAATTTACCGACATGAGTTCTGGTGTTGATCATATTGGTACCAAGCTGGACCTGGCTAAAGCCTATCTCGATATGGGTGATGAGGAAGGTGCTCGTGAAGCACTTAACGAAGTGATTGCTCAGGGCAGTACCGAGCAACAAAATGAAGCCAAAACACTCTTGGATACTATCTCTTAATCAAATCTGAAAAGAGATAAATCAAGGCCAGACGTTCTCGTCTGGCCTTTTTTCTGTGTATAGTTATTAATTTTTTAATTCTGAATTATGCGAATAGCTGTAGGAGTAGAGTATGACGGTAGCGGTTATTCTGGCTGGCAGCGTCAATCTCATTCTAAATCCGTTCAACAGGAAGTAGAAACCGCATTATCAAAAATCGCAGATTGCAATATCACCGTTCATTGCGCCGGTAGAACCGACACTGCTGTTCATGCCCAGGGGCAAGTGATTCATTTTGATACCGAAGCCACTCGTGCCAAACACTCCTGGTTGCTGGGTGGAAATACAAATTTGCCGAATAATATTTCACTACAGTGGGTCAAATTTGTTGATGATTCTTTTCACGCCCGATTTTCGGCATTCTCGCGCCGCTATCGTTATGTGATCTTAAACCGAAAAGTTCGTTCATCCTTACTGGCAAGAAAAGTAGTTAATATACGTGAATACCTGGATGCTGAATTAATGCACCGTGCTGCACAATTCATGTTGGGTAAAAATGACTTTAGCAGTTTTAGAGCGCAAGGTTGCCAGGCAAAAAACCCCGTTCGGACAATGACTTCTATAAGCATTTCCCGGCAAGGTGATTTTATTACGGTTGATGTTTTGGCCAATGCTTTTTTACTTCACATGGTTAGAAATATTGTTGGCTCACTAATGATGGTTGGTCATCAGAAAAAGCCTCCTGAATGGATTAAAGAACTACTCATGTTAAAAGATCGTACTCAGGCGGGCGTCACCGCTCCACCGGAAGGACTGTATTTAGTTAGCGTTGGTTATCCAGAAAAATTCGAGCTTCCACAACCGCCAAAACCAATTGAGTTCGGATAGCTTGGAAAATTTGCGCCATCAGCGGTAAAATTAAACATCCATCTCAAGTCAGCCACTTGAGTAAATAATAAAGGTATTGCCCCTCGGAAGATTTTGACGGGCCTAGCACTAACGCCGAAAAATATTTCTTCTCAGGATCAGCTGCAGCAATTGCGGCATCCCGGTCTTCATAAACAGTGACACAATTGGCTGAGAATCTTTTTCTATTTCTTTTTGGTACATATACAACGGCAAATCGCTCTTGCGAGACTTTGGTGAGTGGATCGGGTGGTACCATGCCCCTCATTGAACGCACTTCGCTGTTTTTTGTCTGAACTCACAGAGATCGCAAATAATGCATTCCCCGCATTTGGGCGTTCGGGCTACGCAGACGTAGCGCCCATGTAATATCAGCCAGTGATGCGCATCTACCATAAATTCTTCAGGTATAAATTTAACCAGTCTTTTTTCGACTTCCAAAACATTTTTTCCTGGTGCAATTCTAGTTCGATTGGATATTCTAAAAATATGCGTATCAACGGCCATGGTCGGATGACCAAAAGCAGTATTTAAAACCACATTGGCTGTTTTTCTACCAACGCCAGGTAATGCTTCGAGCGCATCTCTGTCATCCGGGATTTCACCTTGATGCAGCTCGATCAATTGCTGGCAGGTTTTAATGACATTTTTTGCTTTGGTATTAAACAGTCCAATGGTCTTAATATAGTTTTTTAAACCTGCTTCGCCGAGATCAAATATTGCCTGGGCTGTTGGGTACTTCTCAAATAAAGGTCCGGTTGCTTTGTTAACACCAACATCAGTGGCTTGTGCGGATAAAATCACCGAAATTAGCAGTTCAAATGGAGACTTGTAATTAAGCTCGGTGGTTGGATTAGGGTTGGAAGCGCGTAGACGGGTAAATATCTCCTGCCTTTTTTCTTTGTTCATATCTCTTTATTCATACGCTATCAAGCGCAGGGCTGTTTTTAACCGAAGCGGCGGGAGCAACGGCCGTACGCTTTTTTAGATTTTCATCGATCAGGTTTTTAACCACAATCATGAGCCCAAGTGCAAAAAAAGCACCTGGAGGTAAAACCGCTAATAAGAATCCTGGATAATCTTCAGCCAAAGTAATTTGCCAGTTGGCAGCGGCAGAGCCAAAGATTAATTGAGCCTGAGAAAAGAGCGTGCCTTGACCGATGAGTTCTCTGATTGAACCTAGTACCACCAGCAGCGCCAGAAACCCAAGTCCCATGGCGAACCCGTCGGCGGCGGCTTTTGGCAAAGTGTTTTTTGAGGCAAAGGCTTCGGCTCTGGCAATAATCACGCAATTGGTGACGATCAGCGGAATAAAAATACCGAGAATTCCGTGCAGCTCATGGAAGAAGGCATTGAGGAGTAAATCAATGGCAGTTACTGTCGAGGCGATTACCAGTACGAATACGGGAATTCTGACTTCAGGGCGAATAAAATTTCGGATCAGGGAAACGATAGAATTACTAATCACAAGCGTCAGCAAGCTGGCAATGCCAAGCCCAAATCCGTTCACTGCGGTGGCTGTTACCGCTAAAAGAGGACACAGTCCGAGCAGCTGAACCAGTCCGGCATTACTGTTCCAGAGACCATTTTTAAAAATTTCAGAATAGCTCATTATTTGGTTTCCTGAATTTCGGTTGAGCTCACTGGTAGAGGCTTAAGGTCAAATAGCACCTGATGATATTTATCAAAGTATATCAGGCTATCGCGCACTGCTTGAGTCACGGCGCGGGGCGAGATGGTAGCGCCGGTAAACTGGTCAAATTCTCCACCATCTTTTTTCACTTTCCATTGTTCTTTCTCGGGATTCTGTAACGATTTACCGTTAAAGCCCAATATCCACTGATCTTTTCGTAGTTCTATTTTATCGCCTAATCCTGGAGTTTCCTTGTGTTTGAGCACGCGGACGCCGGTGAGTGTGCCATCACTGAGAATACCAATGAGCAATTTTATCGGGCCGCTGTAACCAGAAGGTGCAGTTGTTTGTATGATCACGGCAATATATTTGCCGGCTGATCGGGCGCGGTACACGGTGGCGGGATACTGATCGGTAATTGTACCCACTGGCAGGGTTAACGTGTCTTGGAGTAAATCGTTGTCATAAAGGTGCTGCGGCAAAATCTCGTTAATTTGCTTAAGTCTTGCGGCAATTTCATTGGCCTTGATACGGTCGCGAGTTAGCCAGTCCGTGGATGAAACGATAGCAGTGCCAATGACTGCAAAGATTGTCAGGGCAACACTAGAGAGTAATATGTTTTTATCGAAGCCTAAGGGTTTGTTCACAGCATTATTCCTTGGAGTGACCGAAAACTTTGGGCTGTGTGTAATGATCGATCAAAGGCGTCGCCATGTTCATTAGCAAGATGGAAAAAGCAATGGCGTCCGGATATCCACCCCAGGTACGAATAATAAAGGTGAGCAATCCGACACCAGCGGCAAAGATGATTCTGCCTTTTGGCGTGGTACTGCCGGAAACAGGATCCGTGGCGATAAAAAAGGCACCTAACACCGCGCCGCCGCTAAAAATATGGAATATGGGGGAGGCAAAATGATCTGGATTGGAAAGGTAAAATAGTCCTGCTGGAATTCCCAATGCCAGTAGTAGTGTCAGCGGGATTTGCCAGGGGATAATGCGTTTGTATATCAGCCAGAATCCACCTAATGCAAACCAGTTGTCAATCCACTCCCAGCCGAGCCCACCCATGCTGCTAAATATTGGGTTAAGCTGTATTTCGCTCATGGTTTGGTGCTGAATGAGTCCGGTTTTAATCGTGTCCAGCGGTGTTGCCATTGTCAGAGTATCCCAGCTCATACCCGTCGCAAGCTTACCGTTGAAAATGATGTTGAAGGTGTCGATTAACCCAGGCGGTGTATCTGCCAGTGATATCGGTGTGATCCACGCTGTCATTGATGCTGGGAATGAGATCAGCAATACAACATAGCCGACCATCGCCGGATTAAAAGGGTTCTGACCCAGGCCGCCATAGAGATGCTTGGCAACAACGATGGCAAAGAAAATGCCGGTTAAGGTCAGCCACCAGGGCGCGAGCTGAGGTAGTGACAGAGCCAGCAGCCAGGCAGTGACAATAGCGCTGTAGTCCCGCAGTAATGGTATCGGGTCTCGACCGCGTATGTACGCCACCATAAATTCCAGAGCAACGGCAAATAACACCGCTAGAATCACGTTGATCAGCACGCCCCAACCAAAAAACCAGGTGGCGGCCAATGTTCCGGGAATCAACGCATAGAGCACTTGACGCATCATCTTGGCAACGTCGTTGGTGGGTTCCAGATACGGGGAGCTGGTGGTGGTCTTAAATTCCACTAGGGATTGCCTTCTGAGTTGCTGGCTTGATCAGATTCTTGCGCGAGTTTTCTACGTGCGTCTGCTGCATCTATTTGCTGTTTCTGTCCGGTGGTTAGGTTGCTGGTGTTGGCGGGCGCTGCATCGCGTGCCTCTTGTTTGGCTTTGGCGCGTGCCAGAGCTGCCTGAATAGCTTTTTTCTTTGGGTCTTCCTTGCTGTCATTTTTAGCTTTGAGAGCGGCACGCTTGTTTGCCAGGCGTTTGGCTTTTTCGCGTTTTTTGCGCTCCAGGCGTGCTTCCCTAAACTCAAAGCGGTCGCGAGCAATATTGGATTTTAATGCTTGCCTTTCATCCAGCCAAATCTCCGTTTTTGCATGTCGATAATATTGCACCAAAGGTATATGGCTGGGGCAGACGTAGTCGCAGCAACCGCATTCGATACAGTCGAAGAGATTGTATTCCTGAATTTTGTCGTAGTCTCCAGCATTGGCAAACCAATGAAGCTGCTGCGGTAAGAGCTGTGCCGGGCAGACTTCGGCACATTGACCGCAGCGAATACAAGGCATTGCTTGCCTCGGTTGCTTGATCTCATGTTGTGCTGCGACCAGTAGACAGTTGGTCGCTTTAATGACTGGCAAGTTGTCGTGGCTGAGTGAGATGCCCATCATCGGCCCACCCATGATGAGGTGATTGGCAGCTTCTGTGTAGCCACCGGCGAGCGCTATGATCTCAGGGAACAGTGTGCCAAGACGCACCCGGATATTTTGCGGCTGGGCGATACCACCGCCAGCCAGCGTGACGATCCGATCAATTAAAGGCTCCCCATTGACAATCGCATTGTGAATAGCAAAAACGCTGCCAACATTGTGGCAAGTGATGCCGAGATTGGCGGGTAAACCATTGCTTGGCACTTCCTGGTCCGTGAGGACTTTAATCAGTTGCTTCTCACCGCCGGTTGGGTAAATCGAGGGTACGGCAATGATTTCAATGTGGGTGGCATCAGATTCATCCAGAATCTGCTGCATAATTGCAATGGCCAGCGGCTTGTTGTCTTCAATGCCAACGAGCACTCGCTCGGGTTTGAGCATGTGCTGAATAATTTGGATGCCGGAAATGATTTCGGGCGCGTGTTCCTGCATCAACACATCATCACAGGTGATAAAGGGTTCGCATTCTGCGCCGTTGATAATGACCGTGTGGATGTTGCCGATAGCGCCGGGGTTGAGTTTGACTGAGGTGGGGAATGCAGCGCCACCGAGTCCAACAATGCCTGCATCGCGCAATAGATTGCGTAATTGCAGCGCATCGAGCTGGCGAAAATCCGCAACTTTTTCAGGAACTCCGGATGCCCATTGGTCTTTCCCGTCGGATTCAATTTCAATACAGAGTGTCTGCAAGCCAGAGGGATGCGGCGTGTGACGATTTTCAATTGCCGTGACTGTGCCAGAAATGCTGGCGTGAACCGGTGCGCTGATATATCCCTCAGCCGCAGCGATTTTTTGACCCTTGCCAACGTGTTCACCCACTTTTACCAACACATCGGCCGCTTGGCCAATATGCTGTCTGACGGGAATCACGACTTTATCTGGCGCAGCTGCGTTAGCAATGGCGGTGCGAATTGAAAGCTCTTTGTGGCTGGGTAATTTCAGACCGCCGTGAAAAGTACCGAGCATCAGGATTTCACCTCAAGAAAAGGGATGCTGGCAGGCGCTGGCCAAACCCAGTCGTCGATACCATATTGCAGCGGTTCCATATTGATGCAATCAACAGGACAAACAGGCACGCACAGCTCGCAACCCGTGCATTCTTTTTCGATCACCACATGCATTTGCTTAGCAGCGCCGAGGATCGCATCAACCGGACAGGCCTGAATACATTTTGTACAGCCAATGCACCATTCTTCGATGATGATTGCAACGGTTGGCTCTTCTTTATGCTCACCGAGCTCCTCATCAAGTGGTTTGACATCAATACCGAGCAGATCCGATAAATTTTGAATGGTTGATTCACCACCGGGCGGACAGCGATTGATATCAGCCTCACCTTTCGCCATGGCTTCCGCATAAGGTCGGCAACCGGGAAAGCCGCATTGGCCACATTGGGTTTGTGGTAGCAGCGAGTCAATCTGATCGCTGACAGGATTGCCTTCGACCTTAAAGCGTATAGCGGTATAGCCCAGGATCAATCCAAATAATCCGGATAAAATGCCAATCGTCAGGAT
>CAZNYF010000059.1:0-16506 GCA_964577195.1 uncultured Thiotrichales bacterium | reverse complement strand
GCAGAGCCTCGATTGTGGTCTGTCATTGATTTACGGTTCAATCGTCTTACCATAATTTTTCATTCCACTTATCGATCGAAGTTTTAATTTTTCCTAACGCATGAGCGTATTCAATTTTTGGTTTTTTATACGGGTCTTCAATCTCTAACTCGGTCCAATGCCCTAAATTGTAGACTTTCCCTCGACTACCGGGATTCATTGCAATAACTGCCTCTTTTTGCCAGCTCTCCATCACCAGAACTAAATCTGCCTCACTCAATATTTCAAATGAGAGTTGGCGAGCTCGGTGTTGGCTGATGTCAATATTCATGCTTTTCAACAACCCGGTAGATGTTTTGTCTGCCGGATAACCTGACATAGCGTGCAGCCCGGCAGAGTTGATGATGGTACTGCCTCCGCGCTGCTTAACTATCTCCGTTAACAATCCTTCAGCCATTGGGCTGCGGCAAATATTGCCAACACAAACAGTTGTTATTCTATTAAACATTTATTCACGGCCTCAGCTTAATATCCTGAGCATTGTCCCTTCCTATTCATCAAATTGTTTCGGAGAGTGGTCAATCCAGTATGCTTGGTAGCGATATCGGTAATACGCTTGATTACCTGAGAGATTTTAGAGTAGTCCTTACACCAAACTTGAAGCCAGTTCACGCTCAGGAGAACTCCTGAGAATCTGGTGCGACCTGGATCACGTAATACGAAATAATCAATTGCTGACGGTATGGCCCTAACCTTTTTAAGGATTAAAGGTTGATACGTTAAGGCATTGAATAAAGTGGTTGATGTATCGGCAGAAACACTTAGCGTTTAGAAATAGCTAACATTGTTGCTTTGATAGTCAGCACTCGAGCAGCAATAAAGCTTCCGCGCTCAAGCCCCTGACCTACGATCCCTGTAGGCCACTCCGTACTCAACGCGTTTTCGGGTTTTGCGCATGGATGCACTTAGGTCACGAATGCAGGAGCATAAGAGTGGGACCTTTGACTCACTGCTTTAAACTACCGACAAAACCAGCATCTAATGCAGATCAAAGAAGTAGTTCACACCTATTGTAAAAGTATTAATTGTAAGTGACTTTTCTTTATTGGCCATTGCCATGTCAGCAACGACAGCAACGTTGTTATTTATTAAGTACTCAGCACCCAAACCAAATGAAAACGACTCTCCCCTGGTACGGCTACCACTACCATCATTATACTTAACGGCACCATAACCTAGAGGTAAATTAAGTGTTAGATCATTTGCAACTGTAATCTCGGGTTTTAGGTAAAGGGCGTACACAGTGCTGACTCCCAGTGACCCAGTATCACGAATGCCCGGGTTAATACCACCACGGAGTTCAACACTGAGGTTTTTGTGCATATGCGTACCGATGCGGATCACTAACAGGTCAGGATTTGGCTCATTACTGGAGGCGGTGCTATCTTTTACATCCGCAGCACCATAACTGGCACCGATATAGCTCCAGCGGTCTGTATCTGCAGCAAAGACTGCCGGTGCATAAGACAGGCTAAAAAGAATGACAGAAACACCAATTAATTGAATATTTTTCATAGGTTTACCTGATTTAGTCAATTTAACCACTGCAGCTCTTCCTGACTGATTGTGCTGGTAGCTGTGAATTGGACAGTGATTAAGCAGTATTGATCATCGGATTACCTGTCAGTGTGAGAATGATCACGAATTCACCATTGAGCACTGCGAGCTATGCTATTTCGCACGTATTTTTGTGATGTCTGTTGTAAAACTCAGGCTCAAGCTGACAACCCTTAGACCGAAGAAATCAGTCTGGTGCGGCAATCTGGCGGCGCTTTTTAAAAACGAAAGCCCAAATACCCAACCCCGGCAATTGCAGCATTTTCGCCGTTATAGCCCCAGGGAGCGATCATTACCGCCACACCCGTCATAACATCACCCGCTAAATACCCTTCTGCACCAACTCGTAAGAATGCTGAGTCTGCGTTGCCCAAAACATTGTTTTCATTGCCTGTATTTACGGAATATCCCAAACCGATATTGCCTTCAATCGCTCCAAGACCGTTGCCAAGTATGGAAAAGTCCCGCGTAACCGAATTATTAAAGGAATTGGATCTTTCTCCCAATTGCACTTCCGGACGAAATGAAATGCCTTTTAAGGACAGTTTCCCACCAACAGTTACTGACAAATTATCGACATCACCAGAAGGGTTTTTAGGGTTATTTAGCGCAGCCAGTCCGGCTCCCATAAATAGGTTTCTTTGTAGCCTGTCATTACGTGTATGGAGCTTTAGGCGCTGTCGAGTATTGTAACTGGCCAACTGGAACTCGGTGTTTTCGCTACAAAGTAAGGATTCCTCGTTACTTTGAGCTTTTTGTTGATCTGAATTACAGCTGGTATTTACAAACTGCAGTGGCAGATGTTGTGCTGGCATATTCGAGCACGCACCGAGAAATAAAGTTACAAGTGGAATATATTTAATCATAGGAGCCTCGTCCGTTGAGCGTTTCTGAATACAAATCGCATACGCGCTATCCATAGCGGTAGGTGATGCCTGAGTAGTTCTGTTAAAAATTGCTAAAAGGTCGTGCTACTTATCTGGCTATCGCTATAGTTCACAGCATAGTAGCTACTGTTCCCGACCAAAATGCTGCGTACCTAATACGTTGTAAGTACCATGCTCGGGGGTATCTCGGCGAAACCAGGCGACTTCTTTCCAATAGGGGCGCATTAGAATACGACAGTGTGTATCGCTTTCGAGGAGTGCGTTCATCGCAGTCTCCGGCGTGGCGTAGCCAGCATCGAGATTCTCCCCCCAGCGTTGATAGGCATAGCCAACTGCAGAAATTCTTGCTGCGCCATTTTCTAGCGTGAGCGGATTGATGTGGGCAAAATAATCTCCAGAAGCCATGTCATCCACTGTGTTGCTCGCAGAGCTTTCTAAAAGAAAATTCCAGCTTAGCTTTTGCACCGCGGGCATTGCCCCAAACTCTCCGCAGGTTTGTGTTTGCGAGCGCGCAGCGTTTATTAATACCAGCAGTCTTTTCTGACTAGTACTTAGCTGATTATTTTGAGGGTTTTGTACTATCGAGCTAGATTCGTTTAACGTTGCTGTTCTAGAATCGATTCCTTCATCACCGGTGGATATATCACAAGCAGACAATAGAACAACGACGGGCAGTAGGGTCCACAGTAGGTTTCTACCGAGGAGCTGCCTAAAACGATTAGATAATGGGGTACTACGGGCGTTAGATACTGCTTTTTCTTGCACAATCCGAATCCATGGATAATTAAGGATTCAGAATTTATCGATTAATATGGTAAAAAATCGGGACTTAGACCCAGTTTTTAGCGTTACCAATATTCACAGTCGAATAATTTAAGTAATCTTGATTTTTGGTTGGGCGCTGGGTTGCAGTTTTTTGTAAAGGTCTACTTTAGAGAATTTGTTCGATTTCCTCAGCGGCGCGTTTGCAATCGATAAATGTAATCCCTAATCTGGATGATGCGGGTGTAAGAACAATCAGTACAGCGTCATTCCCAGCTCTGGAAACCACAAAATTACCACGATCTCCACGGATCAGGATTTGAGTCACGCGACCACGATAAAAATCAGCAGCAGCTCTGGCCGAAAGCGACACAAGTGCAGCGGTGATGGCAGCTAAGCGATTCTCTTCGTAATTGTCAGGTAAATATGACGACATCATCAAACCATCATTGGACATAATTGCCGAGGCTTCTACACCATCACCATTTTGGTGAAGATCAGACAGCACAGCATCCAGTAATTTTGCTCTCATTATTATTCCACAAGCAGCTTATTAAACAGTAATAAATTATTTCTCTATTCATAGAGCTGGTAGAGCCTCAAAATTTCTAAAGGTTACTTAGCAATAAAATATTCTAATTTTTAAAAGGCAATATTTATCTACCACTCGTTGAATAGAATGCTCCGTTTATTCTTTCAAAGAGAGGATATGGATCAAGGGAATAGGTAAGGAAAAATACGACTTACTACGTAATCACTACTGCTAAAGTAGCAGATAGCTGTATCTCGTCTAATTTTTGATTGGGAGAGTTGTAACCAGACGACTGATTTCACCACTCTGTCTCGCCAACAAGATGTTGGCGAGGGGTGTAAGAGTCTTACAGTAGTCGAGCAAGGCGAGCGATAGTTACCGAGATCTAGAAGCTATTAAACGATGAGATTCGCTATACTGCATTGTTTCTGTCGAACATCTAGCACTCATTTTTCACCCCGCTGTGTTGTAAAAACGCTTAAATAGAACAACTATTAAGCACTTTTCCCGCCTTGCTGGATAAAAAAATGGATTCCAGCAGCGACGGTGTCAATAGTGTTTACAGGCCCTAGTTAATAGAGTTAATCAATGAAGGAAGTATGAGTCCTTTTACACCTGGGGTGAAATTGGGATCAATGCCTTTAATACCCAAGTCAAAAGTTTGAAAGTTTTGAATAGTACGATTATTAGCCGTATTCTGAATAATCACAGGGGTGCTTTGGAGTAGTCTTGCCAGAGCAAGCCCCGTTTCTCCGTTCGAACCAGGAACAGAAACTGTCAACCCTTCAGCTAAATTACCAGACTTAAAACTGGTGGCTTGAATACTTGAGTAGGTCACTTCGCGAGTTCTGGGGTTGACCGTAATCTTTGGAATATTAAGTGACAAGCGAGTTTGTAAGATACCGTCAACCTTGAGAATACTCTCAAATCCAAATGAAATTTCAACATTCCCAGAATTAAAGAAGCCACCTCGAAGTTCGTCCATTTCTGGATCGTCCAATGCGGCTATATCCATCATTGCTAATTGATTGAGTCTTGGTGATGCGCTAGTACCACTATACAACCCGGCGATAACAGAATGACCTGCCAAAGTAGTTATTAATAGTGCGGCGCAAACTGAAGTTACAATTTTAAAATTAGTTAGTTTCATCATTAGCTCCTAGAAATCGCCTGCTTGTGGAAGTGAAAGAGTGAACTCAGATAGATCTGATAAATCGCGGTTAATGCCTTCTTGTAAGGGCGCAGATGCCAAATTACCCCATTCTTCTTCCTGGTTAAAATAGTAACGACCGACATTGGCATGGTTTCTTACCAGAAAGAAAATACCCGCCCATTCTTTCTTGAACTGCTCACGTGACATGGTTCTTTTACCTAATGCCGGATCCCCCAGCAATACGACATCATCCTTGATACCCTTGACAACAACAAAGTGTTGGTAGCCTTGTGTGTTAATCAATGCGATACCTGGCACATTATATTTTTTGAACTTATCCAGTGAGATCCGAAAACCATCTGCACGAAACCCAAGATGCTTGAGATACTTTTTCATATCCAGCATGGAAAAACCCAGTGATTCAATTTTCTTTTTATCACCTCGCTCCCACATGTAAGTAAATACCTCTTCTTCATCAACAGAGTTTTCGTAGTGATAGGTAAGCAATGTCGCAACCGCCGCTGATCCGCAGCTAAAATCATGGTACTGTTTGATTACGCCATCAAACTTGGATTCGGTGATGCTATGTACAGGAACTGCTAGCGTTCCACCAATACCTGTTGCGCTTGGCAAAATAAATGCCCCTGCCAGAGCAGACCCCATCAACGCCGCTGACAAAGTGAGCGTAGCTGTTACCAATTTTAGTTGCTTCATGAGCATATTTACTTAATCCCTATTGTTTTATTATTTTTATCTAATGCGAATTTTAAAGCGCCGTTAAGCGCTAGTTAACACTGGCTGGAATAAATTGGACGTTAAATGTTGTGTTGTCCTGGATGATCACGTTGTTACCCGTATTTTGAATCACGTGCGAAATTCCCTGAAGATTAGAGAACGCGCTACTGGAAATAACGTTACTGCCAGTCTCCCCTGCTGTTAACTGGTTATCCGTCAAGGTTGCGCCTTGACTCACATCACTCGTCTGCTCCTGAAGATTTTCACGTCCTGTAGCATTTGAAAGCGCTGTTTCATCCAGTATAAGAACATCGTTACCAGTGCCTGCTGCACTAACAGTTGTTGTCGCAGTGATAGAAAGTAACCCAACGAACACCATCGCTCTTTTTATATTTCTCATAACTAATTACCTCACCTGTAAAATTATTACCTTAACGGCAGCCTTTAATATTTATAATCAAAACTCAGCATACAAGCTGACTTGAGATTCAATCTTCATAAGCACATGTACACAGTATTCGTGCCAATAAGCCTACAACCCCCATAAAATAGGGAATTCAGACTAGTGATTACAATAAAACAAACCCCGCTCAATATATTAACTAAGACACCTCCCCGTCAAGTGTAAGCCTGGGTTTACACTTTTCTGTTCTAGCGCATTAGATTCTCAATTAATTCCTACTAGTTCCTTTATGTGCCCGTATTTTTAGGAGATTGTTAAGCACGCTTTACAAAAGGAAATGTAAGTCTTTGCGCTGTTGACAATTCTACAGAGTAGTTCGGTTTAATTAAACGCTGATCTTGTGACGGAACTCGTATCCACTCACTACATTCTGTGAACAGGCTCACAGATACTAGAGATAAATGGAGAGTTAATAGAGATCAAAGGTCTAGCAACAGGAATGTGTACAAAAAAATGAAATCAAAAATCCAAATCACGAACGATGAAAAGCTAAATTACGGTGCTATCAATACCCCGTTTTTTTCTAGCGCTGGTCAAAGAAAAGCATCTCGGGCGCTCTCCGAGTTACTTAAAGGCTCGTTGAACCTTGTCTATATTACTGGTGACCTCGGCACTGGTAAAACTCGTTTGCTGGATGACTATGTCTCATCAATTAATACACCCGCAAAAATTGCGGTGCTCAGTGAACGTCTGGATTCACCCATGGAATTTTTACATTCTGTTGCAGTATCATTTGACGGCATCATCCACGGCGAAACGACTCAAGACTTACACTCGTCTCTTATTGACTTTCTGATCGAACAGTATCTGCAAGGAGAGCAATTTGTGCTTGCAGTAGACAATGCGCACGAACTAAGTGAGGAAGTATTCGAGCTGCTGCAATCACTTTCAGAACTCGAATCCAGAGATACCCGAATTTTAAATATTGTTTTACTGGCTAGAAACGGTGCAAAAATTAACCGTAAGATACGAGAACTGACGTTCTCTGCAGATCTATCTGCACTCGCCTGTGAGATCACTCCATTTACCGAGATAGAAACACGTGCTTATATTTCAGAGCAACTATCCCGCAACATGGAATTCACACGTTTACAGCTGACCACTACTGGCGGACGTCGAATTCACTATTATTCTGGTGGCAACCCGCTACTGATTAATATTATTACCCATCTCTCGGCCAAGATCGCTCTCAATGCAGAGCAACTGCAGATCACCCGCAAAGTAGTACAGCACGCCATTCGTACTCATCAGTGGGTAAGCATTTCTGAAAGCATCCCGGGCATACATATCGTTAAAGTACCTGGTAGTGATGAACGCGGTCAGTATGCAATTCCAAAAGTGATCTTATTTGATGAAAATCAAAAGATTTCAGAGCATGAGTTAAGTGAAGAAAAAACCTGGATGGGTCGTGACGCAAGTAGTTCGATCCGTCTCAACCAGCAATCGGTCAGTCGCCGGCATGCCCTGATCACTAAAGAAAATGGTAATGTCTGGATTAGCAACCTGAACAGCATTAATGGAACTCAGGTCAATTCCAAACCTGTTTTGAGACGCGTCCTGCTGGACGGAGACGTAATACGCGTTGGCAATTTCTTACTCTTGTTTGTCTATGAAGAAGCTGCTGACTCCTCAGGCCATTTAAAAGAGGCCTCTCACTCAGATACTAGTGTCATTGAAGAAGATCTCAATGATGATGTTGACAACTACATCGAGCTGCCGACGGCTTTACGTGAAGAGCCTGTACCTGCCTATGAGGCAGTTCATCAGCGCCCGGGGAAACCACCAAAGTCCAAAGCTTCACTTATTACCGTCAGTACTATTGCTTCACTGGGATTGATTACGGGCGCCATTATCATTTCCCAAAATGGTATTGAAAAATTCGACATCAGCTTTCCAAAAGGAGGCAATGTTGAAACAACTCCACCAGAAATCACTGAAATTATTCCAGCTGAAGCCCAGGCTCCGGCACAAAGCAATGAAATCACCGCTGCCAAGCCTATTGTCTCAATAACTCCGGCAGTAACAGAAACGACTGATGCCACGCTCGATACCGGTTTCACGGGACTGGCATCAACTAAGAGCGATGTTGATGTAGAACCCGTCGGCCTTCCCCCGGCCCCTGAAGCTATAATTGAAGCACCAATAGCTCCCACTGCGCCGGTCGAATCCGTCTCTGAATCCACAATAGAAGAAATCATCCCGATGATTGCGCCGGCTCAAGAGATATTTTCTCCAGAAATCTTCTCCACAAACTCTGACGCGATCATTACTGATACTCGCTTTGTTGCCGGTGAAAAAGCGGAGGCTGGTTTTAGTGATCTGGTCTTTGCCAGCCCAGGCAGTAATAGCCTGTACGTTAAAGATGAGTATAAATTCGACAACTCCGCGCTACTCAGTGATCGTAGCTATGATTCTGTCACATTTGACTGGAACGATATTGACCAACTGCTACAGCGTGGCCAGCAACAGATTGCAAACTTAAAGCTAACTGTTCCAGCTGATGACAATGCTTACGACACCTACAAAACCGTACTTTCACTCGATCCTGGTAACCAGGAAGCACAGGATGGACTCAATTTCATTGCCGAACGCTATCAGAATCTGGCAATTGCCAGTAAAGATAGATTCAATTTTGACCATGCGTTAAAAATGTCTAATCGAGGACTCGAAGTCGTTCCCGATCACGCCGGCTTACTCAGCCTTCAGGACGAGTTAGCCGTGCTCGCAGCAAGTGGGCAGACCTATTCGGTAGCTATTGCGAAGGTCTCTGAACAAGAACTCAATCAGCGCTATAACATAGAAAAAGTGCCTGAAAACGAGCTAAACCAGAACTACAACATTGCTAGAGTTTCCGACAGCGAGATGGACGCTCTATATTCTGCCAGTGCTACCCCACAGTTCATTCAACCGCTGCAAACACCACGCAGATTTGTCAGCAATGAAACCAGTCAGCCAATTTTTGTTAACAATCCTGTATCCATTGAGCCTGTTACCACAGTGAGTACCTATGTGCCTCCGGTTGCGACTCCACGACCAACAGTAACAATTCAGCCAGTTGCACCAACACCGCAGGTTGTCGCGACTGTAGCGCAACAACTGGTGGCGCAGCCAATTGCCGTTGCACCCCAAGTGACAGCGCCTGTGGCTCAAGTCACTGTGCAGCCTGCCGCTATCACGCAACCGCAACCAGTTGTACCAAAGGTAGCCTTGGCTCCTGTGCCAGCAGCAAAACAGGTGATCCCCAATTATCTGAATCCCGGATTAAGCAATCGAGCAACCGCCTCGCTGGCACCAAAACCTGTGCCGGTTTCTAGTGAAACAATTTTGAATGTTGATCATTTATTGAAAAAAGCAGGTCGTCTACAATCCATTGGTCACTACACGGGGCCAGCGGGAGAAAATGCGTTAGATACTTACAAACGTATTCTTTCACTCGAGCCTATGAACCCGGATGCACTGATCGGCTTGTTAGATATTGCTGATTACTATTATCGAGAATCTGAAAAGCTCATGCTTTTGGGTGACCCACTTTCTAGTCTGGCGATGATTGAAGAAGGCTTAAAAGTACGTCCTGATCACAAAGGCCTGCGTCAACTGCAAACCAACGCTCAACTCTTGCTGGCAAAAGAAGGCAAGGAACGTGGTATCGGCAATCAGAGACTCAGTCGGTCTGATCGAAAGACGGTAAAAGCCAGCCGTCATATTGAAAAGCTGGTCACCGATGCAAGAGATCGCCTCAACGAGAAAGAATATTCCAAAAGTCTCTCAATCATCGAGCAAGGCTTAAAGCTTGACCCAGATAACCCTGAGCTAATCTCCATTCGTAGCGATGCCCTGCACTCGCTCGCAAACCTGGAGAAAAAATGGGGTCAGGAACAAAGGCTGCGTGAGCAAAACCTGGCACGTCAACAACGTGTTAAATATGAAGTCAATGAGAAGAAGGCCGAACGTCTACTCTCCAAGGCGCGTAAAGATTATCAACAAGGTAATTATCAAGCTGCGCTCAACTCTACACGAACCGGCCTGCTTGTCATGCCTGAACACATCGAGATGATTGCTCTACAGAAGAAAATAGAATCCAGCTGGGATAGAACCACAAGAACACAGGCCAATAAGGCAGTGAACTCAGTCGTTTCCGGAATTGTTGCTAAAGCAAAGAAAACCCACGCCAGTGGTGATTCTGCTGCAACCATGCGACTAATTGAGACCGGACTAACGATTGATCCTGGCAATATTAATCTGAAAGTGCTCAAACTGGAAATAGAGAAAACGCGAGAAATCGAGCTGTTAAAACAACAAGCGAATACGAAACTGCAAGAGCTTGAGAAATTAAAGCAGCAAGCAAAATTATCTAATTAACGGCTCAGAGATAGTCAGAAAAGCATCTTGAAAAAGCACAAAAAAGGCCGACTTATATCAGTCGGCCTTATATTTTGTAACGCTAAAACCTTTTAGTGCTAAGGCTTTGCAGTACTAAGCCCTAGAACAGCCCATGATTGCATGCCACCGCGATACCATTTGATCTTGTCAGCAGGGTAACCAAACTTAATCAGATTCTTGATATTGTTGGGTGACTGACCACACCACATGCCATTACAGAACAGTACAAGTGTCTTGGCATTTGAGTAGTCAAAAACGTTTCCGGGTGATCCTGCAGCAATTGCCTCATCAACGCCGAACGCATCAACACCAGATCTAGTCGGTGCACTAAAATGCTCAGCCATGACTTTCATGATGCCGTCAGTGGTTGCTCCCTTTTTAGGATTCAACAGCGTCCACGGCAGGTTAATTGCACCAGGGATGGTGCCTTTGGCGGCCCAATCAGGTGTACGTGAATCAACAACCAGAATGCTGGAATCACCACCCGTCATTTTAGAAAGATAGTCCAGTACCTCTACCTCACCAAGTGTTTCTACACCCGGCGCTAAAAGAATGGGCTGAATGCAAAATGGTGGGCAAGGACGAGAAGTTTTAGCAAACGCAGGAATAACAGTTGCCGCATTGTTTGGATCACGTGTGATCACCGTATCAGCCCCACCGTGTTTCACAGTGACGGAAGAGAGCGTTGGGGTGATGCCGACAGGTTTTCCAGCTGCTGCTGATTTTCCGGCAATTGCGTTTTTAGCGCCTTGTACAGGATCTGGAATAGATTCGCAGCCCGTCAAAACGATGCTTGATGCAACAGCTAGCGTTGCGAGTAAAGAAAGTGGTTTCATTAGATTCTCCAATGGTAATTAACAGCCATCAATTCTGCGATGATTTTCATCGTTGAACTGAATAATATTGCGGATATACCGCTATTTATGACGCAAAAAAACCACAACTCAAACAGTCGAAAAAGAACCGATCAGGTTGAGATTTCATGTGAGCGCTATAGTTACGCTAATTCGGGAGAATACATTTATGTGAGTGCTATCACAAGGATTAGTAAGTTATGTCACGGATACCAATAACTTTAGAGCGAAGCGCTAACGAAAGCTTCCATTCAAAAAGCGAACTTCCACTCGATTGTTTTCTGCTGCGATTTGATTCCAGTCCGCAGCAATCATGCTGAGCTTGGGTTGCGGGTATTGAATCAACGGGTTTTCGCTCGTGGAAGAAATCACTGAAACGCGGATTCCCTCTTCACCATTGGCCTGAGGTGAACTATCAGCAAACAGTGCAAACGGTAAAGACATCAACTGCGAGACCACTCCAGCAGCCTGTGGCGTTTGAATGTCGCAACCCTTCATCAGCGCTCCTGAAGCAGGTAGTTTGGTGCGACCGGCGGAATCAGTCACCACACAAAACTTACCCTGATGAACCATGAGCTGAACTGTTCCCTGAAAATTAGCTTCTTGCAGCATCGACAACATGGCGCGCAAATTTTCCAGACGTTCATTTGCCAGCGGTAGCTCTCCTAACTTGTATTGCATTTTTTGATTAATCGCCCAGCCAATAATCTTTAGGGATCGATTGTTAAGCGATCTATCGGTGTAGGCAGCAGAGCTTTCACTCACCACATCAACCACACCGGCATCATTTTTTTGAATCTTTACCGCAGCTACTGCGGTAGGTTGTTGTGACAACTCTATCCCTCGATGGGGCATATTCAACGTCCAGAGAATGAGCATTGAACCCATTAACGCCAGCGGAATCCATGCCAGCCGCCAAGAGGAGCGCAGACGATCGGGGGATTGAAGCCTGGAAGGATAAAAGTCATCAGGTACTTGGCGTGTAGGTAACTCGCTTTCATCCCGCTGCGCCTGTCGAATCATCTCCGGCAAATCCTCACGCAAGCGCAAAAACTCTTCTCTGACCAGCCCACGCACTAGCGGAACGGTCAGTGTTTGTTTGTCTTGTGTACTGGACGCGCCTGATCTCACGCTGGCAGGACTGGCCCATCTGGATTCAGGCTTTAAAATCCCTAGCTGTTGTAGCCATTGGGTCAGGTTAATTTCAGCCAGCGTATCTTTGCTCAACACATCCACAGCGCCTAACGCCTGCGCCTCATTGAGATAAGCTTCGCCAGACCTTGAGGTAAACATGATGACTGGGATTTTTGCAGTATCAGGATCAGCTTTCATCAATCGCAGTGCGTCAAACCCATTCATCTCTGGCATCATATGATCGAGGAAAATCACATCTGGAACATTTTTTAGCAAATAGGTAAATGCAGCAGCAGCCGAACTCACCACATCTGATTCCAAACCTTCCCGAAGTAGAATGCTCGACAATACCTTACGCGCAACCGCAGAATCGTCTACTACCAGTGCTTTTACTGTCGTCGGCATAGCCAGTTCTTCTCTCATCAATACTGCCTCCCCAAGAATTAAGCTTACGATGATTTCCAAATTGGATCATCAATCGTTGCTTAGGTTCCAGAATGAATATCGACACTGTCACTCCTCTAAGACACAATACCACTCCGCGCACCATCAAACCTAAACTCGGACCTGACTATGCCTGATAACGCAAGTTCATCCAGCAGTGACGTTGCTGGCGTCAACATCGCAATTATGACGGTTTCTGACAGCCGCACCGAGGCAACAGATTCCTCTGGCAAACTCTTGGCCGATCGAATCATCCAATCCGGACACAAGGTTATCGAAAAAAAAATCGTTACAGATGACCGATATAAAATACGGGAGACATTGTCACGCTGGATAGCTGATCCTCAAGTTGTCGTCGTTATTACCACTGGTGGCACGGGGCTCACCGGAAGAGATATCACACCAGAAGCGGTTAAAGTACTGTTTGATAAAGAGATCGACGGGTTTGGCGAAGTATTTCGTTCGCTTTCATACAACAACATTGCCACTTCCACTATCCAGTCGCGCGCGATTGGTGGAGTTGCTAATGGCACTCTGATTTTCTGCCTGCCAGGATCGAATGGTGCCTGTAAAGATGGCTGGGATGGCATCATCGTGCATCAACTAAATAAAGATAATCGTCCCTGCAACATGATTGAAATCATGCCCCGTCTTAAAGAGAGATAATCAAACACTGCGCTGATGAAAAACATGCTCCGAGAAAATGACTGTAGCCCCGACCCAGCACTAACGCCTGTTGCTGAAGCCATCGACTTTTTACGACTACATGCAAAACCCGTTAGCGAAACCGAAAGCATTAACATTTCTCAGGTACTCGGCAGGGTACTGGCAAATAACCTGGCATCGTCTATTAATGTACCGCCGGCGGATAACAGCGCAATGGATGGTTTTGCCGTTCGCCTAAGGGATATTAATACAGAATCGGCAACCACCCTGCCGATATCTCAGCGGATTTGCGCTGGTGAAGTGGGACATCCATTAATACCAGAAAGTGCTGCCAGAATATTTACCGGTGCGCCCATACCAGAGCATGCCGATGTCGTCGTCATGCAAGAAAACTGCTCCGTCGAGGGCGATCAAGTAAGCATCTCTGCCAAGCTTAAACTCGGTCAAAATATTCGTCGCGCCGGAGAAGATATTCAAGCCGGAAGCACCATTCTAAAACAAGGCACACTGTTTCGCGCTCAGGAGATGGGGCTAGCAGCGTCCGTAGGGATTGCTGAGATACGCGTATTTAAAAAACTGAAAATAGGCATATTTTCTACCGGCGACGAACTCTGTGAACCTGGTGATCAAGCCCTCCCAGGACAAATTTACAATTCGAATCGCTACACGCTCAAAGGACTACTCCAGGCGAGCGGCTGCGAGATAGTGGATTTAGGTGCTACTGCTGATACCCTGAGTGCCACAGAAAAATCACTAAACAATGCGGCAACGCGGGCTGATTTAATTATCAGCACCGGCGGCGTTTCAGTTGGTGAAGAAGATCATGTTCGTGCAGCGCTAGAAAATCTTGGCGAATTAAAAATGTGGCGCATCAACATGAAACCGGGAAAACCCCTTGCATTTGGCCAAATTCAATCGACACCCTTTATTGGCTTACCAGGCAATCCCGTCTCTGTATTTGTTACCTATTTAATCTTCGCATTGCCTTTTATTGCAAAAATGCAAGGGCGAACTCACTACCAGCCGATGCACTATCAATTACCCGCTGATTTTAATTGGGATCGCCCGGGCAGCCGAATGGAGTTTTTACGTGCAAAAACGAATCAGGATGATGGCGTCGCCACGGTCCAAATATTCTCCCATCAAGGGTCAGGAGTATTAACCTCTACTTGCTGGGCAGATGGATTGCTGGTTATTCCACCTGAAACTAAAATCACAAAAGGCGATTTGGTTGATTTTATTCCTTTCAATGAATTCTTTTAAATTAGTTACTTTTTAACAATTTTATAGCAAGGCACATATTCCGTACCCGGCAGTTTCATTCTTTGCTGCTCGACAAAAGATGCGAGCAATTTATCCATCGGTTCCATCACTTGTTGATCACCATTGATTTCGAAGTGACCATGTTTTTCAATCGCCCTAATCCCTTCATCTTTAACATTACCCGCAACAACCCCAGAAAAAGCCCTGCGTAAATTGGCGGCTAAAACATGGCGATCCTGATTTTTAGTTAATTTCAAACCACGCATATTTTTGTGCGTTGGGAAAAATGGTTCCTGAAACTCCGGATTAATTTTAAGCGACCAATTAAAATAGTAAGCATCGTCACAGTTTTTTCTGAACTTGCGCACCGCCTTTATACCTGTGGCTATTTTTTTCGCTGCTTGCTCAGGGTCACCAATCACTATGGTATAGCGTTGCTGCGCCTCTATACCCAGAGTTTCTCCAATAAAATGATTAATCTGCTTAAAATACACTCTGGCAGTTTCAGGCCCAGTCAAGATCACCGGATAAGGAATGTTCGCATTATCGGGATGTAATAAAATCCCTAATAGATACAGAATTTCTTCTGCTGTACCCGCACCGCCGGGGAAAATAACAATCGCATGACCGATCCGCACAAAAGCTTCCAGCCGTTTTTCAATATCCGGCATAATGATCAAATCATTGACAATCGGATTGGGGGATTCGGCTGCAATAATTCCAGGCTCAGTAATTCCCAGATACTTGCCATTGCGAATACGCTGCTTTGAATGCCCAATAGTTGCGCCTTTCATTGGCCCTTTCATTGCACCGGGACCACAACCTGTACACACATCCAGGCCTCTTAAACCCAATTGGTAACCCACTTCTTTGGTATAGACATATTCTTCTCTACCAATAGAATGTCCACCCCAACAAACGACCATTTTGGGATCCGTCATCGGCCGCAGCACACCCGCATTGCGCAGGATATGAAATACCGCATTGGTAATGCCTTCTGAATCGTTGAGATTAAATTTAGCATTGTCGGTAATTTCATCGCTTACATAAATAACGTCTCGCAACACTGCAAATAAATGTTCGCCAATACCTTTGATAATTGTTCCATCAACAAAAGCATTATTAGGCGCATTTATTAATTCCAGTTTGATTCCGCGCTCTTCTTGAATGACTTTAATATCAAAATCTTCGTATCGTTCGAGCAAAACTTTTGCGTCATCAAGCGGCGCGCCACTATTCAATACTGCCAATGAACAATTACGAAATAATTGATATAACCCTCCCTGACTAGCATCCTGTAATTTACTCATTTCCGCTTTGGTAAGGACTTCCAAACGACCGTCAGGTGTAATAACTGAATTCATTGTATGGTTAGACATTATTCAAGATTCTCTAAGGTATTTAAAATATCGCTGCGTAAATCATCAAGCGCGTTATCAATTGCCAGCACGGATGAATCATTCTGCCCCAGCGCCTGCCAGTTTTCTCTCCAGGCTTTGTACAATGCATCCGCACGAACACTTTTCCCATCTTCGATTATAAGCGCCAGATCACGTAAAACTAAAACCTGACTCCAGGGCGTCTCTAAAAATAGAAGTGTTGCTGAGGGAAATCAGGAATAGTGCATTTTTTATGCG
>CAZNYF010000058.1:0-16520 GCA_964577195.1 uncultured Thiotrichales bacterium | reverse complement strand
TATAAAATAATCGCGCTCACAAAAAAGCGGGCTTAATGCCCGCTTTGTCTTTCACTTTTTAAATGTCTATCGAGTTGATTGACTATTTGATAATAAACTCCACCCGTCTATTGATCGCTCGGCCGTCGCGCGTGTCGTTGGTCGATCTAGGCTGTGATTCGCCTTTGCCTGCGTAGCGCAATCGGCTGGCTTTCACCCCCTTGCTGACCAAATAGCGAGCAACTGCTTTAGCGCGTCGAATCGAAAGGTCTTTGTTAAAGGCTGTACCGCCCTGGTTATCGGTATGACCGACAATGATCACGCTAACACCTGGAAAACGATTCATTTCCATTGCCGCATTATCCAGAATCACCGTTGCTTTCTCAGTGAGGCGATCTGAATTGGTGTGGAAGTTAACGCCCTCAAGTACACCGGAAAAGCTGACTTGCTCGGGTTTGGCTTTTAACGAGCAACCATTCTCATCAACGCGAGTATTGGCAGGTGTTTCGGGGCATTTATCAGCCTCATTGACAATGCCATCACGGTCACGGTCTATGATGCAACCGACGTCGTTAACATGCGCACCTTGTGGTGAGTTGGGGCAGATATCAGCGGCGTTTAGAACACCATCATTATCTGTGTCGTTGTTGACTGCTGCGCGAACGGGCGCAATCGGTGCCGGAGTTGGTTCTGGTTCAACCATTTCTGGTGCAGCGACCTCCTCGATCTCGTCAACCTTGCCAAAGCGTTTGAGTAGAGCCAATGACAGCATCTGTGCATCTTCGTCATAGGAGGTGTACTCTGCCCGTGCTGCTATGCCATTTTTCCAGCCGTATTCCGCACCAACGCCCAGCGTTAGATGGATGTCTTCAACGCGCTCATATTTCACCTGCGCATCATTCTCCATGCCGCCAACACCGACTCTGCCATATAAGGACATGCCTTCGCGACGAAACTTTCCTTCGTCGTCATAGCCACTGGCATAGTCAGAGCCTTTGCGACTATTGAGCAGGTAACCAACGGCGCTAATGCCGTAGACTTGATAGTCTACATCACCAGCAGATTCGCCATTGAGTTTACCTACTGCTGCGCCACCAAGATCAGCGTAGTAGCCTTCCAGCGAAAAGCTGCGGCTTACGTCAAAACCGATGAAGACCTGGCCACCTGCGCTGGTGTCATCATCAACGCGGTAACAAGGGCAAACAGCCTCTGGCTCCAGTTGCGTGATGCCAGCACCCGCTCCCAGATAGATGCGGCTGTCAAAGTTACGTTCTGAAGGAGAGTTTTCTGCTTGAGCTGCAAATGAAGCGGTCATCAGTACTGCGACGCTGGCGGCTCCGCGAAGCACGGTCTTGTGCTTTGCGATGCTACGACGACGTCTGAACATTGCCGCACCACCGAGTAACCCGAGCATGCCCAGGCCGAAGCTGCCACCACCGTTGCCTTCAAGACCGGTACGGAACGCGGCATTATCGCCACAGTTGCAAACCTCGCGGAAGTCGGCAACACCGTTACCATCGGCATCTATGAGACCATTGGCACTCAGCACTCCCTGCACATTATCGTCCAGACCATCGCCATTGGCATCGACAAAGCCGTCTATCTTACCGTCATTGTCTGCGTCAGGAAGACCCGCTTCCATGATATCCAGCATGCCATCGTTGTCGCTGTCGAGATCCAGATAATCCGGGGTTCCGTCTTCATCTGTATCAGGCAGTGGCAAAGCGGTTCCAGCCGTTGCGGTATTGAGTGGATCATCCATGCCGTCGCCATTGGCATCAGTGAAGTTATCCACTTTGCCGTCGAAATCAGCATCAACACCACCTGCTTCGATCAAGTCGGTGATGCCATCATTGTCACTGTCCAGATCAAGATAATCAGGGTGGCTGTCGCCATCTGTATCGGGAATCGGGAGTGGTGATGCGGCGATATTATCGTCATAGCCATCATTGTTGGCATCGACGAAGTTATCTACTCGGCCGTTACCATCAGTGTCTGTACCACCGGCTTCTATGATGTCTGCGATGCCGTCGTTATCGCTATCGAGATCACGGAAATCAGCGATGGAATCACCATCGGTATCCGGTACTGGAAGCGGCGCATCGGTTAATGGATCGTGGCGACCGTCGCCATTTGCGTCAATGAAGTCGTCGACACGACCATCTTTATCGGTATCCACGCCACCCGCTTCGGTGATGTCTGTTAGACCATCGTTGTCGCTGTCGAGATCACGAAAATCACGAATGCCATCATTGTCGGTATCCGGTACTGGCAACGGATTAGTGCGTAGATTATCGTCGTAGCCATCGTTATTGGCATCGACAAAACCATCGACTTCACCATTATTATCGGCATCCAAACCACCCGCTTCGATGATATCGGTAATGCCGTCATTGTCGCTATCAAGATCGCGATAATCGGGAATTGAATCACCATCGGTATCTACCGGTGAGTTGGTAGAAGCCTGACCCGCGTCTGCTTCGCCATCACCATCGGAATCCACCAGACCGGCTTCGATAACATCCAGAATGCCGTCGTTGTCGGAATCCAGATCAAGGAAGTCCTTGTGTGTATCACCATCAGTATCGACGGGTGAAGTGACGGAGCCATCACCGGCATAGTCTGGTGTACCAGACTCAGGATTGGTTTCGACATTGTCAGCAAGACCGTTGGCACCGAAATCTTCAGTGCTATCTATCTGGCCATCGTTGTTACTGTCCAGTGCGGTTTGAGCGGCTTCGTTCAGGCCTGATTCTTCCAGGTCATTGATACCGTCGCCATCTGCATCCAGATCTTTGCTGTTGATGTTGCCATCACCATCGAAGTCTAAGTTACCTTCAACCGAATCAAGGATTCCGTCGTTATCATCGTCGATATCGACGCTGTCTGGAATACCGTCCTGATCAAAGTCCGGGAGTGGTGTGACCGTGATATTGACGGTCGCAATATCAGACTCGCTGGAACCATTTTCGATCTGGTATTGGAAGCTGTCGTTTCCATCAAAGCCCAGATTCGGTGTGTAATTAATCACACCACCATTCACAGTAACCGTACCGTTGGCAGGTTCTTGTCCAGCAACAATGGTCAGTGTGAATACACCATTGACAGGCGTATCGTTATCCAACACATTGATATCGACGGGTTGATTCTCTTCAGTGGTTGCGCTGTCGTTGATAGCATCGGGTGCATTAATAACTGGCGGTGGAGGCGCAAACGGGAAATGTTTGTTAGCCACATCCTGACTCGCAATCGTTACAGGTAACGGATTCGTTCCTGTGCTGTGGTTTACTGGCAAATCAGTATCAGTTTCATCAACCAACACAAAGTAGTCACCATTGGCAGGGGCTGGAGCAGTCAGCGAATACGCGCCTGAACCATTAGTAACGACCGTAGCGCCAACCTGTTGGTCGGTGCCATCATCAAATAAACCATTTGCATTTGTATCTTCAAATAACGAAACATCAACATTGCCAAGACCCGTTTCACCACCGTTCTGAGTACCATCACGGTCATCGTCTTGAAACACATTTCCGCTAATGGATTTTTGTGTGGCGATGGTGAAATAGCCAGCGGTTCCACCATAAAGATCGGCTTCGTCACCACTGCCGGCGTTGCCGGTATCAGAAGGGAATGTCGCCGGATCAGCATTTGCATCAGTAACATCATCAGCAAAATAAGAGAATCCAAAGTAAGTCACGCCCGCACTCACACCTAAGTCTGAGAGGGACACAAAAGCCATTCCTAAAGCTTCGGTAGAATCACCGGTTTTTTCTGGAAAGCCAGGATTGGCATCTGTATTGGTCAGGAAATCATTTTGTGTCTGAATATTGGTGACACCGTACTCAATACCACTACTGTCAGTGACTCGCACAAGAGCGCCGAATTGTGTTGGATCTCCAGCGTTATCAACGGCTAAAATTGCAGCAATTTTGATGGGATTGTTACCTGATTTTTCAGTGACAATATGTCCAGATGTTTGGAGGTCGGCAACAGCGTTAGGCGCAGCGATTCCATTAGTAAAAATAAAGTCTGCACGCTCGATATTTTTCGCATGTGTACCAAAGTTAGAGAATAGATCCAATGCACCACGGTTGATTACCCGGCCGGACAATAGACTCTCAAGATCACAGCTATTGCCACCCGCGAGTTGTGGGTAGGAAGTTTTATAGTTGCGCTCTAAGCCTGTGGTTTCAACAAACACACTACATAGCTCATCGTTAGTCGCGTTGGGGTTGTTGACTCGAACCAGCTTGACGTTATCAGCAATAGAATCGTAGCTATAGGTATTACCACCAAATTCGAAGCCTTCTATTAATAGGTCGTTACCCAGCCCCCATTTATATTCAGTTGCATCGCTGGGGCCATTGTAGGTTGTTGCAGTTGCGGCCTCAGTAGAGGTATTCACCACAGTAACCGCACCACCAGCAAATGCTGCGCCGCTCGCAGTTGCTAGAGCTACTGCAATAGCCAAGCTTAATTTATGTAGTTTATGTTTGTTGTTCATTCTTGCTCCTTAATTATTGTTATTTTTATGGGAGTTGAAATTGGCTTTACCAAACTAACCAGGCAAAGGATTCCCTAAGTGGCGGTATCGGCGGGTTTAAGAAATCACACATCAATTCATTGTTTTAATCGTGCATATAGTGAACTAGCACTAGTTTTTCTGTCTCGCAGGCCTCAAGCTTTATCAAGTGATAGATATCTGTACACTGGTGATATGACTGCTGCGCTACGAAAACACCGATTCATTCCCTTACCCGGCGAACTACAAAGCTTGTTCGACGCTGTCAGCAGCAATTTTGAGTTAGCGGGTGGTTCTAAAACAGATGGGCAAGAAGCAACTGAACTGATTGCTGGATTCCAGCAGTTTCTCAGTATTCAAAAACAACTCGAAATGGCAAGTGGATCTGCGGATCCTGACATTAGCTCGACAGAGATTACCGAGCTGGGCGAATTTGGATTGGGTTTGATCAACCATCTTGGCGAAGTTGCTCGTGAACAGAATTTAGTCGAAACCAATGTAGCATTAGCAGCAATTACCATTGGCGTGGCTGACTGGATTATGACCAACCATGGGCGCATTGTGATTTTGGAACCGGTGGTCGATGCGGTTGCCGCAGAAGCCAATGCAACATCGGATCACCGCATGCTTTCAAATATGGCCGATTTCATGGGGCGGGTCGCCGCAAGTTGTACAGATGTGATAAAACACGACCTCGGAGTTGAAAACCCGCGCAGACCCTGGCGTTTGTTGCAGATCAATCGTGGAATTACTGCAACGCGCTCGCATAGTCGAGAAACTATGATTCGAGTGTTTGATGATCTGGTGATGGCGATCCCGCACGAAGCGCCAGCATTTTTTACTGAAGGGATGCGCGAGATGGATTCACAAAACTATCCCGATTTTATTAGAGACGTTATGCATGAGTACTATGAAAAACATTCCCATCCCCGTGGTCACTGAAGAACAAAACCACCGCGAAGCCGATGAAGCAACTGCCCGTAAGTGGCTTGAAGACAGCGCCAGAACTGCTACAGCACTGGATTTTGATGCGCACATGAATTTGATCTCGCGCAAAGTTGCTGTGCGCGGTGTACCCGAGGTTGAGGTGGTTGACTATGCCGCTTGGGAGAAAGCGTGTCGCAAAGAATTTGCGGAGAAGGTGCTGGAGGAGGTTTCTTATCGCGGATTTTTATTTGTTGCGGGGAATGTGCAGCGGATCATGTTCAAAACCATTGAATGCATCAAAGCCCGGGGCGAGGAAATTAAAGAGCACGGCCTGGAAGTGGTGATCGAGAAAGAAGACGATGGTGTTTGGCGCGCTATCCAAGAGCGGATTTTGTCGCCTGAAGAAGTCCTTCACGACGGGATAGATGTGTGATTAGAAACAGTTTAGCGGTCTTAGTGGGACTGTTTACAGCAGTGGTCACGGTTGCTGTTGTAGAACAACTGGGGCACTTTGTTTTTCCACCGCCGGAAAATATTGATTACACCGATATGGCTGCGGTCAAAGCGATGCTAAAAAGTCTGCCAATTGCAGCGTTTTCATTTGTCTTGGCGGCCTGGTTTCTTGGCACATTTATGGGTTCCAGCATTGCATTGTTGATTGCAAAAAGTCGCCATTTTTTGTTTGCAGCGATTATTTCTGTGCTGATATTGGGAGCTGCAGTTGTTACCACGGTCAGTATTCCACACCCGTTTTGGTTTGTTGCCACTGCCATTATCGGCATTCCGGTTTCTGGATGGCTTGCATGGAGAATCCGCCAATAAAGCAGACCGCCTGGCTGGTTGATTCCAGCATTTATGTTTTTAAATCCTGGTTTGTTTTGCCGGATTCTCTGGTGGATGTTGATGGCCGTCCCATCAACGCAGTACTCGGATTTTTGAATTTTGTCGCTGATCTGTTGAGCCGGGAACAGCCTGAACATATAGGCTTTGCCTTCGATGAAAGCCTTAAATCCTCTTTTCGCAACGAGATTTATCCACCCTACAAAGCCAATCGAGATCCCGCGCCCGCTGAGCTGAAGTACCAGTTTCAACTTTGCCGGAAATTTTTACGCGCTGCCGGAATCGCAGAATTTGGCAGCGACCGCTATGAGGCCGATGATTTGATCGGCAGCTGGGCGAAGTACCTTCAAAGTCAGGACTATCGAATCCATGTCATTACCGGCGACAAAGACCTTACGCAGCTGATCAGTGACAATGATCTCTGGTGGGAATACGGCAAAAATATACAGCTCGACTGCGCCGGAGTAAAAAAGAAACACGGCGTTCGACCGGATCAAATTGCAGACTTGCTGGCGATTGCCGGGGACAAGGTGGATAACATTCCCGGTGTGCCCGGAGTTGGCGCTGCCACCGCCGCCAAGCTACTCAATAAATTCGACAATATCGAAAATTTGCTCAGCCGAACCGCGGAGATCGGCAGTTCAAAATTGCGCGGTGCCAAACGTATCGAAAGATTGATTGAGGAAAACCGAGAGGAGATTCTCACCGGCAGAAAGATTACCGGCGTGTATTGCGATGCTCCGATCGACCGGCAGCGCGGCCTAACAATGACGGGTGGCGACGAAGAAGCACTGGAAGCAATATTTGATCAGCTCAAATTGCCCGGATACATTCGACAGCGCTGGATCAAGCTGGTTAGTTCCCATCCATAAACAGGCGCCTACTGAGAACCCGCTCTCGCTACGTCCCTGTTTATTGGACTGAAACTGGTTTTGTAGCTTCTGCGAGCTCTAGCTCTACCACGGGTGCAGGCTTCATTTCACCCTCTGCAACGGCTTTAGACCACATCTCCAGAAATGTCGCCGTACGACCAGGGTAGAGCTGATCAGGCAACAGATCCGCTAATGGCTGCAACACAAACGAATAGCGTTCAATCTCATTACGTGGCACTTGTATACCGTCTGTGTCGATAATCTCTTCACCATAAAGCAAGAGGTCGATATCCAGCGTCCTGGAGGAAAACTTCTCGCCACCACGGACACGCCCAAAATGGTCTTCAATGATCTTAAACAGCACATTGAGTCGCTGCGGAGGCTCGTTACTCTTAAACCCGGCCACCAGGTTATAAAACGCATCTCCTGTAAATCCTTCAGCGGGTGTTTCGTAGACGGGTGAAAGATTTAGCTCGCCAACGGCTTGTTCCAGCGCTGCGATACCGGAGCCGATATGCTTGATGCGCTCGATGTTACTGCCAATGCTGACATGCACTGTGGTCATCGGGATTTCTTACCTCGCTCAATTCGAATACCCACTGAGCGTGAGCCTCGTACTGCACCGAGCTTATTCAGAGTTAATTTCAGCCAGGAAACTTCAAACTCTTTTAAAATCATTTCAGCGATCTTTTCAGATAGCGTTTCCACCAGCTGAAATTTGGATTCTTCCACAAATTGGATAATCCGTTTTGAAACCGCCTTATAATTGAGTGCATCCTCAATCTCGTCCGAGGCAGCAGCCTTGCGGATGTCGGTTGCCATTTCAATGTCGAATGACAGTGTTTGCTTAATACTCTTCTCCCAGTCATAGATACCGATGGTGGCATCAATGCGGAGATCTTCAATAAATACTATGTCCATTGGTAGACTATAAGTTAAAGACCCGTAACTGACCAGAAGCGGTTTTTGTCCTTTTTGGCTTGTACGACTCCCCCGATTCTGCTATGTTGCGCGACCTTTCGTAGAACAGATTGAATTGGAGTTCCCATGTCGCGAGTTTGTCAGGTAACGGGTAAACGCCCAGTTGCGGGAAACAACGTTTCTCACGCACACAATACAACCCGCCGCCGGTTTCTGCCTAACCTTCATACCCACAAGTTTTGGGTTGAGAGTGAGAACCGCTTTGTAAAATTACGTCTTACTGCCAAAGGCATGCGAATTATCGACAAGAAGGGGATTGATTCCGTTCTGACCGAAATGCGTTCTCGTGGCGAACAGGTTTAAGGAGCAATAACATGGCAAAGTCAGCACGCGAAAAAATTAAACTCGTTTCATCTGCCGAAACTGGTTATTTCTATACGACAACCAAAAACAAGCGTAATACGCCTGATAAAATAGAAATGAAGAAATACGATCCGGTTGTACGCAAACATGTAATGTTTAAGGAAGCTAAAATTAAATAGATCTCAGCCCCCTTACAACACCAAAAAAGCCAGCATTTGCTGGCTTTTTTGTGGATGCAGGAACGGTTCAGCGGCTATCCAGGTGACAAATAATGCTGCTGAGTTTCAATCCCGACGAATTCGCAAGAAACTCGCAAACCGGGGCTTACCCGAATTTGTTCTGCCAAAATACCGGTAGCTTACGACGGCACCCAATGGTGGCGGGTTTTGCCTTTCAATATCAGAGAACCCGGTGCCGAGCCGAAACTGTAAACCGGTTTGAGTTTCAACCAATACAGCGCCCAGCATTCCAGTATATTTTCCCTTTCCCGGTAAATGCTTGATCACTCTCGCTTCTGCATCAAAATACGGTTTGAGTTTCAATAAGTCATCGCTGCGACCAGATGTGTATAACGCATCCGCTCGGTGAAGCATTAACCCTTCCGCGCCATCAGCAACCACATTATCGAGCTGTTGCTGTAGCGCTTCATTGTCCTTAAGTCGGAACTGCGGTACGAGTTTCAGGTAAGCACCGTCGTAACTTTCAAGCAGCGTTTTAAGGCTAGCCAGGCGATCCGTAAAAGAGCCTTTGCCATTAGGTAGCTCGAAGACTTGATAAGAAACTTTTCGCCACTGTTCATCAACTGGCTGGTTTTTTCTCACGGCGCTAACCAATTGTTGAAATTGACCACGTCCCATCCACAGCTCGCCATCTAGTTGAATCTTGGGGAATTTGGCTATAAACCAAGGTGGCGCATGATAAATATTTCCCTGACGGGAAATGAATTGGTTGCCATCCCAGTATGCTCTCACACCATCGTATTTTTCACTGATCCAGTATTGGGAAACATCTATGTCATTGTCGTAGACATTGGCCAGTAGAACAGGCGGCGGATGACTTTCCCTGCTTAGAGCGACCGGCGAGAAAAACAGCAAGAAAACCAGGAGACAAAATACTGATTTTGAGCCTATTGAGGGCTGAAACAAGTTGATAATGATGCGTTGCGGTTTTTTATAAACCGATTAGTTCAGCTTGATAGCCGCTGCTTTTAACCGTGTGCAGAATATTCAGCGAGCTGGTTCTGGTATTGTCAAAACCAACAATCATTAAATGTTGTGCGCTAGCACTGGTTGATGCTCGGAATATGCCTTTTTGCATGAGAATTTTGTTTTCCAGTGTTAATTGGGCTTTTTTATCGAGAGAGTTATCGATGTGAATAAGAATATCGCTCATGTTTTTATGCCTCTGTTGTGGTTGGGGTGGAGCTTTTATAGGGTCATTCATCCAGCTTTGGGTGAGTATTCTAGTCCCAATTGTCGGCCAAAAGGGGTAAAATTTAGTGGCTTCGGATGGCCGGTAGAATCTGATCTTATGGAGCAAATAACTGGTCAGAAAGAGGTGCTAAAAGTGGCTTCTTCATCCGTGTTTTCTGTAGGCTAACAGCCTTGGTTGTAATCCATCTTAATCAAAACAAACGCATGTATATTTTGCTAATAGAAGATAATCCGGATCTTGTAGAGAATCTTTACGATTTTCTGGAGGCTCGCGGATCTTTTGTGGATGCAGCTTATGATGGCCGCAGCGGTTTGGAGTTCATCCAAAAGAATGTTTACGATGTGATCATTCTTGATTTAATGCTGCCGGATATCGACGGCATCGAAGTCTGCAAGCAATTACGTAAACGAGGCTGCAACCTGCCTGTTTTGATGCTTACAGCGCGCGATACACTGGAAGATAAGCTCATTGGTTTTAGCAGCGGTGCTGATGATTATTTAATCAAACCCTTCGCCTTGCAGGAGTTGGAAGTACGCCTTCAGGCGCTGGTGCGTCGATCCCGAGATGATGTCAGCAAGGCGCGTTTACGCATTGCAGATCTGGAGTTTGATCCAACTACTTTCAGCGTCAATCGCGCCCAGCAGGAGATTGAGCTGCCGCCCATTCCACTAAAAATACTCGAACTGCTAATGCGGCAATCGCCCCGCGTCGTGCCACGTCAGGAAATTGAGCGCCATGTCTGGGGCGATGAGCTACCGGAAACGGATTCACTACGCGCACACTTAAACACTTTGCGTAATCGCATAGATAAGCCGTTTACCAAACAGCTTATGCAAACCCTGCGTGGTGTAGGCTACCAACTGGTGGATTCTGATGAAGTTTAGATTCAGCCTGCGTTACCGAGTGGCACTGACCTTTTTGTTACTTGGCTGGCTGGTTAGTATGGCAATGGGGGGAATGTTATATCTCTTAATGATCGATCTTGAGGAGCAGTTGATCGAAGAAACATTGTCCGCGGAACTCAACGACTTTATGCGGCGATATGCCAAAAACCCAGAGTCGCACCCACCCACCAGTCGGTATCTTCACGGTTATGCGATTACCGAGGAAATTCAGGATTCTTATCCCGTAGAACTGCATAACCTCGCTCCAGGATTAAGCCACGTTACCATTGTTAATGCCGGCTTCTATGTTGAAAAACAAGAACAAGACAACGTCCAGTTTCTTATGCTCTATGCCGATGAGTTAATCAAGCATCGCGAGAGTCAGTACCTCGGATTCCTTGCTGTCGGGATTGTAGTGGTGACGCTGCTCGCCAGTTTTTCGGGGCTGTGGCTAGCGGATCGAGTGATTGCTCCCGTCACCCGGCTGGCTCGCCAAGTGACGGAGATGGAGCCAGAATTTGACGCACTGCCGGTGACTAACAATCTGCCTCGCGATGAAGTCGGCGAGCTGGCTCAGGCAATAGATGATTACCGCCGCCGTCTGGCAGCCTTCATCGAGCGGGAACGTGCGTTTACCAGCAATGTCAGTCACGAATTACGTACACCTTTGGCTGTGATAGAAGGTGCCACCGAAGTGTTACTCACAAAGCTCGATGCTGATAGTAGTAATCAAAGCCGGGTTAAACGCATCGAACGTGCAACTACCCAGATGACCCGCCTGACAGCCGCGCTACTAGCGTTAGCGCGGGAGGAATCAGGTAATGATCAAGAGCATGAATGTTTGGTTGATAATGTGCTTGATCAAGTTGTTAAAGAACATCACTACTTGCTTGATCACAAGCAAGTCACTGTTAAACTTGATGCTAATAGTGATCTCATCGTACCGGGTGATCCTGTGCTGCTTTACATCGTGCTGGCAAATATTATTCGAAATGCTTTCAGTTATACCAATCAGGGTACCGTGCATGTTCATCTCAAAGATGATCGTGTGATCATTGAAGATACAGGCCGTGGCATGCGCGAAGATCAATTGCTAAAAATGTTTGATCGTCACTACAGTGATAATTTTAATAACGAAGGGCACGGCATTGGGCTCTCGTTGGTGAGGAGGATCTGTGAACGTTACGGTTGGGAGATTTCTGTTACTAGCGACGAAGGTCGTGGAACCTTAATAGAGCTTCAGCTAATTGCCGATAAGTAAGGTTCCTTATATTTCACATCGTTACTCGATTTCCGTTACGTTGTTTTAGTTGTCTCATTAAATATTGATCGTCCAGATTTAGTCGCTTCGCTATTCTCTGTATCAAGTATGATGGTTCAGGAAAACCGCCTTTAAAAGCGTAGGCGATAGTATTGCCGTCAGCCTCGTCCAGATACCAGACCTTATGTTTAAAGCAAGTTTCAAGATAATCCCGGGCGGTGAGATAGGCAGTTTTTTCGTCGCGCCAGAGATTCATCACGAGTATTCCGTTGTCATGTAACTGCGTAAAACAACGATCCAGGAAACTGAGGCTCAGGGCGGTTTCATCAATGCCGATGGCATCAAATAGATCAACTATAACTAGATCCCATTCGGCTGGAGCTTCGGTTAAAAATTGCTCGGCATCGGCGGTGTAGAGTTGCATGCGTTCATCAGCGGGTAGTTCAAAATATTCCAGAGCGATGTCGATGACTGCTTCTCGTCGATCTACCGCTGTGATTTGTGCTGCGGTCAAATTTTGATATAAATGCCTGGCGATTGTTCCGCCGCCAATGCCGAGAATTAAAATATTTTGGGGTTGTTGATGTAGCGCCGCTCCGAACATCATTTTTCGCTCGTAGTAAAAACCGGGATTATATTCAGCGTTAAAACGCAGGCAGCTCTGCTGGATTGGTGTACCAAAATGCAGGCTGCGTTTGCCAGGGTAATCCACCACCTCGATCAATCCCCAGTCATCACGCATGGCATGTATCAGGTATCCGCCATAACGGGGAGTATTTGAATGTCTCATTTTGGCTATAAATAGGGGTAAACTTCTTAACTTTAAATTCTAGGTTATTGCCATGCAGTACTTTAAAGACATTTTACCAACGCTTTCCTCGATTGAGGACATTAGTAGTCTGACATTAACGGATAGCAATGGCGAAGTGACTACGCTTGAAAATAAACCAGGCACCAGCGGCTCGGTGGCCGTCTATTTTGAGGTTTCCAAAGAGTCAGGCGTGATTGATTCAAGCTCCGCCGCCTCTGCGCTTAAACTCTACGCAGAGCATACCGAAGATGCGCGAGAGAATCCCGGCAAGCATCCGAATATTGATCGCTTATTTGTAGTTGTTGATTCTGATTCGAGAATCGATATTCGTGTGAATAAAATCTAATATTACATATTGGAGCGAAAATGGTTTTGCAGAAAGGGTCGGTTTTGATAAAACCTATCGTGGTCGGCATGTGTTTTTTAATGTCAATTAACATTATTATCAGGGCATACTATTAAAGCGCGTCTCTAAAATTTATTTAAGAATAAATTCTTTTTTAACCTGCTCAAAATCGCTCTCGTCAGTATCAACTAATCCCATCTGAAAAAGCGCCTTGCCGGTATTTCCTGGCACGAATGTTTGCACCAACCAGGAATAACTTTCATCAGATAACTTATTCACTTGTTTTACAATTTGATTGGTACAGTTTCTGAAAAATAAATGGTAAAGCTCTGGTGAGTGGTTGAGGTGATTAATCTTGTTGCTGAAATTAAGAAACAGTGCCTGGATGTTTTCTGGCGAAACTTTGATTGGATAAACGTAGACTGTTTCATTTCTTTGTATGCGTAGCCCCAACAAATCTTCGGTTGAGGCGAGAATATAAATCATTTCATATTTCGCTCTGAGCCCATCGAGCAAACTGAAACTTTCTCCTTGTTCTCTGCGGCTTTCAATGGATAACCCAAAGCGTCTGCCGTCATTTAGAGAAAAGATTAAAAACACATGTGCCAGTTCACTCACGGTTGAAAAATGCGAAACAGCAACTTCGAGTTTACTCAGGTCGGATAGGGAAAAACTCAATGACTCCCAAGCGGGCTGGTCTGTTTCGGACCAGTCAAAGTTTCTAAGATTATCAATGTGGATCAGCGTATCAGACTTCTTTTCTAGCAAAGTCACTTCTGATGTCTTTTCCTGACCGTATTCCCAATCACCCTCGGTGGAGGGTTTGGTGAAGGTATAAATGACGACGCTATAGGCGACGATCAGAATACTCAAGCCGAAAAACAGGTAAAGAATCATTTTAAAATGCATATCAGGTGTATTAAGAGGTGCCCTTAAATCAGTATTGAGTTTAACAGCGTGTGTCAGTGCTTTGGAACAATACAGGCTTTTGACTAAAGATTTGCCAGAATCAGCCGATAACGAGTGTAGTTTAACCGCATCACCTTTTGGGAGGAATAATGACCGACAATCCAATGCAGACTACTCGACTCTTAATGGAAATAGAGCACTCGATGAAAACACTTAATCGAGAGGTGCTGAATCCAGATCTTCCGAAGTTAACCATTAAGGGGCTCGAACCCACCCTAAGAATGGTAGCAAAAATGCGTAGCACTTATTTGCAAGCGGTACTGGAATTAGCCAAAGCATCGTCTGATAAAAACCCCAGCACTCGCCAAATTGCGGAGTTACGAAATACACGCGTTTGTTATGAAGAGGTGGCTAGTGGCGCAAAAGCGTTAGAAATTGCGATTAAACGCGGTTATGTTGATGTGGCTTGCAGCGCTCGTGCTGCTTAATTAATCGGTACTCTAACGCTTACAAATTTGCCTGAATTCCAGCAAAATTACGTACCCAGGGACGCCTCGTCGGGAGTTTCTTTTTGACTGCTAACATGGCTGCTTTAGCGTCTTCAAATGTTGGGTAGTTTCCAGCAATCAGGTTGAAGCGGGGTTTGCCATCTGGATTAACGATAAAAATGGCATTTTCCGCTGTGGGTAGCAATTTGATTAACTCATCGAGCGCTTGCTTTTTCTTACTGGTAGCAATTTGTACCGTAAAATGACTTGGGTTGCGGTTTTTCACCCAGCTACTGTCGAAGATTGTGGCAGTAGCAAAGTGTCGCGTCGAGGATATGTCGTTGCCAAGCTGTCTTGCTTGTGTTGTTTCTGCAGCATTCGGGAAACCACTGAGTAACTTATCGGTGTAATCACTAACGCCCAGCGGATTCCCCAGCTGGTTTTCTATGTTTGCGCCTAGCAGCAGGGTCTTAGCTGTATGTGGAAAATGGCGTAAATATTGCTCTAACCAGCTATTTGCGACCAGCGAATCGTTCTCGGTTAACGCGATTTGCGCTAGTTGATAGACAGCAACGGACTGATCAGCACGCACTTCGATAGCTTGAGTGAATAGTTGTTTTGCTTGCTGCGGATCGCCAGCCCGTAGCGCGCATAAGCCAGCGTTGGTGTATGCAATTTCTGGTTTTGGATTGGTTTGAATAGCGGCAGCACGACTAAACAGCTCGGTTGCCGCAACAAAATTCTTGCGCTGGCATTGAAAATTTCCGTAGTTGTTCAACAAGCTGGGAGAGCCGGGATTGAGTGCCAACGCTTGTTTAAAACTGATCGCTGCCTCTTCCTGTCTATCTGCCTGTTGATTCATCAGGGCAGCCAGCTCATGAGCGCGAGCATTTCCGGGGTCCAGTGAAATGGCCTGGCTGGCGGCTTCCAGCGCCTTCATTTGCTTACCTGAACGTGCAAAAGTAACCGCTTGTTGATATCGCGTCTCAGCTTCGGCTCGCGAGGCAGGGTCGCTGGAGGGCTGGATCGCACAACCATGCAAATTTAGCGCGAGAAAAGCGACGACAGACAACACCCGTTTACCGCAAAATTTCACCATGTCACACCGTTTAAACCGTATAAGTGGATCTAATACTACCTGATCTTAAGACAGGGGGACTATAATCTCAGCCAACACTATCAACCAGCAATCATGTTCGAAGACAAAGAAGAAATGATCCGCCAGGAACTCCACGATATGGAGCTGGAGCACCGTGCGCTCGACAGTGCCGTGCACGCGCTTGGCAAAGATGCGCATGCCGACCAACTACAGATTCAACGTCTGAAAAAACGTAAACTGGAATTAAAAGATCGCATTAATCGCTTACAGAGCAAATTAATTCCTGATCTCGACGCGTGAGCTCACCTGATATTTTGCTGCGCCTCTTTGCGCATGCCCCGCCTGATCCAATGTCTGGAAAAAATCGTAATACTTAAAGTGCCTCATTGCAGCAGGCTGGACATAGCTCGTTATGAAGAAGTCTGGCGTTCAGCAGGCCGTGGAATTATTATTACCACTTCTAAACTCAGATTAATCGAAATCAAAAATCATGACTGACGATAATACGCAATGGCGGGAAAAACTTTCTGCTGACCAATTTCGCATCACCCGGGAAGGCGGTACCGAACCGGCATTTTCCGGAAAATACTACGCCAATAAAGATACCGGGGAATACAACTGTATTTGTTGCGATGCGGCATTATTTAAGTCTACCGAAAAATATGATTCCGGTAGCGGTTGGCCCAGCTATTGGGCACCTGTTAGCGAGGATGCTATCAGGGAAATTCATGATAATAGTCATGGAATGACTCGAATCGAAGTCCGTTGCGCGCAGTGTGATGCGCACCTTGGCCATGTTTTTCCCGATGGTCCTCAGCCGAGTGGACTTCGTTATTGTATTAATTCCGCATCCTTGGCGTTTGA
>CAZNYF010000057.1:5547-16565 GCA_964577195.1 uncultured Thiotrichales bacterium | reverse complement strand
TTAGAGTTAGAGTTTTTCTAGCCATTCCTCAACCACCTCGACCAGACTTTCACCCTTATCGGTGAAGTAATGATTGGCACCTGGCACCACCTTTTGAACCGAGAGAGGATGAGCCGCTTTTTGCATCATGCTGATGCGTGATGGCGCCAATCTAATTACAGCCGGAAAATCTTCTGCGCCGTAAATATCCAGCACAGGCACCTTGAGCTGATCCAGCGCAAAAGGCTCTTGCATGGATTGCTTATAATCTGTCGCGCCCATTCCCACGCCGATATAAGCTTGAATGCTACTATCACCTTTCTCTCTGAGCCAGCTCATCGCCATATGCGCACCGCAGCTGTGAGCAAGCAACACGATGTTGTTGACACCGGCATTTTTCAGGTGCTCGATTGCCGCCTCGATTCGCGGGAATGACTGCGGAAACAACGGCACATAATCATAATATTTGGCATCCTTTTTCAGTACCGGCATTTGCACTGAGAGCGTTCGCCAACCCACCTCGGCCAAACCCGTACGCAAAGGATAAATCACATCTTGCCAGTTAGGATGATAACCTCGCCCATGCAACAGGATGACGGCACCTTTTGAAGCGCCATACGGCAGCGTATCAATCGAGAGAAACTCATGCGCGCCAGCTTTTAAATAGATCGGCTCACCATCGAGAATGACATCCTCGATTTCGGCTGCCATGCGTTTCTCACGCTCTAGATCAGAGCTAACCTTTGTCTGCTCAGATTGAACAACATTCGCTGCTTCTTTGGCCGCAACCTGTTGCTCTGAGCTAACGGGTGCTTCAGATTCTTGAGCGGATGGCTGACAACCCCAGAGCGTCAGTAGAGCTACTGTGAAAAAAAAATGGTTCTTCATATTATTCTCTACTAATGCTGAGTGGTTAAACCTGCAACCAGAAGGTCGCTGGCCCATCATTGGTTAAATGTACTTGCATGTCCGCGCCAAATTCCCCGGATGCTGTATTTTCGTGAATCTGTTGTGCTTGTTTTAGCACATATTCAAATAGCGCTCGCCCTTGCTCGGGCGGTGCCGCAGAGGCAAAGCTGGGACGGCGACCTTTGCGGGTATCCGCAGCTAAAGTAAATTGTGGTACCAGCAGCAACCCACCAGCGACATCGGTCAGTGACAGATTCATTTTATCGTCACGATCAGCAAAAATTCGGTATCCCAAAATCCGCTCTAATAACCTGTCTGCAAGCTTCTCGTCATCTGGCTTTTCAACCCCGATCAACACCATCAACCCTTGCTCAATTTCCGCAATAACTTGCTCATCAACCTCCACAGAGGCGCGGGTGACACGTTGTAATAACCCAATCATATCAGGTAGCTGGCAAGTCTGTCGGTGGCTTCCACTAAAGCTCTGGCAGTACCTGGCTCAGTCGCGGCATGACCCGCATCAGGGATTACTTTCAGGCTCGCATCCGACCAAACTTTATGCAGCGAAAATGCTTGTTCGATGGGACAAATACAATCGTATCTGCCATGCACAATCGTACCAGGAATACCTTTGAGTTTATGCGCATTATCGAGCAACTGGTTTGGCTGCATAAATCCATGATTCACAAAGTAGTGTGCCTCAATTCGCGCCAGACTGAGTGCAAAATGTGGATTGGAAAAGTGATCACTTTCAGAGTGTTTGGTTTGCAACGTAGCGGTGCGGCTTTCCCAAAGTGACCAGGCTTCGGCAGCACGCATCCGCATCACCTCATCCTCACCGGTTAAATACTGATAGTACGCGGTCACCAGATCACCTTGTTCCTCAACAGGAATCGGCGCAATAAAATCTTGCCAAAAATCTGGGAAGATTCGCCCTGCTCCATGCTGATAAAACCACTGAATATCCTGATCTCGACAAAGGAAGATCCCTCGCAATACCAGCGCCAGTACCCGTTGCGGGAACAACTCGGCATACGCCAAACCCAGCGTCGAACCCCAGGACCCTCCAAACACCATCCATTGATCAATCTCTAAAGCAACGCGGATTTTCTCCAGATCAGCCACCAAATGCTGAGTGGAATTGGCATCCAGAGACGCATGGGGAGTGGATTTACCCGCACCGCGCTGATCAAACAAAATCACACGGTATTTCTCGGGATCAAAAAAACATCGATGATACGGTGAACAACCCGCACCTGGCCCGCCATGCAAGAAGATCACAGGAATACCTTTTGCTGTACCGCTTTCTTCCAGATACAACCGGTGGCCATCACCAACATCCAGGTACATCACGCGTAAAGGTTTGGTCAGTGGGTACATACTAGATACTTCAACAGTCAATTCGGGATGAAGTACTCATCCTGATGCTTGCGTCCAAGTTACGCAATTGACACACTACCACCTGTCGCTGAAAAGATCGGCTCTATCAGTGATCATCTAAAAAAAATAAGAATATGGGGCAGACAATGTTCAAACGAATAAGAAATCGCTATCAATATTCGAACAGCTGGAAACGTCGAGGCGTACTAAAGACAATCAAAGAACCTGCACTGGTCATAACCGGTGCAGGAAAGAATATGGATAGAAAAATTACCGTGCCGGAGATCCATCCAGGCAAAGGCTAAAATTGAATGAAGCCAACCCTTATGATTGAACGTAATCAGTGAAAGTTCGTGGCGAGGGCGCCACTCCTACAAACTTTGTGGAGTACTAGCGACACCTTGGGCGTTTGCCGGCTGACCTGGCTTTGCCATAGATTGCCAGCGAAGCTTCCATAGCACGGTTCAAATCATGGATGCGGCGCTCACCCGTGGGATGCGTTGAAAGAAATGCGGGGGGTTTTGATCCACCGAGCTTTTGCATGTTCTGCCATAGCTCAACGCTAGCGCGAGGATCGAATCCGGCAGAAGCCATTAGCTTAAGACCGATCAAGTCTGCCTCGGATTCGTGGCGACGGCTAAACGGCAAGAGCACTCCAACCTGCACACCCAACCCAAGCAAGCCCATCACCTGCTGCTTTTGCGAACTGGCTCCGCCAGCCATAACCGTTGCCAATTGCAGGCCTGTTTGTGCTGCAAGATTGGTCGATACGCGCTCGTTGCCATGCCTTGCCATGACATGACCCACTTCGTGACCCATTACGGCTGCGAGCTGGTGTTGATTTTTTGCGGCTTTGAATAATCCTGTGTGAACACCAATTTTTCCACCGGGCAATGCAAAAGCGTTGGGGCTGTCATCTTTAAACACAGTAACTTCCCAATCCTGCTGTGCCCATTTTCCGGTAAGTTCTGCAGTGAGTGCATCGGCAACACAGCGAACATAGCGATTATTGTGAGCATCCCGTTCTACCAGCTGATTTTTCTTCAGATCTAGAAAGGAGGCACGGCCAAGATCAGCCATTTGCGAGGCTGGCAACAGAATCAGCTGTTTGCGACCTAATGGAGAAGTTGCACAACTGGTTAGAATTGTTGCTAACACCAAGGCTACGATTACATTTGAAAATTTCATTTGTTACTCCTGTTTTTCTGTCCAACTCATCGACAGTTCTAGCATTCTATTCTAACCGCGTTTCCAGGTTGTCCCACCTGCACCATCTTCCAATAAAACCCCAGCTTCCTGCAATTGGTTGCGAATTTCATCCGCACGTTGAAAATCCTTATCTTGCTTGGCTTGCAACCGCGTTTCAATCAACGTATCAATTTCTTCATCAGACAATCCAGCAGAGGCAACTGCCTGCCAGCGAAACCAGGCTTCGGGTTGCTGCTGTAGGATACCCATCAGCTCACCACTGGCTAGCATCTCTGATTTTAATGCCTTTAATTGCGCCGCATCCTCCGACTTATTAATACGTCGGGCTAGATCGTGCAATTGCGCAATCGCCCTGGGGGTGTTCAGATCATCATCCATCGCCTGCATAAAAGCATCGCTTGGAGCGCCGCTGTCATCCGGCTTAATATCCACCACCTTGTTTAGCGCGGTATACAAGCCATCCAGCCCTGCTTTCGCCTGCATCAATGATTCTGGCGACCAATCTAGTGGTGAACGATAATGCCCGGATAGTAAGGCAAACCGTGCTGCTTCTCCGGGAGCTTGTTCCAGAACATCGCGCAGCGTAAAGAAGTTACCCTCCGACTTGGACATTTTTTCACCGCTAACGGTAATGTAGCCGTTGTGCATCCAGTAATTTACAAAGGTTTTTCCTTGATGGCAGCATTCGCTCTGGGCGCGTTCATTCTCATGATGAGGAAAGATCAGATCCCGACCACCGCCATGAATATCAATGGTTTCGCCCAGATGTTTTTCGATCATCGTTGAGCATTCCAGATGCCAACCCGGTCTGCCTCGTCCCCAGGGACTTTCCCAGCCAGGCAGCTCTGGCGTCGAAGGCTTCCACAAGACGAAGTCGCCGGGCGATTTTTTATAGCCAGCAACTTCGACCCGCGCACCCGCCAGCATATCATCGAGCTTGCGGTTGGAGAGTTTGCCGTAGCTGTCCATTGAGGTGACATCAAACATGACATGATTTTCTGCCACGTAAGCATTGCCGTGATCAATCAGCGTTTGGATCATCACCAGCATTTCTTCAATATGCTCGGTGGCGCGTGGTTCGATCGTCGGCGCGAGGGTATTGAGATCAGCCACATCCTGGTGATAAAACTCGATGTAGCGATTTGTTAATGCCTGAATTGATTCACCATTTTCTGCTGCGGCTTTGTTAATTTTGTCGTCAACATCGGTGATATTTCGCGCATACACAACATTGGGGAAATAGTGTTTCAAAATTCGAAACATCACATCAAACACGACAATCGGTCGCGCATTGCCAATGTGAATATAGTTGTAAACCGTCGGCCCGCAGACGTACATCGTAATCCGCTCAGGGTCGATGGGCTTAAAAAGTTCTTTTTTCCCGCTTTGGGTGTTGTAGATGTTTAGCATAGTAAAAGTCTAATCTGTTATTCGAGTTTTATTCGAGTGTCATCCAATCGAACCCACCGGTTTGATCTGCAATGATCACGTCACAATCATGTGGCATGCTCGATGCACTCAAACATTGATCGACTTTCTCCACAGAATTGTTTTTTTCGCTGATATGCATTGCAATCAGTCGTTTCAAACCGGTCGAATCACGCTGCTGCATAAAACCCATCGCCTGATGATTAGAAAGATGTCCCCAGGTACCATCAATCCGACGCTGCAACGCAGGTGGATAGGCGCCTTGCGAGAGCATCACCGGATCATAATTAAATTCCAGCAGTAGCGTATCGCAACCCTTCAGCACATCAATAATATGTGGGGTAATGCTGCCCGTATCCGTGAGCAATCCAAGACTCTGACTGCCTTCGTTAAAGCGAAACTGACAAGGTTCACGCGCATCATGCGGCACAGCAAACGGCACAATTTCCATGTTGCCCATTTTAATGCTCTGTGAGGGTGATAAATAGTGGGTCTGGTGAAAACGGTTATCCTTAACGGCTAACTCGGTACCACGGGTTGTCCAGACCGGTAGCTGATACTTTCTCGACAGCACGCCCACCCCACAGGCATGGTCGCCATGTTCATGGGTAAGAAAAATCGCGCTGATATCTTCGGCATGGCAGCCGCGCATTGCCATGCGTCGCTCTAACTCTTTGGCCGAAAACCCGCAATCTATCAGCACCAGCGAGTCACCGGATTCAATCAGAGTTGCATTACCCTGACTTCCAGAACCCAGTGAAGTAAAACGCACTCTCGGTTATTGATGCGAAAGAAAAAGCTGCAAGCGTCGGAGCATTTCTGCTTCCCTTTCTGGCTCCGGCTGACGCATTTCCCAATGTGGCGCATCACCTTTTGCATGCGTCAATACTGCACCCCGATGGGTTAAATAGATTTGGGAAGCATCATTTTCAGTGCGAATCCGCAAACGATATTTGTCACGTAATGCAAGATCAGAATCACTACCCACGGCCTTTTTAAACAAGTCCTTTAGACCCTCAGTTGGAATACCCGCTTTGGATTCGACCCATTCGGTTTCCAGCATTGCCAGTTTGGCATCGGACTCTGCCAGTTTCACATCCTGATTTATCCAGAACTCGACAACCATTGGCCAGACTTTATTCGCAGCGATAGGTACATCCAACCACCGCAACGAACCATCACGTTTTAGCTCAATTTTCCCGGAGGATGAACCACCTTCGGCCAATTTAGAGCTTCCCGTTGAGCTGGATTTTTCAATTTTTGGCGCGGATGACTTGGGTATTTTATACGCCGCATTGGGTGTGGGTAAGGAAATTTCAGGTGGCTCTTCCAGCGTGGGGTTGGCACGACTTTTTTTATAGTCATCCTCATTATTCGGCATCAAGCTGCAGCCGTTGGTGAGCAGTAAAAAGACCATTGCCAGTAGACCGGCTTTGCTCACACTGCTAAAGATAATTCGATTCATGATGTCTCCGAGTTAGGGACGAGTCCCTTAAATAATCGCGGCTTGCTGCATGGCAGCGCGCAGCCGAGGATAAAATTCTTCTGCAAGCGGTATCAGCGGCAGGCGAATACCGCCATCAATCAAACCAAGCTGCTGTACCGCCCATTTAACCGGAATAGGATTGGCTTCCAGAAACAGATCCGTGTGTAACGCATCCAGTTTCTGATTAATTTCAGTCGCGAGCGTTGTATCGCCCGCGAGTGCTGCTTGACACATCTCATGCATCAATGCGGGCGCAACATTGGTGGTTACCGAAATCACGCCTTTGCCACCAGCGAGTAAAAACTCCAGTGAGGTGGCATCGTCACCGCTATAAAGATCAATGCTATCCCCCACTAACGCGAGGATTTCCTTCATTCGATCAATACTGCCGGTCGCTTCCTTGAGACCAATAATGTTTGGAATTTTCGCCAGCCGGGCAACTGTCTCGGGCAACATATCGCAGGCTGTCCGACCAGGAACATTATAAAGAATCTGAGGAATATCGACGGTTTCTGCAATGAGCTTGTAGTGCTGATACAAACCTTCCTGAGGAGGTTTGTTGTAATACGGTGTCACCAGCAATGCTGCATCCGCACCATGTGCTTTGGCGCAGCGGGTCAGCTCAATCGCCTCGGAGGTGGAATTCGCGCCCGTACCTGCAATAACCGGAATTCGGCCAGCAACTTGATCCACCGTCGCTTTTATCACCGAGCAATGCTCATCAAAATCCAGCGTAGCGGATTCCCCGGTCGTACCCATCGCAACAATAGCGTCCGTACCTTGGTCGATGTGAAACTCTGTCAGAGCGTTCAACGCGACATAGTCAATTCCCCCTTGCATATCCATCGGGGTAACCATCGCCACCATACTGCCTTGCAACATTTTTTTGTCTCCGTTTATCTGTAGCGAATCATAAGTGACGCCTTCACACGCGTAAACCGTTTATCGCGCTAATACGCCAATAGCATTTTCATTAGCAACGCGAAAATTGGAAAAATTGATGACCGCGCGCACACAATTCGATCTCGATTAATCAACAAAGTCAATTTTGTGAGCAATTTCGAGAAATTAGTGAATCCTGGGTGTATTAATCTCGTTCGAACTACGTCAATGCGGAACAACAACCAGTTCACTGTCCGCCGTTGAACAGACTAAACAACGAAAAAACCATCACCCAGGATTGGAGAAATCAATGCATTCCGGTACAAAATCAGGCAACCCAGCCCAAAAACTCATTCTGTCGATGATCCCACTCTCCGTTGCAGTGATGAGCCTGCTTTTCTATACCAGTGCACATGCGGGTGATGGCGAGATCTATGCAGGCTTTGGCATCGGCGCCTCCAATCTGGACCCGGAAATTGACAACACCAACATTAACTATGGTGATGGCACTTTCACGGGATACAAAGTTTTTCTTGGCTACGATCTGAATAACAATTTTTCAATTGAAGGAATGTTTGCCGATCTTGGACATGTAGATATCGAAGATACCTCCATTACCAATGGCAACGTCACTGTAGGGGCAGGTGGCGGCGGAAACGTTAATGACCAGCCCGGCTTGGAGGATCCAAACTTCCCTTTTGGCGGCAACACCCCTGATGGCAGCGGTGGCGCCGTTGCTGGTGCGAATGCAACCAACGGTCAAGGACAACTCGATTACCGTGTTTTTGGCTTACAGGGAATCTATCAATTCCCCAATAATCTGCCTGGGTTTTCAGTTTTTGGCAAACTGGGCATCGGTCAGTTATCGACCTCCGCCAACGGTCTCTCCTTTGAAAAGGACGATATCTCCGGCGTGATTGGCGGTCTCGGTGTTGAATATCAAATGCTGAACGGGTTCTCCATTCGCGGCGAATACGATTACTATGATAAAGAAGCCCAACTGGTTTCAATTGACCTGTTAAAACGCTTTGGTCGCCCCAGCGCATTGCCTAAAAAGGCAGTGGTCATTGATATTGATAATGATGGCGTAGACGACAGCCGCGATCGCTGTCCCAATACCCGATCCGGCGTTGGCGTTGGTGTTAATGGCTGCGCACTCAAAGCGCCTTCACCTCCTGCAGCATTGACAAGCAAAGCTCCTCCGCTGCCCAAACAAGACCCGCTGGTTTTCGATGTGGATGCCGATGGCGTGATCGACAACCTCGATCTATGCCTCAACACCCCTGCGGCGACACCCGTTGACAACCGTGGCTGCGCAATTCCTACGCAGGTTGCCGCACCAGAACCGATTGTTGTCACTGAAGTTTATCAGCAGAACGTAGTGGATCAATTTACCGGGATTCTCGAAGGCGTTAACTTTCATGTTGGCTCCTCTCGTCTGACCGGAGAAGCTAAGTCTATTCTCAACACCGTGGCAGCAAATCTCAATCAATATGCGGAAATTCGCGCTACCATCATCGGACACACCGACGATTCGGGCAATGCCGCAGCCAACAAATCACTGTCCGAAAAACGTGCCATGGCAGTTGCTCAATATCTGGCGCAACAGGGTGTAGACCCAAGCAGAATGCGCTATGCCGGTAAAGGTGAAGAAGAACCAATTTCTTCCAATGCGACCGAAGCCGGACGCTCTAAAAACCGCCGTGTCGAGCTGATTGCGGAAGAACTCTAGCCTATAGACTGACTGTACTCCTGTGTGCAGGAGTGAGTTGGCATCTGTTGTAAGATCGTCTCTTGTGGCAACTTGTGCCAGAATTACCTCGTATATAACTTAGAGGTCATTCATGCCACAAGTCGAACTTAATAAAACTGTTCCCGATTTTTCTGCTGCTGCAACCAGCGAACTCACCATTTCCCTGTCTGATTTCAAAGGGAAAAAACACGTCATACTCTACTTCTACCCCAAAGACGACACCTCCGGCTGTACCACCGAGGGACAAAACTTTCGCGATAGTATTTTATTATTCGACGAAGCTGATGCCGTGATCCTCGGCGTCTCGCGTGACAGCATAAAAAAACACGAAAATTTTAAAGCCAAACAGAACTTCCCGTTTGAATTGCTCTCTGATCCTGAAGAGACGTTGTGCAATTTGTTCGACGTAATAAAAGAAAAACAACTCTACGGGAAGAAATATATGGGCATTGAACGCAGTACATTTCTCATTAACAAACAGGGCGAGCTCGCCGCAGAATGGCGTAAAGTAAAGGTAAAAGGACATGTAGACGAGGTGTTACAAGCGACGCAGACACTCAACTCATGAATGCTGCCAACATCGCTTCAGCAAACCGCAGACTCTACGTCTTTGATACCAATGTTTTAATGCACGACCCATCATCGCTGTTTCGTTTTCATGAACACGATATTTTCCTGCCGATGGTAGTGCTCGAAGAACTGGATAAAGCCAAAAAAGGCATGTCCGAAGTCTCGCGAAACGTACGCCAGGTCAGTCGCTTTATCGACGAGCTAATGGCCGCGGCCTCCCGTAGCGAAATTGGCAATGGATTACCGCTGACAGGCTTTACTAATCTTGATGAAGAAAAAGTCAGCGGCAGACTATTCTTCCAAACCGAAGCGTTCAGCTCTCGGCTGCCCGATTCATTACCTGGTCACACCGCCGACAACAGCATCCTCTCCACCGCGCTGGCGCTGCAAGAAACCAAGCCCGATATTGCCGTCATTCTCGTTTCCAAAGACATTAATCTAAGAATCAAAGCGGCGGTTCTCGGCATTTTTGCTGAAGACTACTTTAACGACAAAGTGCTGGATGATGTTGATCTGCTCTACACCGGCTATCAACCACTGGAAGAAGACTTTTGGGAAACTCATTCCAAGAATATGGAATCGTGGCAAGACGAGGGACGGACTTTTTATAAGCTTAGCGGCCCTGATACCTCTAGCTGGTATCCGAACGAATGTATTTTTAGCGCCGACGAATCCAGCCCACTCAATGCCATTGTACGAGAAATTAAAGACGAACATGCAATCATTGAGACCGTGCAGGATTACGCTGTCCCCCGCCACACTGTCTGGGGAATCAATGCGCGCAACCCAGAACAAAACTTTGCGCTCAATTTGCTGATGGATCCTGACATTGATTTTGTCACGCTGGTCGGCCCGGCGGGCACAGGTAAGACCCTACTAACCCTCGCTGCCGGACTTGCGCAAACGCTGGAAGACAAGCGTTATCGCGAGATCATCATGACGCGTGTAACCGTTCCCGTTGGTGAAGACATCGGTTTTCTGCCAGGCACCGAAGAAGAAAAAATGGCTCCGTGGATGGGCGCGCTGATGGACAATATGGAAGTCCTCACCGATACCGAAGGCGGCGGAGACTGGGGGCGTGCAGCGACCAATGATTTAATTCAAAACCGCATCAAAATTCGTTCGCTCAACTTCATGCGAGGACGGACATTTTTAAATCGCTACATCATTCTTGATGAGGCTCAAAACCTCACTGCCAAGCAAATGAAAACCCTTATCACTCGTGCAGGCCCGGGTACCAAAGTGGTTTGTCTTGGCAACATCGGTCAAATAGACACGCCGTACTTAACCGAAACAACCTCCGGTTTGACTTATGTTGTTGATCATTTCAAACATTGGGAACACAGCGGACATATCATCCTGAAGCGAGGTGAGCGTTCTCGCTTGGCTGATTTCGCATCGGATGTTTTGTAAAAACAAGCT
>CAZNYF010000057.1:0-5447 GCA_964577195.1 uncultured Thiotrichales bacterium | reverse complement strand
AGGTGAGCGTTCTCGCTTGGCTGATTTCGCATCGGATGTTTTGTAAAAACAAGCTTTGCATCCTGCAACAACTGCATTAGTACATCCTTATACGTCATTGGCGTGAATGGTGAATCAGAAAAACTTTTCTAGGTTTAAAGAAGCCCTATTTCTTAAAAACCTCATAATCAGTTATTAGCGCAGCCAACCACTCACCGCTGCCGATTTCATTCAAAGTAGCATTGTGATCGTCATATTCCTTAGTCATTTGTGACCGATGCTTGCTCAACGCTAACGCCTTTCGTTTTAGCTCAGAGCCCACAAACACTTTAATCGTAGAATCAAACAAAAAATACCGAATAAAGCTTTTGATCTGTCTGGCCTTGCAGCGCAAACCGCAGCCTTCCTCCACCACAAAAGGGTATTGATTCCAGCGCCAGACAGGATATTCATTGGTTTCCCAGGCACCGGTTTGGGCAGCTGCGGCAGTCACAAACCTGGTTGTCGCTTCGTGATCCGGATGCCCGTCTTCAGCCGCTGGTATGTAGATTTCATAACCGGGATAGCGATTTAAAATTTCAACCAATTGGCGCACAGCCTGCTTCTCATAGTCAGCCAGGTGACCATCGGAGAAATTCATAAATGCAACTGATTTTGCATCCAAACCCAGCGTGGCGCACGCCTCCAGCGCTTCCGCATTGCGTATGCTCACTAAGTCTATTGTATTGTTTGGATCACCGCCTCCATCCGTCATGTAGATGACTTGCACCGGAGTTTTTTGCGCGCGTTTGATAAGAATTGTACCGCCGCAGCCTAGAGTTTCGTCATCAGGGTGTGGCACAAAAACCAAAGCTGGTTTGGATTCTATGGCTTCTTTGCTGCGCGTTTTAGACGTTGCCAGCACCAACCAGTGAGCAAACCTTGCCAGCCAGCGTCGATGATCCATATCCGTCATACTATTCCCTTACTTTTTAGAGACACTTTTTATAATTATTCGACTTCGACGGCTGACTCCGAAGCCAATTCTGCATTTTCTTGAGGCCAGGCATTAATGACTGCCTGCACCAGGGTTGCCAGCGGAATGGCGAAAAATACACCCCAAAGCCCCCAGATACCACCAAAAATCAATACCGAAGCAATGATGGCCACGGGATGTAAATTAACGGCTTCTGAAAACAATAGCGGAACCAGCAGATTACCATCGAGAAACTGGATCATGCCATAAGCCATTAGCACATAAAGTAGTTCGCTGGAAAACCCCCATTGGAAGTACGCAATCAGGGCAATCGGTAACGTAACCACCGCTGCGCCAACGAAAGGTACTATCACCGACAATCCAACAATAACGGACAGCAGCATCGCATAGTTAAGATTCAGGAATGAAAAGGTAATATAACTGATAAGCCATACGATCAGAATTTCAGCCAGTTTGCCGCGCATATAGCCTGCGATTTTTTCATTCATTTCGTGCCAGACCTGCATCGACAATGCTCGGTCACGCGGTAAAAACCCAGTCGCCCAATTGGTTAGCTTCTGCTTGTCCATGAGGAGGAAAAAGATCAGCACTGGCACCAGCACCATATACACCAGTATGGTCAGAATATTGATTACCGAACTCACCGAAAGACTCAAAACCCGCTGCCCCATTCCCGCCAACTCATAACGAATTTGGCTAATCACCGAAACAACATCCTCTGGCGTGATTATGTCTGGATAGCGTTCTGGCAACTGCATTAACAATTTCTGACCCTTGTTTGCCATTTGCGGAACTTCAGAGAAAAACTGTGCGGCCTGTTTAAGCAGCAATGGCAGTAACCAAATCATAATTGCCAAAAACCCACCCATGAACACCAGAAAAACAATCACTACCGAAAGCGACCTTGGCAGTTTCGCAATCACCAGCCACTCTACCGCGCCATCTAGAATGTACGCCATAATCAGCGCAATCAGCAACGGAGCCAATACTTCACCGGCCAGTAACAGGATGGCAAAACCCAGTATTAAAATGACAGCGAGAAAAGCTACCTGGGGATTCGAGAAATGGCGTTCGTACCAGTCTTGAAGAAATTTAATCACGTTGGTTCACTCAATTTCTCATATTCATTCCTGAATAGAATCTCAAGTTCATCAATCGCATCACAAGCCTGCTTTCCCTGCATTACGTGCTGCGTCATCAAAGATGAAGTTTCGTTAAACAAGCTACTGCGATCAACCATTGGATAGGTCGCCACCAACCGCTTGATACCCTTCACCACGCTTTCCTCTTCCGGACGGGAAATTTTCAAAGGTACCCGTACTTCTTCTGACTCCACAGCAGCTTCGGGAGAGCGCGTGGTCAACCACTGTGCATAGTCGAGCAATGACTGCCGGGAACTTGCGTCCAGGCTTTCATACAACTTAACCAGTTGACGGCTTTGTTTGTTGGTTTTATTGAGGTTTAACAATTCCATAAAAGCATTTTACCTGAAGGGCACCTCTATTAATTGATGAATGGAAATCTTAAGTCCAAAATATCCAATCTCTGCGTTAAAATCCTTCGCAATAGTGGATGTATTTAACGATTTTTCGCATAAAAAAGTGCTGTTTATGGTTTTTTTCAGTGGTGCTTGTATTTTTAGAGGCGCCCTAGATTTATTGTTTACTCGTCCCTAAGTGAGGGCGCATCAGCTGTGATGACAATAGCGACAACAGGCAGTAACCAAGAAAGAAATAGAATCCGGTGCCAAAACTCGCATTCAGAGAGAAGATTTCGCCCATATCCTGGGAGGCGTTGGCTGCAAGAAAAGCCACTATGACGGCGACCACGAAGACATCGGCCATAGACCATTTACTGATCAGACTGGCGATGTGGAAGCTGCGTTGCTTCCACGCGGTATTTTTACTGAACTGACTGGACAACAGCAATCCGCCTTTGAGTATCGGTACGATGATCGAAAACAGCATGACCAGAAAACCCACGATGAAGTTTTTGCTGCGGAATAACTCACCAATAGTACCGAGAATACTACGGGTTTTCTCATACGCCTGAATGCTGCCACTAACTTGCAGATTATCCAGCAAGTTCAACGCCATACCACTGATCATCGGCGCAAGACCGGGGTTACCAGCCACGACTTGTTTACCGAGATCGACCAACTGAGCCTTATCGACTGTTCCCTGTAATGTGAGAATGGGCAGGGTTACACCGGGGATGAGCATTAGAAATGCAGCAATGAGACAGATGATAGCGAATTGATTTCTATTCATAATGTGTTTCACTCTTTTCCTTAAAGGGTATAGATCGTGCTTCTTTTTTTAAAGAGGCCCTTTTGAACGTTGCTTTGCCTTGAGATCAAGCTCCTTCAATGCAGCCAGTTTAGCGCGAATCTTTATTTCCAGACCTCGCTCTACTGGATGATAAAACTGCATTTCCCTCAACTCTTCTGGCATGTAGTTTTCTCCAGCGGCATAGCCCTGATCTTCATTATGGGTATAACGATAGCCTTTTCCGTAATCGAGATCTTTCATTAATCGGGTTGGTGCATTACGGATATGCATTGGCACTTCCAGTGAACCAGACTCTTTAACGGTTTGCATTGCTTGATTGAATGCCTGATACGCTGCATTGCTCTTCGGCGCACAGGCCAAATAAAGCACGGCTTGCGCCAGAGGTAGCTCGCCTTCTGGACTGCCAAGTCTTTCATACGCTGCGGCGGCATCCAAACAGAGATGCAAAGCGCGGGGATCTGCATTGCCAATATCTTCCGATGCAATACGGATAATTCTTCTGGCAAGATAGCGCGGATCACAGCCGCCATCGAGCATCCGACAAAACCAGTACAACGCGGCATCGGGATGGCTACCCCGCACTGATTTGTGCAAGGCTGAAATCTGCTCGTAAAAAGCCTCTCCACCCTTATCGAATCGGCGACCACCCTCGGTCACTAGCGATGTGATCAGATCTGCATCGAGCATCAGCCGGCCATCTTTTTCGACAGCAAGGTCCGCAGCGACTTCGAGCAGATTTAGCAATCGTCTGGCATCGCCATCCGCATAAGCAACCAGGGTCTTAATATCGTCCTCGGCAATTTCAATTTCCAGACTGCGGTCAGCCGAGAGAATACCTACAGCGCGGTTAGCAATAGCCGCTAACGCTTCTGTGGATAGCGACTTGAGGACATAAGTTCGGAGCCGTGACAGCAGCGCGTTGTTCAGCTCGAAAGAAGGATTTTCTGTAGTTGCGCCGACGAAGGTGATAACGCCGGATTCAATATGCGGCAGAAAAGCATCCTGCTGGGATTTATTAAAACGATGTACTTCATCGACAAAAAGGATGGTTGCTTCACCGCTGATTTCACGATGCTTTTTAGCGAGATCAATGGCTGCGCGGATTTCTTTAACGCCGGAAAGTACCGCTGAAATTGCAATAAACTGAGCCTTGGATTTATCAGCGATGAGACTCGCCAACGTGGTCTTTCCGGTGCCGGGCGGCCCCCAGAAAACCATCGAATGCAGACGCCCCTGTGACACTGCTTCATAGAGCGGTTTGCCCGGAGCGAGTAGATGATCCTGCCCGAAGATATCCTCCAGGCAGGCTGGACGCAATCGATCAGCTAACGGCTGATGACTATCCATAGGTTTCTATACGGTTACTCGCTACGATGGATTACCGATGACATCAACACCTGCAGGCGGACGAAAATCAAAAACTGAAGATTTAACCGGTACATTAAAAGCACTCTCACGGAATCTGATCATGGTTATCTGACCAAATTGGTCATGTAAATCCATCGCCTGGACACCGGCATCATCAAGACCAACCAGTATTTTCAGGAAGTCGCCTTGTTTATTCTTGGGACGCATATCGACCCACTGCAAACCTTCACGCGCTGGTTTTTCGAGAATCACATAGTCTTTGGAAAGATCTGATTGATGCGTCAAAATTGCCGCAGGAGATGAACCCAGTGCAGATGAAATCGGCTTGACTGTTACTTGTTCAAGTTCCACATCGTAGATCCACATATTTTTGCCATCAGAAATGATTTTTTGTGGTGCGGGAGATTGATATTCCCAGAGAAATTTCCCGGGCCGTTTGAGTTTAAACTCGCCGTAGGAGGTTTGTGTAATCTGCCCCTGCTCATTTACAACTTCTTGTGTAAACACGGCATCCAGTGTTTTCACCTTCGTCATAAAATGATTGAGGAATTCAGTACCACTCGCGGCATTGGCAACGCTCGCCGCAAAAAATAACAATCCAGCGATTAATGCATTTTTTGAATATTTCATTTTCATTGTGACCTTCTAAGTATTTATAAAATAATAATTATTATTGAGTTTAAAGCTAACTAGCTTAATTTAAGATGAACAACTATCCGTAGCGCATCGCTGGCTATTGATGCGCTTCGCAGGCTCAGTACATCCTACTTGAATGACTAACCAACGGAAGTAGTTTACAGCTCAGGCGGTGGTGGCGCGATGACTTCGCGCGT
>CAZNYF010000056.1:0-16575 GCA_964577195.1 uncultured Thiotrichales bacterium | reverse complement strand
TCTAACCGCTTGATGACTCACTGACTCATCAAAGCAACGTTGTTGGAGCACTAGGTTAACGCTAAGCAATAAATTCTTAATTGCTACCAACAATAATAGTCTCGGTACTGGTATCCAGAAGAATTGCTGCAATTTCAAGTTTGTCGGCTTCGGTTGCAATGTGAGCAACCTCAATCAATGCGTCCTGACGAATTTCGGCGTTGAGGATTTCATTGATACTTTGCTGGGCATCGAGAAAATTACCGGATTTAGCAAGGCTGATTGCGATGGTGTGAAAAGAACGGGCTTTGGCCGGATTGTATTTACTCAATCCACTCGCCATTGTTTTGATGTTTTCGAAAATATGCAGGCCTAATTCTGTATCGTTGAGTGCCAGGCGGTCTTCACCAATACGGCTCAGTGCTGTGATTTTGTGGTCTACCCTTAACGAGAGATCTGACTGGCCGAATGCCAAATCCAGGTATTTTTCGGCCTGGTTCTCCTGACCGCTGATTTTGTAAATATAGGAGATCGTACTCAAAACCTGAGCCCGGTTTTGGGTTGCTTTTACCGAGTTGCGAATTTGCGCCAGTGATTTCAGTGCGAGTGAAAAGTCAGGCTTATCAAGATTGGCCGCCTGCCATTGAATGATGTTTCGCAGTGCTTCTGATTTTTGGTAGGGGTCTCTAAATTGCAGTGCTGCTTGATAAGCGTGGTCAACATCGTCGCGCTTTAACCAGGCGTGAACGATCTGATGACCGAGTTTTTCTGTGCCTGCGTAGCTGAAGCCACGAAACTCCTTTTCGAACAATGCCAGCGAAACATCACTATGCGTCTGGCTGGTTGCGCTACTTGCAATGGCTTGAATCGCAGAGAGTTTTTGAGTTGGGTCAGTGATTTTTTTCGCGTTAGCAAATGCCTGTATATAAGTTTCTACGCTCACGGCACTGGATGTTTCACTCAATTGTTGCTGATTCAGATGGGTGTCAATCACTGCGCTGCCGGAGTTAACAAGTGCTTCAATGGTAGCAACGCGTTGTGCATCGGAGACGGGTTGGACACCTCTTTGTTGAGCCGCCTGGGACGCGATGGCTTGTAGTGTTGCCATCGTGACCCGTGCTTTCCCGGCGGGTTCTACTGTTTCTACAGAAGCTTGAGTTGTCTCTTTAGCCAAGAGTAGGGATTGGACGAATTCCGTCTGGGTTGCAACCATCCCGCCAATTGCCGCGATAGCGACAAAGGATAGCGCCATCATTGATCGGGAGTTTTTGGGTTTGGTTTGTAATCCCAGCTGGGCGCGGACATTATCACGGATATTTTCTTCTTTCAGTTCAGCTTGTTGTTGCTCTGTTTCGCGGGTGCTTCTTAATTGCTGGGTGGCGAGCTTTTGCTTTTCTTCGGCATAAATTTTTTGTTGTGAGGATTCGCTATATTTAGATGCAACCACACCACATTTCACGCAAACATCATTACCACTTTCGTCTTTGGGTTGTTCATGATTACAGGCGGGGCAATGATGATGTTTTTCAACGGTTTCAAATGCGATGGAGAATTCTTCCTCCTCCTGCGCTTCACAGACAAGACCGAATCCTTCCAGAATTTGGCAAGCCTGTTTAGCCGCCACCTGATCCAGATCTTGCAGTAAGGGTTTGGCCAATTTGGGATTGGCAATTGCAGCCTTGAGATTATCTTTGAATTCTTGAGTATCGCGTTTGTAGTGCAGTGCTACTTGTTCAACCACCGGATCGACAGAATGGTTATCTTTTAGGCCAAGAATTTTTACGTTGATCGACATTGCTGCTTCCCTGAATACACTGGTAATCAGGCAAGTATTTCATAAGCAAGATGATGGGCTGGATCGCAAATGGAACCAGCGGTAGGGATTGAGGGGTGTTTGAAGAGCAGAAAGCCTGAAATGTGACCGACTTCAATGGGCGGTTTTGGAGCTATTGCAGTGTTGGGGGTGGGGTGTCGGGTGAGTCGGAGGGTGATCTGGTTGGCGTTGTTTGAGCAATGTCGGTGGGTGTGGCGAGGCGTACATTGAGAATTTTGAAAGTGAAATTAATCGCTTGTCCCGCCAGTGGATGATTGCCATCGAGCGTAATTTTATCGTCACTAATATCGGTGACGTAGAAAGTCTTTGCTTCTCCCTGACTATTTTGAAATTGCGTTTCCGCGCCAATTTTGCGCACGCTTTCAGGCACATCTTTGATTTTTTCCACGATCACCAGATTGGGGTCAATATCGCCATACCCCTCATGAGGTTCTAGTATGACTTTGACTAAATCTCCACTGCGGCAGCCCCGCATCGCGGATACAATCTTCTTATGCATGCCCTGGTCATGACCAAAAACGTGAATAACCGGTTGGTCGACTTGCTCGACAATATGATTATTTTGATCGGTGATGGTGTAGGAGTATTCGACCAGTGAATTGTCAGAGATTTTCATAAACGGTGTTGGTTCGATTCTGAATCAGAACGGGGATTTTGACACATTATTGTCCAAAACGGATTGAACCTTGCGCAATAATTAAAATTGTATTGGCTGATTGTCCTCAGTGCTGCCCTTTGCTATAGTTCGCGCGGTCAGTTCGCTGATATTTTTCTCGTCTAAACCACTCAAATGACTCGATATATTTTTGTTACCGGCGGTGTTGTCTCTTCTCTTGGCAAGGGCATCGCTGCGGCTTCTCTGGGCGCGATTCTCGAAGCGCGTGGCCTCAATGTCACGATGATGAAGCTCGATCCCTATATTAATGTTGATCCCGGCACCATGAGTCCGTTTCAGCACGGCGAAGTTTTCGTCACCGAAGATGGTGCAGAAACGGATCTGGATCTGGGACATTACGAGCGTTTCATTCATTGCACCACGGGGAGAAAGAACAATTTCACCACCGGTCAGATTTACGAAGAGGTGATTCGCAAAGAACGTCGTGGTGATTATCTCGGTGGCACAGTACAGGTTATTCCTCATATCACCGATCAGATGAAGCAGCGTATTGTCGAAGGTACAGTTGGCGCTGATCTGGCGATGATTGAAATTGGTGGAACCGTGGGTGATATTGAGTCACTGCCGTTTATGGAGGCAATTCGCCAAATGGGTGCGGAGCTGGGCAGAGAAAACACCATGTTCCTGCATCTGACTCTGGTACCTTATCTTGCGGCTTCTGGCGAGTTGAAAACCAAGCCCACACAGCATTCTGTGAAGGAGCTGCGATCTATCGGTATTCAGCCTGATTTGCTGTTTTGTCGTAGCGTTGAGCCGTTACCCGAGCCGGAACGGAAAAAAATTGCTTTATTTACCAATGTTGAAGAGAAAGCCGTTATCTCTGCCATTGATATGGACAATATTTATAAAATCCCGCTGTGGTTACACTCGCAGGGCGTTGATCAAATTGTGACGGAGCGGTTTAAGCTGGATCTTCCCAAAGCGGATTTAAGTGATTGGAAATCTGTGATTCATGCGATGGAGTTTCCCAAAGAGGAAGTGACTGTCGCTATGGTAGGCAAGTATGTTGATCTTACCGAATCGTACAAATCTATTAACGAAGCGTTGACTCACGGCGGCATTCACACCAAAACCCGCGTCAAAATTCGTTATGTTGATTCTGAAGCGCTTGAAGCCCATGACATGAGTGAGTTGGAAGAAGTTGATGCAATTCTTGTTCCCGGTGGTTTTGGTAAGCGCGGTATCGAAGGCAAAATTATCGCGGCGAAATATGCACGTGAGAATAAGATACCTTATTTAGGAATTTGCCTGGGGATGCAGGTTGCCGTGATTGAATTCTCTCGTAATGTGGCGCGTTTGCAGGATGCGCACAGCACTGAGTTTATGGCCGACACGCCCAATCCCGTAATCGCCCTGATTACCGAATGGCAGGATGATAGTGGCGAGACCAAAATCCGCACTGAAGATTCTGATATGGGTGGCACCATGCGTCTTGGTGGTCAGCAGTGCCGTCTCAAGGAAGGTACGCTGGTGCGCCAGCACTACGATAAAGAAATTATTATCGAACGACATCGGCATCGTTATGAATTTAACAATCTTTATCGCCATAAGCTTGAAGATGCGGGAATGATTATTTCAGGTGAATCCCTCGATGGTGAATTGGTTGAGGTGATGGAACTACACGATCACCCCTGGTTTGTCGGTTGTCAGTTCCATCCCGAATTTACCTCTGACCCTCGTGGGGGGCATCCATTGTTTTCAGGCTTTATTCGCGCAGCTTGTTTACAGCAAAAAAAGGCACTGGCAGGCGGAGACGAATTATGAAACTGTGTGGATTTGAAACGGCTTTAGACAAACCGTTATTTTTAATTGCTGGCCCCTGTGTGGTGGAAAGTGAGGAGATGGCGCTGGAAACTGCTGGAACCCTCAAAGAACTCACCTCAAAGTTGGGCATACCTTTTATCTATAAATCATCATTTGATAAAGCGAATCGATCCTCTGCAAAAAGTTTTCGCGGCCTAGGTGTAGAAAAAGGCTTGCAGATTCTTGAGACGGTCAAGGCGCAAATTGGTGTGCCAGTGATTACGGATGTGCATGAAGATACTGCGCTGGACGAAGTTGCTAGTGTTGTGGACGTTTTACAGACCCCGGCATTTTTGTGTCGCCAAACCAATTTTATCCAAAATGTCGCTAAACAAGGATTGCCGGTTAATATTAAAAAAGGCCAGTTTCTTGCGCCTTGGGATATGGGTAACGTGGTCGATAAAGCCAAAGCCGTTGGTAATGAGCAGATTATGGTTTGCGAACGCGGTTATTCTTTTGGTTACAATAATCTGGTTTCGGATATGCGCGGTCTGGCAACCATGCGTGAAACCGGTTGCCCGGTAGTGTTTGATGCGACTCATTCGGTGCAATTGCCGGGTGGCAAGGGAAGCTGTTCCGATGGTCAGCGCGAACATGTTCCAGTGCTCGCCAGAGCAGCGGTAGCGGCGGGAATTTCCGGCATCTTTATGGAGACCCATCCCGATCCAAGCAAAGCATTGAGCGATGGCCCTAATGCATGGCCGCTAGACAGAATGGAAGAACTATTGATTGTTATCAAGGAGCTGGATGACACGGTTAAAAAGAGTGGGTTTATCGAGATGACGCTTTAGTCGGTTTCATACCCCTTCCAGTTTCTGATTCTCTCCAAATATTAAGGCGTCTTTAAAAAATTAGAGTGTATTTCTATTTTTAGAGACGCCATTAAATCTACGATCGAGCGTTTGCATCGCAGCAAACAACTAATTATTTTCCAGGATTTAAATCATGACTACGATTAAAGACATTAAAGGCAGACAAATTATCGATTCGCGTGGCAACCCCACGGTGGAAGCCGATGTGATTCTCGACAACGGTGTGGTTGGTCGAGCGGCAGTGCCTTCTGGTGCATCCACTGGCGAGCGCGAAGCAATTGAGCTGCGTGATGGTGGCGATCGGTTTGGCGGCAAAGCAGTGATGCAGGCGGTTGAAAATATCAACACCGTGATCCGCGATAAAGTCGCGGGTATGGATGTCACCGCTCAGGCTGATATCGACAATGCAATGATTGAGCTTGATGGCACTCATAATAAAGCGAAGCTCGGTGCGAATGCGTTGTTAGCAGTTTCTCTTGCTTGCGCTCATGCTGGCGCTGCCGATGCCAAGCAACCGCTCTATCGTTACCTTGGCGGCGCTGATGCGAATATTATGCCGGTGCCGATGATGAATATTATCAATGGTGGCGCTCATGCAGATAACAGCGTGGATATACAGGAATTTATGATTCTGCCTGCGGGCGCACAGAGTTTTTCTGAATCGCTACGTTACGGCGTGGAAGTTTTTCATGCGCTTAAATCTGTACTCTCAAAGCAAGGCTTGAACACCGCAGTGGGTGATGAAGGTGGCTTTGCGCCCGACCTGTCATCAAATGAAGCGGCGATTGAAGTCATTCTCGAAGCGATCACGCAAGCTGGATTTACGCCCGGAAAAGACATTTATCTCGGCCTGGACTGCGCCAGTTCAGAATTTTATAAAGACGGCCAGTACAACCTCGAAGCTGAAGGTAAAACGTATGATGCAGTAGGATTTTGCGACTATCTGACAAATTGGGTGGAACAATATCCAATAATTTCCATCGAAGATGGTATGGATGAAAATGACTGGGCAGGTTGGAAGTTATTAACCGATAGCCTGGGCAAAAAGATTCAGTTAGTTGGCGATGATTTATTTGTCACCAATACTGAAATTCTAAAGCGCGGCATCGCAGAACAAACCGCCAATTCGATTCTTATTAAAGTGAATCAAATTGGTACGTTGACGGAAACACTGGCAGCGATAGATATGGCAACTGCTGCAAATTATACCTCTGTCATTTCTCATCGCTCAGGTGAAACAGAAGACGTTTCAATTGCAGATTTAGCGGTTGCGACCGGAGCAGGGCAGATTAAGACAGGTTCATTATCGCGCTCTGATCGGGTGGCAAAATATAATCAGCTATTGCGGATTGAAGAAGAGTTAGGTGCAGCAGCAGTCTTTCCTGGTAAGTCGGCTTATGCACAGCTGGCATAGGTGAATAGCACTGGCTTTAGGCATAGAGTCGGGAAGAACAGGCTTTTTATCTGCTTTAGGCTGGGCATCACTAGGAATTTTAAGAGGTTTCAGGCATCTTTTGGGGCAATTGAAGCAGATAACAGTTTTAACGTTTATCTGATTCACCCAAGATATGGGATTAGAATACTAATATAACCACTATATCTTGTTGAAAATGTACTCTTTTAATTATATTTTAGATCAGCTTTGTCATGCAAGCTGTTGTATATTATAATATTTCTAGAGACACACTGACTGCGTCACCCTGTAGTGCCGCAAATGCAGGAGATTTTGTTCCGCATTTAAGTGTTCTTTAGTTAGTATGAGTTGTTAATGCATTAATCTTTAGAAGGTGGAATGAAAGTCCTGACTGTTATTTTTGTGATGATGCTGGTCACCCTGCAATACCGGTTATGGATTGGTGCTGGTAGCGTCCCGGATATTTTTCGAATGAATGAAGCAGTCGCATCTCAATTAGATGAAAATCAGGATTTGCTAACTCGTAACCACGCGCTAGAAGCTGAGGTAATAGATTTAAAAACCGGTGATGCAGCCATCGAAGAGAGAGCTCGCAGCGAACTGGGTATGATCGGTCAGGATGAGACCTTTTTCCAGATTGTTGATCCGAATAGTTATCAGTCTAACGTGAGCCAAAGTAGCGACTTAAAGAAAGCGACTTTTCGAAAAAGACCCACCAAGATTTGTGATAATAAAGAGACATGCATACTCCCCGGATTTGGGCGGTAGTACCCGCTGCCGGAATTGGTCGGCGAATGGGCGGCCAGATTCCCAAGCAGTATCTTAAAGCGCTCGATTACACAGTCATTGAATACACGTTGCGTAAGCTCGCAGCGGTCCCCCAGATTGATGAAATCATTGTTTCTATCAGCGAAAACGATCATTGGTGGCCGGCGCTCAATCTCGATTTTAAAAAGACAGTCAGAACCGTAATAGGCGGAAATGAGCGCATCCATTCCGTGCTCAATGCGGTTGAATCTATCGAGCAGGAGTTTACCTCACAAGATTGGGTTTTGGTGCATGATGCTGCACGTCCCTGTGTCTCGTTACTGGATATACAGAAATTAATAGCAGCGGTTGAATCTCATCCTTGCGGTGGAATATTAGCAACGCCGATTCATGACACGGTGAAGCGAGCCTCCGTTGAAAGTCAGTCTATTGATGCAACCGTTGAACGAAATCGCCTCTGGCGGGCGCTGACACCGCAGCTGTTCCGTGCGCCATTATTATTAAAAGGCTTACGCGCAGGTATCAGAAGAGTCAATGAAATTACCGATGAGGCAAGCGCCATGGAACTGCTCGGATATCACCCTCAATTAGTTGAAGGACGCAGCAGCAATATTAAAATCACACAAGCGCAAGATCTTCAGCTGGCCGAGTTTTATCTTGGTCAAGAAGCGCATACTTTGGGTTTTTGAATTTGAATATCAGAATTGGTCACGGCTTTGACGTACATGCTTTTACACAAGGCGATCACTTAATGCTGGGTGGCGTGAAGATTCCATTTGATCAGGCTTTTAAAGCCCATTCTGATGGTGATGTTTTGATTCACGCACTTTGCGATGCACTATTGGGTGCTGCTGCATTGGGTGATATTGGCCAGCATTTTCCCGATACGGATAAGTTTTTCAAAGGCATCGACAGTCGAGAACTTCTCAAGCGTGTTAGAAACAGAGTAGAACAGTCTGGCTACCAGGTGGGTAATATCGACGCGACAATTGTTGCTCAGGCTCCCAAGCTCATGGCCCATTTAGAGGCAATGAGCAAAAATTTAGCCAACGATCTATTGATTGGAATCAAGCAAATCAATATTAAAGCGACGACCACAGAAAAGTTGGGCTACGCGGGTCGCGGTGAAGGTATCGCCGCACATGTGGTTGTTCTTTTACACTTAATTGAGGACTAGTACGACTGGACAGTGTACTAGTACTAAAACATTGCGTTGACGGCCCAGGTTGCAGTTTCCTGGCAGGATTTTCGGAAATCCTCGTAGCTGAGTGCCGATTGCCAATGCTGATTAATTGCGGCTTTCGGTGCGACCCAGGCAATCTTGCTGTCTTTGATCAGTCCATATTCAACATTTTCAGGCAGTTTGTAATTTTGTGGCAGCATTTCTCCATGGGTCACGCGATCGAATTCATTAATACTAACCCCGATTTGCCAAAATTCCCGACAGCAGTTAGATAACGATTGCTGGTATTCAGCAAGATCAAAGACCTGACTATTTTTTAAGTCATCTAACAGACTCTGGGCTTGCTGGTAGGCTTGGGTGTAATGCCCATGACGATCGTGTTTTAAGTCAATTCTATGTGCTTGCAAATGCTGCTGTAGTGCCAGGTAAGGCTTTGAAACTATTATTTCCTGATAGTCTACCAAGGTTGATGCGGCTTCCAGGTCTTTTAGTTTACCAATATGATTGAGGTCGATGAGTTTAGTTTTTTTCTTGAAATCAGCGACCCAGTAATCACTGGAATCATCCTGAAATACGCCCAGACGATCGGGATGGTTAAGGATATGTTGCGATGCCGCAGGAATTTTCTCACTGGAGTTGTCAAATCCAAAAGAACTGATGAGATCCATCAACTGTTCCATTTCGGTTAGTTCCTGAGGATCAATCTGAACCAGTTGGTCAGAAATAGAAACCAGATAGTTCTCCACGATGATGCACCTTTTGCCCAGCAATCTTGATATTTGATAGAAGCGGCTCGTCTGCGTCTATTCTTTTCTGACAAGCGTTGAAGGTGGATGATTAGATGACATTATTTAGTCTCGAGGGCGTCTCTAAAAATAGAAGTGTTGCTGAGGGAAATCAGGAATAGTGCATTTTTTCTGCGAAAATGAGGCGAATACTGGGTGTATTTAACGACTTTTCGCATAAAAAAGGTGGTTCATGGCTTTTCTCAGTGGCACTTGTATTTTTAGAGGCGCCCTCGACCTGCTCAAATTTTTTGTATCAACTTCACCTCTCGTACTGATAGATTAGATCCATAGACTGATTTTTCTGATCAGACTCAGCTTCGAGGTGCAATTTTTGCGACAAACGGTAGCGTAGAGAAAATGTTTCGGATTCGGTAAATAGTTTAGTGACGTATTGAATATACAGATCCGGGGTTAAGAATTTTCCCAAAATGAGGGTGCTATCTGAAATGTCTTGGCCTGCTTGAATGGCAAAAGTATCCAAACCCGCTTTACGACGTAACTTATCGATCGAGCCAGCCCCGCTTTTTAACCCCAGTCGCGCAGCGGCATTTAAAAGCATACTGGAATCGCCTTCTCCAAGGCCGTTGAGGGGCCTTCCTGTTAATAAATAGGCTAACGCATCAGTTTCGGGTAAAGGAGGAATACTGAAGACCTCACTCTTTGGCTGCTTGAGTGTGCCGGAAACTTTTAGACCTGCGATAACATCTTCGGACTCTATTTTACGAGTCGCCCGCATATTGAGCCCGGGTGCTTTAATGGGGCCGTTAAAATAAATATCGCCACGTTCTATTTGGAGTTTTTGACCATAGGCCTTGTATTCTCCATCGACCAACTGGATAGAGCCATCTGCTTCAACGGGTTTACCATTTTTTTGAATAATGGTGAGCGCCCCGGTGAGTCGACTGGTCAGCCCAAAACCAGAAATATTCACATTATCGCCCAGCTCGACTTCTATATTGGCATTGAAGGGAAGGCTTTCTTTTTTTCTCTCCTTTTCTTCGCCAATAATTATTTCATCGGCACTTGGGTAGCTGGCCATCGAAGATAAATCACCTAGTGATAAATTGGCGTCTGGAATAACGAGTGTACCGGTGATATCAATGCCTTGAGTGTTCGCTAAAATAATTAGCCGCGGTGATATTGATACTTTTGCGACGGGAATATTCACCGCTTCGAAGTGTTCTCCGCTGGTGGTTATCCGGGCACTCCAAAATGGAAATTTATTGAGATCGACAGTTCCTTTTAAGCCTAACTCGCCCTCACCTGACTTTAATTTTGCTGCGAGTGTTACTTGTTTATTGGAATCGAAGTGAGCATCTAACTTGATATCACTAAATTCTGTGCCTAGCCCCGGAATTCTTGCAAAACCTTCATTAAGCGTTATTTCCCCAAGCACGGATGGCCGGCTGAGTTTTCCGCTAATATCCAGATTAATAGAAAGTTTTCCTTGCGGAGAAATGATGTCATCAGTAAACAGGTTAATCCATTCCATTTTGGAAAAATTAATATTAATTTTTCCTTTAATATTCTGGGTTGGCTGATCAAATGTTAATTTGGAAATAAGTTTATTGCTCAGTCCAAAACCAATATCAGTACTGGCCATCCATTGCCCGTGAGAGCCTGTGATTGTGGCGTTGCCATTAATGATCTCTTTGAGTACGCCAGAATCAGGGATCCAGTGTTTTAAGCGTTGAACCGGGAAGTCAGTCAGTGATATATCAATTTTGGAGGAATCTTGCAGGGCAATGCTGCCATTCACACACAGGCGTTCTTTGTTATGTCCTAGACAGAATGATGATATGGACTGAATGTTTTTGGAAAGAAGTATCGGGGCCGGGCTTTTTAGTTTGTAGGTAGAAAGGTGTCTCTCGGAGATGTCGAGGCGATTAATTTTGCCTTTCCATGTGGCGGTTTTTTTATCGTAAGCGCCGCTTACTTTACCGCTTAATTGGTCAAAGAACTTACTGTCAAAAATTGTGATGGTGGCATTTTGTGTTCTTTCTGAAAAGGTACCATTTAAGCGGATAGACTTAAACTGTGTAGCTCCTGTTGTTATGTTATTAGCTGTCACGTCAAAGAAATAGTGATCCCGAAAAGTACCGGGAGAAAAGTCAGCGTGGTATTTTTCCGAGCGAAAATTTTTGTATTGAAATTGGTCTCCAGACAGCTCAATATCAAACACCGGCTGGCGTAGATCTCCATTCATTTTTCCAGAGAGGTTGGCTTGGCCTTTAAAGTCCGGGTGAAGGGCATGCAGATCAGGTGCCTTCATTTTAATATCCAGCACACCAATTAATCCTGGGTAGATCATCCCGCTTAAATCAAGATCGTTAGTGCCAATTCTGGCTTTTGCAGTATGTACATTGACGGTCTTATCCTCTATTGAAATTTCACTGATCAGGTCAATCGGATAGTTGCGGACGTTTCCTTTGGTGTGAAAATTGATACTGGTTTTATGTTGCTCAAATGCATATTGACCTTTTACGCTGAGGAGTCCAGGGAAGTTTTTATTAAAGCCTTCCGGTTTGATTTTATCGCCAGAGAATTTGATGTGGGTTTTTAAACCGTTTTTCCAGGATAGTTTTCCATTTCCTGTTACATTTCCTTCTAGTATGTTGAGGTCAACCTTTAAAATATCTAAACCATAAAAATTTCCTGTGGCTTCCATATCGCCAGTAAAAGAAGGAATGTTTTTTAAGTTTGAAACTGCTTTTAGCGAGAGATTATACTGGTTTAATTCCCCATCAATCAGGATATTCGAGGCGGTAAATATCTTGGGAATTTCATAAGTGCCTTGTACAGAAATAGGGAAGGGGGCAGAAAATTTCAACATGATGTCAGTATCTACATTGGCAGATTTAAATTTGGTGGTTAAGTTATCCAGGTTTAGCTGGTCTTTTAGCATCCGCAGCTGAGTACTTACTTGATTGAGCAGGTAACTTTTGTCTTTCACCTTCAGTTCTAGCTGAGCGATCATCAAGTGATTAATGGCTATGGGTAAAGGTGAGCTAAATACAGGTAACGCTGGTTGCTTATCTGGATCTTTCTTTTTTGGGGTGATAACGACGGTTACTTTTTTAGCTTCAAGTTGATTGATATTGAGTTTTTTATCAAGCAGTGAAAAGATGGAGTAATCCCCGTTAAGCCCATCAATAACGAGGTGTATTCCCTTGTTTTTAAATTCCAGTTTTTCTGCAGAAAAACCTCGAATGAGTGTGCCGGAGTAGTTGGTGATGGTTAAATTTTCCGGGCTGCGTTCCAGTAGTTTCCCCATTAGCCAATGGCCACCGGGCTGGGTTCCCAGCATCCATAGCAGCGCGAAGCCGAAGATAATGAGTGTAAATATCAGGAACCAGTAAAGTCTAGAGAAAATAATTCTCACAGGTCTGGCCCCATACTAAGGTGTAGCCGAATATCGGAGCCACTTGAGTCCAGGTCGTGAGCGAGGTCGAGACGAATAGGGCCAATGGGTGAGTGAAATCGTCCACCAATACCGACGGATTTTTTAATTTCGTAATCGTTAAAATTATTAAACGAGTTTCCTGCATCGACGAATATCGCCAGCCCCCAGTTCTGCTTGATTGAGTGTTCGTATTCCAGGCTTCCGGTGAGAAAGTTTTTACCTCCAGTGACTTCTCCATTGCTATCGAACGGACCTAGAGACTTGTAATCGAATCCTCGAACGCTGCTGTCTCCTCCAGCAAAAAATCTGAGTGAAGCGGGGAGTTTTGAAAAGTCATCAACCTCGCTAAACCCGGCTCCAGCACGAGCTAGGATTCGATGCTGATTGACCGGGCGAATAATTTTTGCATTGGCGGTAATTTGTGTCAGATTGATATCTGAAAAAAAGTCTTTTGCGGCGAGCTTTAAATTGGTGGAGATACGCCAACCTGAGCGTGGGTACAGTGGGTCATCGCGAACTGATTTGCTATAACCAATGCCTGGTGTCACCAGTTGAGCAATATCGCTGCTATCAGCAGTAGAAAAATTTTCTCTTAAAAGCTCAATTGAAGTAATGAGCTTCCAGCCGTTGCTACGGACTCGCGTTAATTTTGCCGCTAGTTTGGTGGTTTGACTATTGGACGTATCGACATCTTCATCTTTAAAACCTATACCTAAATCTAATTTATGGATGCCAGCATCGCCCAGAGGTATGGTGTAATTAATTCCGGTTTCCGCGACAATGGGCGACCAGCTGGTATTGAGAATATAACTATGTGCGCGTCGATTTAACCAGCGATCTTCAAATTTAAATGACACACGTGGTCCTTCATTGGTAGAAGCGCCGATGCCAATTCGGTAGGCATGTCTTTTTCTGGGTTGCAGGGTAATTTTGATGGGGATGGTTTCATCTTTGGATGCTTTTCGGTCTACCTCAATATTCACCACTGAAAAATAACCAGAGTCATTGAGTGCGCTTTGCTGCTCTGTGAGTTTTGCGCTATTAAATACATCACCTTCCTTAATCGTTAAAAATTTATTGATAAATTTATCTCTAAACTGGGATTGCTCCAATTGAATGGCTCCAATTTTTGCTCTTTCTCCCGAGCTAAATTTAAGCTCAATAAAAGCGAGGTTTTTTTGCCTGTCAATACGTAACTCCCGGGTAGTAAATTCACCGGAGAAAAAGCCGTATTGACTGGCGAGGGAGCTGATATCGAGTTTGATTTTTGCATAGTCGGCATGGTTGAGCGGTGATCCTGACTGAACGGGTAGATTCTTCCACAATTGTTGCATGCCTGGTGTGTTTTCAAGCCCTCCGGTCACCACGATACTGACTGTCTCAACGATGACCTGTTTCCCTGGTGTAACCAGGATTTCCATTGACCAGCATTGGTCGTCATTGGTTCTATCGACTTCTATTTTGGCGTTGTAATAGCCCAGCGCGCGCAATGCTTTACTCGTATCTTTTTCGGTGCGTTCTTGTATGCGTTTAAAGCGCCAGCTGGGTAGTTCGCATTGATAGCGTGATACATCCACCAGCGCACGAATATTGTCGTCAAGCTCGCCAGTTACGCCGTGCAATAGAAGCTGGGGGCGGAGTCCTCCCGCGAGTGCGGATGATCCGCTCAGAATCAATAAAAACAGAATCCGCTGTATCGTTCCGTACAAAGATTTTACTCCACATGAATGCATCTCTATTATAGGGCAGCTTTACGATGAACGATGCCTGAATAGCTGCTATTCATCTTCATTTTATGCGCGGCAGAGCTTCGGATTCCAAATTGCTTTTTTTATCGGAGTTCCGTGATACAGCGACCACCTACCACAAAGGTTTAATTCAATATGAAACGTAGAAAGTTTTTAACGCATTTAGGCGCGGGGTCACTTGCTTTAGGTGGCGCGATGATCTCCACGGGGTGTCAGCCAAAACCTTCTGATGGCAATACAGCCACGCAACAAGCTCCAGCGGTTCATACAGGTAGCTCTAAACCGGTTGAGTGGAAAATGGTGACCACGTGGCCGAAGAATTTTCCGGGACTCGGTACCGGCGCTAATTTCCTTGCTAAGACTATCGAGGAAATGTCAGGCGGTCGCATCAAAATTAAAATTTATGGTGCAGGAGAACTGGTTCCTGCCTTTGAAATATTCGATACCGTTTCCAACGGTATCGCAGAAATGGGGCATGGTTCAGCGTATTACTGGAAGGGCAAAAATGCAGCATTCCAGTTTTTCTCTACCGTTCCGTTTGGTTTGACCGCTGATGAAATGAATGCCTGGCTGTATCACGGTGGTGGTATGGAGCTGTGGCAAGAAGCCTACGCGCCATTTGGCTTGATCCCAACTGCAGCCGGAAATACCGGTGTGCAAATGGCGGGTTGGTTTAATAAGGAAATCAATTCTTTGGATGACCTTAAGGGGCTCAAAATGCGTATCCCCGGTCTCGGCGGCGAGGTACTAAAGCGTGTTGGCGGTACACCGGTCAATCTACCGGGTGGCGAGCTGTTTACAGCCATGCAATCAGGAACTCTGGATGCCACTGAATGGGTGAACCCCTACAATGACCTGGCATTTGGTTTCCACAAGGTTGCGAAACACTACTACTACCCAGGCTGGCATGAGCCAGGCACTACGCTGGAATGTTTTATTAATCAGAAGGCGTTTGAGGCATTGCCTGCTGATTTGCAGAGTATCGTGCTGAATGCCTCACGTGTGGCTAATCAGGACATGCTGACGGAATACATCGCACGCAATAACGATGCGCTTGATACGTTGGTGAACCAGCATAAGGTTGATGTTCGAAAGCTGCCGGATGACGTGATTAGCAACTTGCGAGACTTGTCAGATAAAGTGGTTCGGGAAGTTGCTGCGGACAGCGAACAATCACAGAAAATATTTGACTCCTTTAGCACCTTCCGCGAAAAAGTGGTGCGCTGGCAGGAAATATCGGAGAAGGCGTATTTGAATGCCAGGGGTTAGCGTTTCGCCCTAAAAAGCCGGTTTCCCCACTCAAAACTGGCTAAACCAGAAAGTATAAATCCCGCACCTATGATCACAGAAGGTGTTAACGGTTCATTGTTAATTTGATTTCCAATTAACAATGCAGTTACCGGCGTGATTAAAGTAACCAATGCGACCTTGGATGCTTCAAGGTGGTGAATCAAGTAGAAATACAAAGAAAACCCAATGACTGATCCAAACACGGACAGGTAGAGGATTGAGTATCCAGCCTTTGCCGGAATCTCTGTGGGCAATTCTCCATCGACGATTAGCCAGGTGAGAAAGAAAGCGGGTAACGCAACCAGCATTCCGGCGGCTGCCATGACCAACCCATGTTGTCTGGCGTTAATTTTTTTAATCCAGATAGCCGTGCCGGTTTGACCAATAACCCCTATCAGAATCAATACCGATCCGAAGACCACTTCTTTTCCCAAAGTCAGGCCATGAGAGAAAACAATCACCAGCCCTGTGACGCCGAGGGTGAGTCCTAGTAGCCTGTTGAAGGTGATTTTCTCATCGAGAAAAATGCTCGCCAGTATGCCCGCCAGCACCGGTGAAAATCCCCAGATAACTGAAATCCAACCGGAAGGAATATAAGAAGCTCCCCAGTAGCCAAACAACATACCGATATAAATCCCGATACCAGAGGCTAGATAAGCTGTGCGTGCGCGTTTGCTGAGGCTGTATTGGATTCGTGCCATTTTCACCACGATCATCGCAATGATGCAGCCGATTAGCATTCGAGAGAGCACCCCGAATAGAAAACCAACTTCTTCGCCACTCCATTTGATACCCAGTGGAGTGGTGGACCAGATGACAACGACAGCGGCAAACGCCAGGGGGATAGCCAATTACATTCTCCGAGTTTTGAGCTGCT
>CAZNYF010000055.1:10393-16577 GCA_964577195.1 uncultured Thiotrichales bacterium | reverse complement strand
AAGTATCACACTCTCATCACCTTCCAAAGCCGCTACTCAAACGGATAAAAACACCGCGCCGTATCGGGCAATCGTTTTTTGGCCAGAAGGCGTTAAAAGCACAGATGATTTCCTGGAAAATTTCGAGAAATTTGTTCGCAAGGGTCTTGTTCCTAAAGGAATCAATACCATCATATTTGACATGCATTGGAACAACTATCAATTCACCAGTGTTCCAGAACTCAATCAATTAAAAAGAATGTCTCGCAGTGATTTCAAAAAATCAGATGCGAAAAAAATGGCTGAGATATGCAAAACCTACAATATTAATGTGATGGTAGGAATGAACTTTCTCACCCATCAAAATTATGGACAGTTACTCAAAGCTTTTCCGCAATACACGTGGCCAGGTACCGATAACTTATGGGATCCTCTCAATCCTGACGTTAACAAGGTCGTATTCAAAATGGTGGATGAGCTGATCGATGCCTTTTCTCCTATCGCTTTCCACATTGGTATGGATGAAGGCTGGGGGTTTGATGCTGAGAAGCTCCCATCCAACAGCAATCTAAAATTAACCAGCAGCCAACTTCTTGCAAGATCGATCAACGAATATCACGATCATATTGTCAAGAAAAGAGGCATTGAAATGATGATGTGGTCAGACATGCTGGAGGGTCGCCACGAAGACATTGACGTAGAGCAAGCAATCGATTTGATACCTAAAGATATCATCATGGTAAGTTGGAACTATACCCGAAATTCTTCCTACCCCTGGCCCAAAAGATTTAAAGATAAAGGCTTTAGAGTCATCGTCTCGCCATTCAAAGATTTGCTCGCAGCGGAGCTATTTCTCAAGCAAGCTAAACGAGATAGCGGAGAAAACCTTTTAGGGGTGTTATATACAACCTGGACGCCTCGTGTGGTTACAGACCTCTCTGATGCTTTAATTGGAAAAGTCAGTAAAGCCAGGCTCGATCCTGAAATGGTAGAAGTTGCTAGAACCTTGGCAGCCACAATACACCTGTTCAAATAAAAACTAAAACCGTACTCAACATGGCCTTTTTAGATAGCACAAAAACTAAACCCGGAATCATCTCTTTTCTATCAAAGAATAGCTGGATTTTAACAGCGCTGATACTACTCGTCGCCTTGTTAATGATCGTGCCTAATATCAGTGGCGGTATTTGGGAAGACGAATTCATAACCTACAAAGAAGCAGTGCTTGGTGATCCCGTGGCACTGACAGGAAAGCCGGCGACCATTCTTGATGTCCAACCGATGCTAGCTCGGTTAGGTCATCTGGTTGTAGGAGAAGCCTGGGGTATCCGTTTGCCAAGCATTCTATTTGGATTAGGCACCATTTTTTTCATTGGTTTACTAGCGAATGATCTATTTGGCAAAGAAGTAAAATATCTTGCAATGATCATTGCAACATTTTCTCCAATTCTCATAGAGTTTAGTGGTGAAGGACGCCCATACACGGCGCTGTCTTTTTGGGGAATTGCATTTTTATACATGCTCAATCGCCAACTGATGAAGGAAACCGTCAGCACCTCTGCCTCTCTGGTTGTTATTTCAGTTTTTGGCCTGTTAACTCGCCTCACGTTTCTTGGACAACTGGCTATTGGAGCGGTTTTTTATCTGCTAAAGAAAAGAAAACTCACCAAGTACTCACTTGCAATCATTATTCTTGTTACTCCTTTTGTCATTCGATCATTAATGGAGATATTTGCATACGACACTATCTCTACCAAACTAACGGATGCCGGACAGCCCGTCGAAGTACTCAATTTTACGATACGCACCCTATTCTCTTTTACATTTGGCTATAACACCTTTCAAATCCCTGACTTAACAATGTCACGGAATATTCCAATTCAGCAACTTGTTAGGGACAACCTTTTAATTTTTTCTTCTATTGCGCTTATTGCGCTAGGCTTTCTCATTGGGTTTTTCATACTGCTTAAAAAGCAACCAAAAAATACTGCACTGCTTTTAACCTATATTTTAGTTCCATCTGCATTTACCTTTCTAATGGCACAGACCGGATACACCGTCATTCGTGAGAAATTTCTTATCGCAGCATTAGGTGCTTATTTAATATTGATCGCAGCTATGTTTAGAGAGATTTTACGTTTCAAACCAGGTTACATAACTGCTGCTGCGTACGTATTTGTAATCGGATTAGGTTTCTACAACTTCTATTTCCATGCTGACACCCATAGCCGCAGAATGATGATCCCTGAACTCAATAGTAAAGTTTTAACAGACATAGGTGAAAATGATGTACTGGTATCCTACACCTCACTCTACCAAGAGCCGCATTACTACACCGTTGCTGACACACACAGCCTTTCCATCATCGTGTATGACAAAGCAACCGACGATAATGGCTTCACTCGCCTCAGTGAAGAAATACTAAACTCGTCAACGGGTAATAAAATATTTTTAATTGATGACACGACCAAACGACATTTAAAAGACTCCAATGCGATTATTATGAACGCTTTCAAGTCAAAGCGTGACTGGAGCAGAACAAAATTTGGAAGAAATTTATCACTCTATGTATTTGAATAACGGATACATTCTAGATAACAGCCAAGTATCATCATCTGCGTGAACGCTGAAACTAGCGGAATAAAATGAATGCCTCCAATTGCTACCGATGCAAGCAACGCCCTCTAGACTCTCCCAGTAATTATCAACACGTGTACTGGTCTTAGGGCAAAATATTTCGCCGTCTGCGGAAATCTAGAACAAAAGCAGCGGTATACCCTTAGAGCATGGTTTCACCATTTATCTATTTGATCGATTTTACTATAGAGCATCTCTATTCATCCTCAATGGAGCAGATTGCGTCTAAAGTATTAAACCCAAGGCTCAAATTGCGTGCAATAGTGGCTCCCAGGGTGAAAACGGATAGCACAGACTTTTTAGCCATGAGGTGTCAACTCTTGACTAAATCATAGATTCATTAAGTATCCATAGCATACTCAGAAATTTTTTTACTTGGTAAATATTTCACCCACATCAAGCTCAACAAGCATTACCCACTCGCTCAGAAAGCCCTCCTTATTTGTCGTCCGATTCTCCTGTTCACACCCAATTGACCTAGACTCTGCGCGCTCACGTAGCCATAGACTGCGTTGTTTGAAATTTCAAAGCTGGTGCGCATACACCCAATGTAAAAGGCTCGTCACATTTTTTAAGACAACTCAAATAATAATTCAAATAAGTCTGTTTCCTAATCACTAGAGAGGAAACTTTTTGACGTAAATAAAGTCTTAGCTTTTGCATCATATAAGAATACTAATAAAAGCAGAGCCGTAATCATCAAAAAAATACACGGCTTCTAGTGCGAAAACCTATTTGGGAACTAAACAAATGAATAAACACCCTTTGCTTAATAAGCGCAGGCCTTCATTAAAACGTAAATTTCTGTGCTACGCGCAACGCACGCTTTACTTTTCCGGTTTAGCGCGCGTTTTTCAAATGGTCAGTGAGAAGCGCGAACATGCCGCAGTCTTAATGTACCATAGCGTGGTTGATTCAACCTTAGCTCCGTATATCGATCCAGACAATACCATTAGTGTCAAAGATTTTGAGTCCCACATTAAATTCTTGAAAAATAAATGCAATGTAATCAGTATGGAAACGCTAGTCAGCTCTCTAAATAGCGGACAACCTCTTCCCAAGAGATCAGTAGTTATTACATTTGATGACGGTTATCTTGATAATTTAACATTAGCAGCACCTATACTAGAAAAATACCAATTACCAGCAACGGTTTTTATATGCACAGGGTATGTTGAGCGCGGAGATTCCCAATGGATCGATGAAATATATAGTATTTTTTCTTTTCGTCGGCACCATCAATTAAAAATTGATGGTCTATCTTTTGACTTGCTTGATCAAGAGTCGTTACTACAAGCTTACGATTGTGTAAAAAGTTCATTAATGGACGCTGACTACGATACCCGTAAGTTACTTCTCAATAATATCAATGAGCAATTAAGCCCAGACTTACTACCGCCACCTAGATTGACCTTAAATTGGAATGAAGTTCAGCAACTTAAAACGCAGTTCCCTTTGATTGAAATTGGTTTACACACTCGGGACCATTTAAATCTGACTGCGTTAAGTAGGAAAGAAGTCAAAGAAGAAATTAGGCGGTGCCAACTAGATTACGAATCAGCACTGGGATCCAAAGCAAAATACTTTTCATATCCATATGGGCTACACAATTTATTTATTCGTAAAACCACTAAGGAGCTAGGTCTACACTCCTCTTTGGCAGTATACCCGGTTGACTTGGTTAGTCATTCTTCGAACCTGAGTGCAATTCCTCGACTGACAGCCAACGATTCTCTTCTGGACATAAAGTTATGGATGAGCGGTGCTTTTCCTGCCCTGAGTATTAAATTATTTGGCCGTGCTTACGGTTGATTACAGAGTTAATAAATCATGAAAATAAGAACCATATCTGCTCAAGAAGTTGATCAAGGCATTCGCATAAAATGGCAGGAATTACAAAAAACAAACCCTGACCTAGCCAACCCTTATTTCAGTATCGAATATATTGAAGCCGTAGCTTCAGTAAGAAACGATATCTATCTGGGTGTAATGGAAGAAGAATCAAAAATTATCGGATTCTTCCCGTTTCAGCTAAGAAAAAATCATTTTGCTGAACCCGTCGGAGGCAGAATGTCAGATTATCAAGGGTTAATTATTTCCCCGAATAAAGAATGGGATATCTCTGATGTTTTACGCGGGTGTAATTTAAAGAGGTGGGATTTTGACCACCTTCTTTTAAGTCAAAAGCCTTCTGGGTCTTACCACCACCAGAATGATATATCACTCACAATGGATATTAGTGAAGGATTTGATGATTATCTAAAAACAAAAAAAACTTCTGGCTCTAAACGTCTGGCTCAGTTTCAAAGAAAAGGAAGAAAACTGGAAAGAGAAATTGGGCCGCTCAGATTTGAAACTTATTCACAAAGCGACGTCGCTTTTCAACAGGTAATTGATTGGAAACGGGATCAATGTATACGCACAGGAGCACCAGATTTTCTTGATTGGGGCTGGACTCGATCACTGTTGGAAAAAATATGGAAAATTAAATCCAACGATCTTACCGGTATGCTTTCTGTTCTATACGCTGGAGATGAGATTGTAGCTGCTCATTTTGGAATGAGATCATCTACTGTGTGTCATTGGTGGTTTCCAACCTACAACCCGAAATTTTCAAAATACTCTCCAGGCGGTCTTTTGTTGCTTAACCTTGCTGAATCTATGGCAAATGAAGGAGTAGCACTAATTGATTTGGGCAAAGGCAAAGAGGTCTATAAACCCAGCTTCTCGACCGGCGAAATTAAAATGAGTGAAGGTAGCATTATGCTACCTTCACCCATTGCTATCTTGCATAAAACCAGGCTTGATTCAAAGCGTTTTTTGCGTGAATCTCCCTATACTTCTGCACTTAAAACACCATTAAGAGGACTACGAAAACTTCTCAAAGCGTCCTGAGTCAGATTTTAATTCAATAGAAGTACAACTTAATTCTATTGGACTCAATTCTGGTTCAATACGAAAATACAAAGTGGAAATCGCGTTTGCAGGAAATTACAGTTGAACCACCTTACGCCAATGCAGATTTAACTGCTGCGATTTGGAGCTCGGCTTCCGTTGTTAGTTCAGTCCTTAACGTTGAAACTCGTCCGGACCATTTATCATAATCTGATAGCGCTTCGCTAATTCCTGCTGTAATCGACTCAGCTGAGTTATCGACATAAATCGGATTATCTTGATACAAACGTCGAGTGGTACTGATATCCGAAACAACTAAAGGAATCCCAAGAGATATGGCTTCCGAAGCACCACTTGGCTGTGTTCCTTCTCGTGTAGTTAAAACGATAGCAACATTGGCATTCGCATACAGAGCGTTAAAGTCTGGCTCATCTAAAAACCCGGTAAAACGGATATTCTCAGGCGCTTTAGAGCGTAATTCTTCCGGGAGCCTTTCATAGAACCAAGTGAGAACAACCAGCGTATCGGGCAAAGCACGAGCAGCATCAAACAACTCTTCCAACGGCTCATCCTCTGCCATGCTCCCCGGAACCAATGCATAGTCATCTTTCAAAGAAATGCCCGCAACTTCTTCAATTCCATCTGGCACATTCAATGTAGGTAAAGGATCTCT
>CAZNYF010000055.1:1552-10293 GCA_964577195.1 uncultured Thiotrichales bacterium | reverse complement strand
GCACCTTTTGCAAACCATGACATTAAACGAAACAACTTTCCGCGTTCACCCCAGTCAAAGTGATAATAGCAAGCCTTCAAATCAAACGAAGCCGCAAGCGACTGGGCGCGCCTTTGAAAGGGTACCCACGCGATATATAGATTGGTGTGTTTAGAAGACATTAGCATTCCGTTACTTTTAGTTAAATTTTGTTTTAGTTGTTTATTTAACCTAGAAAAATCAGTTGGATCACCGAAGTCTGCTCAACTAATTTTTCTAGGTTTAAAGCTTCTAGCTTCGCACTAAAACCGTTTATTTATCTGGTTGAAATTATTTCATTTTAAATTGGCGGTAATTAGGATGATTGGAAATAGCAATCATTTCCCGATCTCCCCTGCTATCACCATACGCATAGATATCTGTGTAATCTTCCAAAGAGTAGTCGTTAGTAATTCTGTTCACTTTCTCTTGACCATAACAATTTCTGGTAGAAAATTTACCTGTGACTTCTCCATTTTTTATTTCTAGCTTTGTACCAATTAATTCATATTGATTATTATCACACCATAACTGCAACCAGGATTCTATTGATGCCGAAACAACAACAATTTTATGCCCTTGGTCTTGATGCCATTTCAGCTTTTCTCTAGCATCAGGTCTAACAATAAAGTCTATTCTGTTTTTGGAATAATTATCCGCCGATTTCTTGAAGTCATCCGCTTTCCAGCCTTTGAAATAGTGCGCAATAAATTTTTCTTTGGCGTCATGATTGGAGAGGATCTTTAGTTTGTAAGCAACTAATACGGGCATCATACTAAAGACGCCCAAATAAAACCGAGGTATCCCAATCGTTTCTTTAAGAAAGCAAGCTAAGCTATCTTGACTGGTGATAGTGCCGTCAAAATCAAAAAACGCAATGCTTGCCTTTTGATCTGTATGCTTTGTAAGTATTTCAGACAAAGCTAAATACTCAACCGCTTAAACAAAAATTCTGGAATTGTAGTGATGATTTTCATTACCCAGCGCCAGTGCCATTTAGTAAATATAATATTCTTTTTATTTTGTTGTGCTTTGAAAATATCATTAGCGACTTCTTCAGGCTCGGCAGTCAATGCACTAGGCAAATCCATACCAGCAGTCATTGCCGTATTTACAAACCCGGGTTTAACCGTCAGCACCTGAACATTATGATCATAAAGCCGATTCCTTAAACCTGACAAATAAGTTGCAAGCGCGCCTTTGGCTGAGCCATAGATATAATTGGATTTCCGCCCCCGATCTCCGGCCACAGAACCTACACCAACAATAAAACCCTCACCTTTATTCTCAAAATCATTGGCGATAATATTGGTCAAGCTCACTAGCCCGGTATAATTTGTATCTATAATTCTCTGGCTTTCTTCAAAGTCACTCTGAGCTTTATCCTGATCGCCAAGGTATCCTGCAACCAATATTAAACCAACCGGTTTTTCAGCCAATCCCTCATAGAAAGATTGGTGGCTAGAATATTTAATAACATCAAAATCCAGACATTCAACTTTAATTTTGTGCCGAATTTTTAGATCATTGGAAAAACTTTCCTGCTGCACAGAGTTTCGTGCTGCAAGGTACAGGTTAAATCCAGCTTGTGCATATTTTTCAGCAAGTGCTTTCGCGATATCGCTTTTAGAGCCTATAATTAGTACATAACCCATTTTAAAGTCCTAGTCGGTTCGATTGAACTGAATTAAAGTGTTCGTTCATTTGATATTTTTCTCGTAATTCTCGAAATTGGTCAATTTTATCGTAACCGGTTTCAAAATTTGATCTTGAAATCCTGCCATCTTTTGCTAGATAAATACGTCCACCATGTTCCACCACAATGTCATCTAACTTATCCAGTAATTCAAAGACACTGGCTTCAATTTTAAAGTCCAGCGCCAAGGTGTAGCCTTTTTTGGGGAACGAAAGCCAATTTTCATTGCCTTTCCCAAATAATTTCAACACAGCCAGAAATGAGCCTTTTCCAGAAGACGCTATTTGCTGCAATATTTTAGTCAAACCCGCTTCGCTGGATTCTTGAGGCAGTACGAACTGGTATTGAGTAAAGCCATTGCGCCCGTAAATTCGATTCCAATTGGTAATCGAGTCCAGTGGATAAAAGAATGGATCAATACCGATCTGATTTCGCAATTTTGATTTGCGTACTTTTCCATAGTAGAGCGCATTAAATGCTTTAACCGTGTAGTTATTCAACGTTTTAGAAGGCAGTTCAATGGGCATATTGAGTTTGGATGAACCTGCATAATCCAGCCCTCCACCTTCAGCATGCTCACCCAGCATCAACAAGCAACGGCCCAGCTGATCACCTTTTGCCATACAATCAATCCATGCTACTGAATAAGTTGCATCGGCGTATTCATCAAACGCCGCAAATGTCTCAGCGAGATTTTTGGTTTTAATAGTAGTTTGATTAATTTGAGCCGATTTAATGGGCTGTAAATATAATTTTACATCCAGAATGACACCGGTCAAACCCATCCCGCCACAGGTCGCCTGGAATAATTCAACATTTTTAGTTTTAGAGCAAGTTTTAATCTCACCGTTAGGTAACATCAATGTGAACTCGATGAGAGAATCGCTGAAGGCTCCTACTAAATGATGGTTTTTGCCATGCACATCACTGGCGATCGCACCGCCAACAGTGACAAATTTCGTCCCGGGTGTCGCAACCAAAAACCAGCCACGCGAAACAAACACATCAAGAATTTCAGAAAGCAACAACCCGGATTCGCAATGCAAAACACCTGCATCCTCATCAAACTCTTTGATATACCGATGCGGCTTCATATAAATCAGCTCTTCATTGAGCGCACTATCGCCATAGCTACGGCCATTGCCGTAGGGGATTTGCTGCTTATATTGGCTGATGAGTACCTGTAAATCTTCAGGCTGATTGAACTCGTGAACAGTGTTTGGCACTTTCGGGTATCGACCCCAGCTTTGAAAGTTTTGGTGTTTCACTGTGTCTTAGTCCCTTAAGTGCTCATCTAATGGTATGCCCGGATCTCTTGGCATTGTAACAACGCCAACAATAGTCGAGCTATAAGTATAAAATCCAGAAAAAGACGGCGACCCAACCGACTAGATTCAATTGAGTAAACCGATCTGTTAGCAATACTTTGGTCGGAGAACCACTGGCCTCTTCAACATAAGAGATTTGCAAATAGCGCAAGATACCAACAATTACAAATAACGATGTCAAATAGAGTAACTCTCCATTTTCACGCAGACTAATCGCTGTCGAATTGGTATAAAGGATATAAGAAACAATCACAACCGCCGCCATGATTGCCATCGCAGTGTCGAGAAATTTCAAATTATAGCCATCAATCACTTTACGCATCTTCTTACCGGTATCCATATAGATCAGGATATCGTCACGCCGTTTCGCCAATGCCATAAACAATGCGAGCAGAAACGTCATGATGACAATCCACATGGAAAGCGGTACACCGGTGACCACTGAGCCAACAAAAATTCGTAAGATGAAACCAATGGAAATAATTGTAATATCCAATATCGCAATATGTTTTAAGCGATAGCTATAAGCAAAATTCATCACCACGTAGGCTGCCATAATCATTCCCGCCTGTGGCGACAATGCGGTCATTACCACAGCAGAGATCACAAATAGCAACACTGCCACCACCATTGCTACTCTGGGTGATACCGCTCCAGAGGCAAGCGGCCGCTTACATTTTTTAGGGTGCTGTCTGTCTTCCTCAATATCCAGATAATCGTTAAAGATATAGATACCACTGGCGGCAAGAGAAAATGCGATAAATGCCACCAACGCCTTCATCAACAAATCAGTTTCTGTAAACTGCAAGTCGAAGAATAAAGGTGTGAAAATAAACAGATTTTTCACGTACTGATGGGGTCTCATCAGTTTGAGGATTTGGCCAAAGTCTACTGACTTGCTCATGGTTGAAGTGTTCATGCTAAAAATAATTGATTGAGTTGATAGTTTAAGCTGCTAATGCAACTGAAATAGTGAAGTTCATCGTTTTAACGACACAAAATCGTAACAAACTGACTTTTCTCTCACAATGAGAGAATAGCAACAATGTGATCCTCATCCAGACTTAACCTTGAGGAACCAGCACTGGTTCTCACCATAAGTAAATTGTTCGATAAATCAATATGTTGTCAAAGGTTAGTATAGTGTCTCGACAGATCTCTGCAGCGTGTAACCAGAAGAAGATAAAAAACTCTCTCAAAATCAGATATTCTACGCATCCACGACTGAACAGGAACCAGTATGTCAAAATCCGCGCAACTTTTCGCTAATGCCCAAAAAGTCATTCCCGGTGGTGTCAATTCACCCGTTCGCGCATTCAACGGTGTTGGTGGCGACCCGGTATTCATCGAACGTGCTGAAGGTGCCTATTTATACGATGTCGATGGCAAACGGTATATCGACTATGTTGGCTCCTGGGGACCCATGATTACGGGGCATGCGCACCCTGAAATCATTAGCGCAGTAAAACAGGCAGCCGACAACGGACTAAGTTTTGGCGCGCCCACTGAGCTTGAAGTCACCATGGCTAACAATGTCTGTGAGCTGTTACCCAGCATGGATATGGTACGCATGGTGAGTTCCGGCACCGAAGCCACCATGAGCGCAATTCGGCTTGCCAGAGGTGCGACCGGCCGCGATAAAATCGTCAAATTTGAAGGCTGTTATCACGGCCATGGCGATTCCTTGCTGGTGAAAGCCGGTTCTGGTGCGTTGACATTAGGCGTCCCCAGTTCCCCTGGCATTCCTGCATCACTGGCGGAACACACGCTGACAGTTGAATTCAACAATCTCGAACAAGTGGAACAGCTGTTTGCAGAAGTCGGCGATCAAATCGCCTGCCTGATCGTCGAACCTGTGGCTGGCAATATGAACTGCATTCCTCCGGTGGATGGATTTTTGCAAGGCTTACGCGATGTCTGCGACCAACATCAAAGCATTCTCATTTTTGATGAAGTCATGACTGGCTTCCGCGTCGCACTTGGTGGCGCTCAAACTCTTTATGGCATCACTCCGGATCTCACCACTTTGGGCAAAGTCATTGGTGCAGGTATGCCGGTTGGTGCGTTTGGTGGCAAACGGGAAATTATGGAGCAACTGGCGCCTATCGGGCCGGTCTATCAAGCGGGAACCTTGTCAGGCAACCCCATCGCCATGACCGCTGGGCTTAAGAATCTGGAAATTATTTCGCAAACTGGTTTTTATGATGCACTGACTGAAAAAGCGGCCAAGCTTCTAAGCGGTCTGCAATCCATCGCTGACGAAGCCAAAATACCTTTCGCCACATCACAAGTCGGCGCAATGTTTGGGCTGTTTTTTACGGATGCGGATAAAGTCACCACTTTTGCTCAAGCAACCAACTGTGATGTGGAGCGATTCAAGCAGTTCTTTCACGGCATGCTGGATCGGGGCATCAATCTCGCACCATCGGCTTATGAGGCAGGATTTATCTCCAGCGCGCATAGTGATGCTGATATCGAAGCCACGCTTGAAGCCGCTGCCGCAGTATTCCCGCAACTCTAATCTGATAACGCTAAAGGATCACTGATGCTGGCGCTGGGAATAGATTTTGGAACCTCAGGCACCCGCGCTTGCGTGATTGATGCGCAAGGTACTGCGCTAGCAACCACATCCGTATCCGGTAATACCACTCAATCGCCCCAACCCGGTTGGCAGGAACAATCCCCCGAGACCTGGTGGCAATCGCTCACCACGGTTATTAAGCAACTCCCAAAAGCCTTGCGTGCCGAAATCACCAGCATCGCTATTGATGGTACCTCGGGAACCGTTCTCCTCTGTGATCAACAAGGAATACCGGCCACAACTGCGCTGATGTACCATGATACCCGCGCCAGACAACAAGCCGAACGTATCCACGCCATCGCTCCCGACAGCAGCGGCGCACAGGGCGTTTCATCCAGCCTTGCCAAATGGCTTTGGCTGCATGAATCATCAGAGCATCCCGCCAATCTTAGACCATTACATCAAGCTGACTGGATTGCCAACCGCCTGTGCAATCAATTCGGAATCAGCGACTACAACAACGTCCTCAAATTAGGCTACGACCCAGTCAACGAAACTTGGCCAGAATGGTTAACCCGGCTAGGATTGCCGATAGAACAACTCCCAAAAGTGCTCGCGCCGGGTAAGGAAATGGGGATCATAGATGCCAAATGCGCAACCGAACTCGGCTTATCCCGCTCTATCAGCATTCGGGCAGGCACCACCGACAGCATCGCCGCCTTCATCGCCACCGGAGCAAACGATGTGGGGGATGCAGTCACCTCTCTAGGCAGCACGCTGGTGACTAAAGTGATCTCGGAACGCCCAATCTTCTCGGCTAAATATGGTGTCTACAGCCACAAATTCGGCAACCGCTGGTTAGCCGGAGGCGCTTCCAATTCCGGCGGAGCGGCCTTACTACAACACTTCAGCATTGAAGAAATTAGAGATCTATCCTCAAAAATCAATCCAGACAAATCCACTGACCTAAACTACTACCCGCTCCCCGGAAAAGGCGAACGGTTTCCACTCAATGATCCCGAAATGCAAACGCAACTGGAACCAGACGTCTCCGCTCAACCTATCCGTTTCCTACAAGGGCTACTGGAAGGAATTGCCGGCATTGAAAAACTCGCCTATCAAAGACTGCAACAACTCGGCGCACCACAACCAAAGCAAATCTACACAGCCGGCGGCGGCGCTGCCAATCAACCCTGGCAACGTATTCGGCAAAGTCTTCTGGGTTGCCCCGTCATCAAGTCACAACATTCTGAAGCCGCTTACGGGGCGGCGCTAATTGCATCGAGAAACAAATGCTCAAAAAATTAGATTTAAATCCTCCCCAGCCCTCCTTTGCTAAAGGAGGGAGCTAGAGCGTGACTTTGTTGAGCTTCCATTTTCTATTAAAACCCATTCCAGCCTCCCCCTTTGTAAAAGGGGGATTGAGGGGGATTTGAAAAATCAGGAGGACATACAATGGTGAACTACAATCCAAAAAATAAAAATCACGCACGTAATTTACGCAAAAACATGACAGATGCAGAACGCTTGATCTGGTCGCGTGTCCGTCGAAAGCAGATTTTAGAGGTTCCTTTTTATCGGCAAAAACCGATTGAGAATTTTATTGTGGATTTCTATGCGCCTAAAATTAAGTTGGTAGTTGAAATTGATGGTGCGCAGCATCTTGAGCCAGAACATTTACAACGTGATAAAGCACGCGATACGGTTTTGAATGGGTTGGGCTTGAAGGTGTTACGGTTTAATAATCATGCTGTTTTAACGAACATAGATGGCGTTATGCAGTCACTGTATTAAGTGGCATTAGCGCGAAATAACAAAAGGTTGAGTGGTTTCTGATATCACGTTCCCGCTATTACAGAAAGTCACCCTGTTTCTGAAATTTGTGGTGAAATTGGCCAGTTTCTGACATAATGGATAGCCTAACTATAGAAACTATACTATTTTCTGAAATAACGTGAATATAAACGACTACCTATCGGGTCAATATCAACAGCAGTATCAGTATAAAAGCTTTGCGCCTAGCTTGATTGAGCACCCGTGGGAGATTGCCGATGGTGAAGTGCTCACGTTGTTGAGTGAGGCTGATCGTGCCTTGGGTGAGTTAAACGCTTTTTCTCAGCTAGTGCCTGATGTTGATTTTTTTATTCGTATGCATATTACCAAGGAGGCTACCGAATCCAGCCGTTTGGAGGGTACGCAAACGAATATTGAGGAGGCGTTTCTTGAGGTAGAGGATATTGCGCCTGAAAAGCGTGATGATTGGGTTGAGGTGCAAAATTATATTGAAGCGATTAATGCTGCGATTAAACAGTTGGAAACCCTGCCTTTATCAAATCGCTTATTAAAAAACACCCATAAAATTCTAATGCAAGAGGTAAGGGGTGAAACAAAACAGCCCGGCGAGTTTCGTAGCAGTCAGAACTGGATTGGAGTGAGTTTAAAAAATGCGGTGTTTGTCCCACCTCACCCTAATGATGTGCCTGATTTAATGGGTGATTTAGAGAAGTTTATTTATAATGATCAATTGCACATACCGCATTTAATTAAGGTTGCAATTTTACATTATCAGTTTGAGACGATTCATCCTTTTCTCGACGGTAACGGTCGTTTAGGGCGTCTGATGATTGCGCTGTATTTTGCCAACTTTGGGTTATTAGATAAGCCTGCACTGTACTTGTCTGATTATTTTGAGCGTCATAAAACGGAATATATTGATCGGCTAATGGCAGTGCGCGAAAAAAACCAGATGCGCGAATGGCTGGTTTTTTTCTTGTTTGGTGTACATCAAACAGCAAAACATTCGATACAGGTGTTTAAAGATATTTTGTCACTAAAAGAATCACTTGAACGTGAAGTATTGCCACGTTTTAGCACTCGCAGGCAAAATAACGCACAGATCTTAATGAAGACACTTTACCAACAACCTGTAATGAATATTAAAATGGTCAGTAAATTATTGGCTGTAGAAACCAATACGGCGACTTATTTAATTAATGATTTGGTTAAATATGGTGTACTGGAAGAGCTAACAGGTAAACGTCGTAATCGAATGTTCTGGTTTAAAGACTACTTAGCCATTTTTAGAAAGAGAAGTAGATAAATAAGTAACTTCACATTGATGCCTCATCAATAGCCTTGGCTGTCCATTTTACCAATTCTTCTATTTCTCGCGGCGTAT
>CAZNYF010000055.1:0-1452 GCA_964577195.1 uncultured Thiotrichales bacterium | reverse complement strand
CTTAAGGTTAAGTTCCTTCTGCTATCAGCTTTTGGAAAGCATCAACATCATTGAGTAACTGAATAATAGATTTTGGTGCGCCCTGCTCTTCCAGGTATCCAGAAAATGCTTTGCTAACTAACTTAGGGTCTTTGCAGGTATCGCCCAGAATTCTCAAGTCTTTAACGGCATCCCCGTTTTTAAATTTATACGCCAGGCTTGCGAGAGAAATCATTGCTGATATTTTATCAAACTGTCCGAGTTCACCTTTAGCAGCTACTTTTTCAGAAGTTTTACCCAGCGTTTCAAAAGCTGATGCTGCGCCTTCTTTAAAGTCTGCCATAGCTTGATCTACACGGGGTTTAATCCATTTAGCAGTACAGACTTCTTCTGGATCATAGCGTTTGGCACAGGAGGTTCCAAACAACATAATCAGTAACGGGAGTAATATATAATAACGCGTTTTGGAGTTATTCATTTTAAACCTTGAGTAGCAGAATTGAGTGTAGAGCATTGATATTATTAAAGATAATACGGGGAGAATGTTGCGTAGTCAAATTAACCAGCGTATCTGTATAATGGAATATAAAAGCTTACCCAACTAGGCTTTAAAGCCTAAAATACCTTTACCAACAAATTCAGATACTGCGTTTTCGGTATCATCCGGTAATTTACAAAGGGTAAAATAAATCTGGTTTTCTACTTGATCAGCTGAATTCTCTGTTTTGTCTTGAGCAACACTATATCCCTCAAATTGCCATTTTTCGTTGCGGTCGTTGGCTATTATCACTCGATAGGTAACAGGTGATTTTTCAGGATTATCTTTTTCCGGATAAATGATTCCTTGCGACAGTTCCAGCGTATCGTCACTCAGGGCTGGCACCCTTGCCGAACCGGTAAAGAGAATACCCGCAGCTTCATCTTCAACATCTCTATGGTCGATATTTATAATTAACTCGAATGTTTGTTGATTGTCTTCGCCAGCGTGTAATGCCACTTGGTAATCTGAATCTTCTCCCGATTCGGGTGACCAAAATCCTGCAATTGTTTCAGTACTGTTCAAAGTGGGAAAACTGGAATGTTTAGCCGCGTCTACAGCATCAGTGTCGCTTTGATCAGTGTCAATTTTTTCATGGTTGATTTTATTATTGATCGTCCAACCATATTCGGCAGCCAATAAAAGCATATTTCTTTCGGCTAACGCAGTGATGGTCAGTAAAGGACTGGAACCCAGAGACATTGGCATTAATGCACCATCGGCAACATACAATCCGACATGAATATCGGTGCCTTGTTTATCCGCAAAAACTTGACCACGATGGTTGGTCACACCCTTGCTGGCATCTTCTCCCATGGCGCAACCGCCGAGGGGTTGAAAGGTCATTAAGCGTGAATTCAAGTGATTATTCCAGGGTGGATCAGGAATATAAACAGCGCCACTGGCTTCGCTCAAATCGGTTAAAATACTATCGA
>CAZNYF010000054.1:0-16604 GCA_964577195.1 uncultured Thiotrichales bacterium | reverse complement strand
CTGATGCTATTGGGGTTAGTTAGACGCCGCTTAAAGTCGTAATAGAAAAGTTAACGCCATGGATGGCACGTATGCTGGAAATGCAGGAGCACGATCAGACGCCCGCCATGGATGGTAAAAGTGCTGGAAATGCAGGAGCAATTTTCAGTACGAAGCGCATCAACTTAAACCGAATAATTGCAAAGATGAGAGGGTATGCAAAATGAAAGACTTGACCGTGAAAATGACAGAAAAATTTTTCTGTCACAAAAATTATAACTAATTCGACTCTTGGTGGCTTGCTATGATATTTCAACGTGTTTTTGACAGCTCTTCTTCTCTTTTTTTTTCTCAGATTACAATGACTAAAATACTTATCTTAACAATAGTGGTGCTGATTTTTCAGACACCGCAAGCATATGCAGATATAAAAAGGGTAAGTGTTAACTCTTCTGGAAGCGCAGGAAATAACTCAGGTGTCTATTCGAGTATTAGCTCAGACGGACGCTATGTTGCCTTTGATTCTGCGGCTAACAATTTAGTATCGTCTGATAACAATGGAAACCATGATATTTTTGTGCATGATCAAGATACTGGTCAGACTGAACGAGTTAGCATTAATTCTAATGGAGACGAAGGAGATAGACTTAGCCTCAACCCCAGCATTAGTGCTAATGGTAGATACGTAGCCTTTGAGTCTATTGCGGGTAATTTGGTAGTAGGAGAGAACCCAAGTCAGAGAACTCATATTTACGTACATGATCGTAGCACTGGGCTGACAGAACGCGTTAGTATTAACTCTAATGGTGACGAAGCAAGTAGTAGTAGTGATTCACCCAGCATCAGTGGGGATGGTCGCTATGTAGTCTTTAATTCTAGAGCCAGTAACCTCGTAGCAGGTGATACCAACGGTACTTTCGATGTATTTGTCCACGATCGTGACACAGGTGAAACTAAGCTAGTTAGTGTATCTTCAACTGGCACACAAGGAAATGCCCCTAGTAGCAGTCAAAGTATCAGTAATGATGGTCGCTATGTAGCCTTCTCGTCCTCTGCCAGTAATATAGTTGCTGGTGATACTAATGGGCAGAATGATATTTTTGTTCGTAACCTTGTTACCGAGCTGACTACACGAGTCAGTGTCAGTAGTTCAGGAGGGCAAGCTAATGCGGGAGCGCATGAGCCAAGTATTAGCAATGATGGACGCTATGTTGCTTTTAACTCTTCTGCTTCCAATCTGATACCAGATGATAACGACGTAGTCAGTGATATTTTTGTACATGACCGAGTTACTGGTCAAACTGAAAGAGTCAGCATTGGTTTTCAACACAATAATGAAAATTTATTAACAAATAGTTCACAGGCCAGGATAAGTGGAGACGGTCGCTTTGTAGCCTTTGAGTCAAAGAGCAACCTTGTTATTGGCGATGTTTTCCTTCATGACCGAAATACTGGAGACACGATACTCATCAGTGATGGCTCTCCCTTAAATACTGCTTTACGCAATTGGTTTCCGAGTATCAGTGCAGATGGTCAAGTGATAGCTTTTAAATCAGGAGGGCAGTTTTTTACCTACTCTGCTTCTGAAAATTCTAATCCAGTTATCACTTCGGTAAGTACCATTAGTATCGTACAAAATAATCTGAGTGTGGTTACTTTAACAGGTACTGATCCCGATGGTGATACATTGTCTTTCAGTATTTCAGGGGGAGTTGATCAATCTCAATTCTCTATTGATGAACCTAAACAACTAAGCTTTCAAAATGCTCCTATTTTCAACAACCCTGTTGATGAAAATAGTGACAATATATACGAAGTTGAAATAACAGCATCGGACGGTAAAGGGGGAGCTACTGTCCAACAAATGTTAATTTCTATAAGAGAATCACAAAACCAGCTACCGGTTGCGAATGATGATGATGTCACTACGTCCGTTAATACTACCTCAAGTCCAATTAATGTTTTATTAAACGATACAGATCCAGAAAATGATACTTTAAGTGTTATTAATCACACTAATCCAGCACATGGGGACATTATACAAACAGGTAATACCTTTGTGTTTATTCCTGAAAATGGTTTTATTGGTGGAGATAGCTTTGATTACACCATAAGTGATGGGAGTAGCAATAGTGATATTGGGAGGGTCAATATCACAGTTACTGAAGAAACAGGCAATTCAATTGAACTTGTTGATATCGGAAGTACGGGGGATGACCGAAGTATAATTAGTGGAAATAATAGGTATGTGGCATTCCTTTCCCATCTGCGTCTGGTGCCTGAAGATACTTTCAGTAGTGGTATTGATGCTTATGTCTATGACCGTTACACAGGAACCATTGAACGGATAAGTATTAGCTCAGAAGGAGTTGAAGGCAACGCAGACAGCAGTGTGGGTCAAGCAATATATTCTAATGGCACAAGCTCATTGGCTATTAGTGAAAACGGCAGATTTATCGCTTTTGAGTCCTTGGCAAGTAATCTGGTGCCACAAGATAATAATCGGAGCAGAAGTAATTTTGGGGAGATAAACGGAGGTGGAGATATTTTTGTACGTGATCGTCAAACAGGAGCAACAGAACGAGTCAATATTAGCTCTACGGGTGCTGAAGCCAGTGTAGGTAGCAATAGCTTTGCACCTAGTATTAGCGCAGATGGTCGTTTTGTGAGCTTTATTTCTGAAGCTGATAATTTAGCGACGGGAGATACTCACGATGGTATCGATATCTTTGTACATGACCGACAAACTCATACGACAGAAATCATCAATTCAGGCGCAATTAACCGTAACTCCTTTACACCAGATATCAGTGAAGATGGTCTCTTTGTCGTTTATCAAAACAGCGCTAACGGAATAATTGTACACGACAGAGATAGTGGGCAGAGTACGCGCGTTGATACCAATTCTAGTGGAGTTGTAGCAAATGGCTTCAGTGGTGATCCTAAAATTAGTTCAGATGGTCGTTATATTACTTATGAATCGGATGCTAGTAATCTACTCGATAGTGGAGATAATAATTCAAACCGTGATATCTTTATTTATGATCGCAGTACAGAAACCACCAGCCTCGTTAGTGTAAATTCGTCTGGTATTGGTGGGAATGGTTTTAGTAGCAGACCTAATATCAGTGGGGATGGACGTTTTGTTGCATTTAAATCAGGGTCAACTAACCTAGTGCCTGAAAATGAGCTCGATGGGAATCCACCTATCTTCATTCATGATCGCAATACTGGCATTACCAAAATTGTTTCTTTTGCTTCTTCAAGTGTTGCATGGGGGGGCTCACATATTGCATTTAGCCCTTATATAAGTAACGATGGAGAGCATGTGGTATATACGGCTGGAAACAGCCATTTTGTTTATATCACCAGCCCTAACAATGCATTACCTGTTTTCACTTCCCCGAGCACTGTCACAGTTCTGAGTAATACTACAGCTGTACTAAATCTTAGTGCAACTGATGGAGATGGCGATACGCTTACCTACAGAATATCGGGAGGTAAAGATCAGACTTTGAATTCTTTTACTACTGTCAATCGGTTTTCAATAGATGCTACAGGTCAGCTTGCTTTTTTGAGTGCACCTGATTTCAGTAATCCAACTGACCGCAACAGAGACAATATTTATGAAGTGGAGGTTGCCGCTGCGGATGGTAGAGGCGGAATTACCACACAGCAAATTTTTGTTACTGTAGCCTCACTAAACAACCTATCGCCTTCTGCAAATGATGATAGTGTAGTAACTGCTTTTCAAACAACTTCCGATAACATTAATGTACTGGAAAATGATACTGATCCAGAGAACGATACACTAAGTGTATCCGCTCATACGGAACCATCAAATGGTGCAGTTACTCAGACAGACAATATATTTGTTTATGCTCCCAATGATAGTTTCAGTGGTACAGATAGCTTCACTTATACTATTAGTGATGGCAATAACAACACAGCTAGTGCCACGGTTAATATAACTGTAGAAAGTTTTGTAGATACCGTTCCGCCACAAATAACAGCCCCAGAAGATAGAATAATTGAAGCTAGTGGAGCAACCACAACAGTTACAAATGTAGAGTTGGGTGCCCCAACCGTTACAGATGCTAATGACCCATCTCCTGTCGTTACTCATAGTGCAACCGGTGCTCTTGTATTAGGCCTGCACACCATTACATGGACAGCAACAGACAGTTCAGAAAATAGCGCAACAGATACTCAAATAGTTTCGATTATTGATACCACCGCACCAACAGTAACATCACCTGCAAGCAAATCAGTAACAGCAACTGGAGCCTCTACTGCCGTAGCGTTAGGCACGGCAATAGCTACCGATCTAGTAGATGGAACGATTGCTTCTGTGACACCTAACGAATCAGGACCATTTTCAGTTGGTACTCATGTTATTACTTGGACGGCAACCGATGCAGCAGGTAATAGTGGTACTGATACGCAGACTGTAACTGTTCAAGACCCCGGCGCTCCAACCTTAACTGCTCCCTCCAATGTTACCGTTGAAGCAACAGGGGCAACTACTCCTGTCGATTTAGGGACGGTTACAGGTGAAGATGTTATTGATGGGATACTTACCGCTGTTGTGACACCAGTAGGGCCGTATACCGTGGGCGCACATACGCTTACCTGGACAGTCACGAACAGTCGACAACAAAATAGTAGTGTGACCCAGTTGATAACAGTTGAAGACACAACAGGCCCTGTGGTTACACCACCAGAAAATCAGACAATAGAAGCTACAGGTGAAACCACGGTTGTTGATATTGGAGTGGCTACGGCTACTGATTTGGTTGATGGTGCTATTGCTACAGTAACCGCCGATAAAACAAGCCCATTTGCCGTCGGTGTACATACGATTACTTGGACTGCGGTTGATGCTTTAGGCAATACTGGAGTAGCCACACAGTCTGTTACCGTAACTCAGCAACCAGATCCACCCAATACGGATCCCGTCATCACTTCCGCGAGCACAGTAAGCCTCGGTGATAACGTCACCACAGTCATAACCATAACCAGTTCCGATACTGATGGTGACGTCGTCACTTACACTATCTCGGGTGGTGCTGATGCCTCGTTATTTACGATCAATACTGCGGGGGAGCTCAGTTTTGTTACACCGTCGGATTTCGCCTCGCCCAGCGATGCTGATGGAAATAACATTTATCTGGTTGAAATTACCGCAGCAGATGGACAAGGCGGCAGCTCAGTACAGTTGTTGAGTGTCACTGTAACTAACGACAGTGCTGAAGAGCTGCAACTCGTCAGTCTCAACTGCCCAGAGAAATCCGGCGCGGGCAACACTTTTAAATGCACAGTGAATTACACCACTAGCGACAACAACCCTGTCACTGTAGGTCTGGGTTTTAAACTGCATTTCGACAGCAGCAAACTTCAGTTCAATGGTTTTAGCAATACTTTGTCAACAAATCTGCTGGCTCAGGATGGGCAGCCTCAAGAAGATTTCGATAATCTGGATGGCGATAGTAGCACCGATAAGTTTCTCAACACCGCCTGGGTCTCCACCAATACTGACTGGCCCGGAGGCAGCTTGCCCACACCACTCTACCAAGTGTCATTCACCTTAAATGAAAATCTCAATGCGGAGGATGCCACCGCCTTACGATTAAGTTCCAACGTCTCAAGCGATCTCAATTATGGATTTCACGGCGTACCAAAAACCATCACCGCCGCCCCCGCATTCAGCTGGGATATCGACGGCAACGGCAACACCAGCTTCACCTCCGACGGCATCATGGTGATCCGCTATCTATTTGGCTTTAGAGGCGAACAATTGATCAGCGGCGTTACCAGCGATACCGCCACCCGAGACGCCGCCGCCATCGAGCAATACCTCACTGACAATCTTGCGCTACTGGATATTGATGGCGACGGCGAAGCCAAACCTCTCACCGATGGACTGATGCTGGTGCGCTATCTCGCCGGATTTACCGGAGATACCCTAATCAATGGTGCAGTCAACAGCGCCGGAACCCGAACCACCGCCGAGGAGATAGAAAACTATCTCGGTACCTTTTTAGAGAATTAACAAGCCCCGTAGGATGTGCTGAGGCGAAGCGCATCAATCGCGACAGATGCGCTTCGTGCCTCAGCACATCCTACGGGCAAATAGCACTAAACCCGAGGCAGATTGATTTTCTTGACAATGAAAAAACCATTGGAGAAAAACCACCACATGACACAACAAACCACGACTAAACCCAGCCGGAGAACATTGGTATTGTGCATCGGTGCGTTGCTCGCGCCGCTGCCTTTAATCGTCCAGGCTGAAGCCCCAGAATTTGTCGAGCATGTTATTTCCACCAATGCCGATGGTGCCGAAGCCGTCGGCAGCGCCGATTTTAATGGTGATGGCATTATTGATGTGTTCTCCGCCTCTTCGCGTGATGACAAAATCGCCTGGTAGCAGAACGATGGCAATGGCACAAGAAACACCGCAGAGGAAATAGAAAATTACATGAACGTCTTTTTGGAAAGCACCACGAATCCATAGAGATTTAATTAAAACGTAGGGAGTTTGTTCGATGATGTTATTTGATTCGGGAGAATTAACATTACAGGGATACCCAAAGCGCGATGATGGCTAAAAGCACCCAGACCCGGCACCCATTGTTATCTGAGCAATCTCAACGAGATATGGACGCGCTTTGTCATTACCCTTTGCGGGAAGATAATTACGTCTCGCTATTATCCAGTGGTGTGGAGTCCTATCAATATCGCTGGGCATTATTGGAAAAGGCTGAAAAAACCATCCACATGGTGGCTTTTTCGATGATGCGCGATGAAACCAGTTACAAGCTGCGCGATCTGTTAATTAAAAAACTCAATCAGGGCGTTGAGGTCAAACTCATTTTTGATGATGCGGTAATGTGGTCGACTTTAAGCGGCAATATTGTGAAGGATCTGGAAAGTGCCGGAGCTAAGGTGATTCGTTATCACAAACTGTTTAATCATCTACGCCCCAACTTATCTGCGGGCAAACCCTTTAAACAATTAGCACAAATTTTCAAGTACAAGCTCAAACGCCGTTACCATGAGAAGTACATGATTATTGATGGTAGAGAGGTCATCCTCGGCGGCATAAACTGGGGTAATAAATACGCCCACGGTGGCATCCGTACCAAGGCCTGGCATGATTCAGATGCCTATATGACCGGGCCGGTAGTTGAGGATATCCAGCATCAATTTCACAAAGATTTCGACCGCTACCAGAGCATCGATACGGAGCTGGTTAAAGCGTTAGGGCAAACACTGCCTGTCCTGGATATTGCGCATCCTGAAACCGAGGTGGTACACAAACCCAGCGGCATAACGCAAGCCCGTTATGTCGCACATAAACCGTATGACGATAATGAACTGGTGATGACCAATGCCTATCTCTATGCATTGCAACACGCGCAGGATTTTATTTATTGGGGTTGTCACGGTATTCGTCCGCCACGCGTACTGGCCGAAGCATTGATTGCAGCGGTAGAGCGAGGTGTCGATGTGCGGCTGTATACTAATTCAAAGCATGCCTCACGCACTTTGATGATGCGGGGATTGTTAGGGTGGATGTACTGGGAAAGCAGTTTGCATTTCCATGAGCTGATCAAGCGTGGCGTGAAAATTTATACGTGGCAAAAAGCGGGTGCTTACCACTCCAAAAATCTGGTGATCGACGATGTCTTTGCATCAGTCGGTTCCTACAATATTGCCCGTGGGTCAGCCTTTCACCATACCGAAAGTAATATCTTTGTGAGTGGAGGAGACTTCCCCATCGCAGTCCGCAAACAATTTACCCTCACTGAAAAAGACTGCAAACGCCTGACGCTGAAAGACGTTAAGTCACCCCCAGATTTTTTTGATCCTTACCGCCGTCCCATGAGTGAGCGCAACCGCCTCATTAAACCCGAATTGATGCCAGAAACACTACGGGCATCTCTTGATTAATATGAATGCTGAAAACAACACGCCGACGACACTCAAACATAAATTCAAGACTGCGCTGGATAACGTACAAAGCGGTTTTCTAAAAATGTTTGGCGACATTAAATATTTCCCCTGGCCGATGTTTTTTATCTACGACCCAAAAGGTTATCAAGTGCGGGGGGATGAAGTGCGTGAAGTGATCAACTGCATTCAACCCGGCGATATCTTGCTACGCGGTTATGATAAATACCTCGATGGGCTCTTCATACCCGGCTATTTCAGCCACGCCGGGCTATACGTGGGTGAAGTGATTGATGATGATCTAAAGCTAATCGACACCCCGCTCACCACGGAGCAGCAAAAGGACTTTCATACGGGAGACCAAATGGTTATTCATGCGATGGCAGAGGGTGTCTTTATGGAAGATATCATTAACTTTTGCCGTTGTGACCGGATGATGATTTTGCGTTTCCCCGCGAGCTTCACCGAAATACCCGGCAGTGATCAGATTGAGCCAATGGAAAAAGCCTTTAGTCTGGAAGAATACAATCTGTTTCGTGATCTTAAAGCCGGTAAAACCGTGCAATTTGAACAGGTCTTTCCACTGGTTTACAAAGTCGCCTTGCAGCAGGTTGGCAAACCTTATGATTTTAAATTTAACTTTAGTAATTATAATGACTTGTCTTGTACAGAATTTGTCCAGTCGTGCATTAAATCTCTCGCGCCTTATCATGGGATTGAAGCGGTGGAACAGCGTTACTTCGGGCTGTTTAAAAAATCCGTGATAGAACCGGATGCCTTCAATACGGATTGTTTTGAGAGAGTCTGGCGTAGCCGCTCGATTGATTAATATTAATCGTTGCATAAATATTCGCATGGCCGGTAGGTTGGGCAAAGGAGCTGGCGACGTGCCCAACACTTCGGAGCTGCTATTGGGCACGTCGCTCCTCCTTTACCCAAGCTACTTTCGCAACGATTAATAGTTTGTAGGAGTGGCGCCTCGCCACGAACACTGTTCGGAGAAAAAGAAATGCATACACAAACCATTACCCCATCGAGAACCTCCATTACTGCTAGTGCGGGCGAAAGTTTTGATCTCACAGTGGTTTACACAGCAGACTCTGAAACACTGCCGGGACTGGGATTAAAGATGTTTTTTGATGCCGAGAAATTAAAATTCCAAGGTTTTAAAGCGGCTTTTTCTCAGGGTAAGTTAGCCACAGATTTACAGCCAAAAAATTCCGCTACGATGGATCACAGCGATGGCGATGCAGCAACCAGTTTTTTTATAAATCAGGCGTGGATCCTAGTGGATGGTCAATGGCCGGGAGAGGGGAGACTGCCGCTTGATTTATACACCGTGAGTTTTTCTTTGGCAGAAGATTTTTCGGGTGTTAGCAGAATTAATTTTGTTGGTGAAGCCGCAGAGAATTCAGTTTTTGAAAGTCAATCGGTAGAGATTCAATTGAAATCGGAGCAGGTCGTAACACCGGTTCCACAAGTTGATAGCCCGGTGGGTCTTTTTAGAAAATTACTTTCTTTTATTTTAAAACTATTCCGATTTAAGGGATAAGGCATTGACGATGAAAACAGGGATTAGTATTGCAGGCGCAGAATTTGGTACGGGCGTTGATCAATGGCGGTTAGATGATTGGAATAAAATGATCCAGTCGGTCAAGCAAGCTCCGTTTGAATTAATTCGTTTTCCATTTAAATTAGAACGCTTTGATAATGAAGTGGGGTTTTATCAGTTATTTTTGGATGAGTGCCGATTACAGAATAAAAAAGTGGTGCTGGATGCGCATAATTATTTGCGCCTTGATGGTCAGTTAATTCCACATGATGGCGAGCTGGGTCGCCGTTGGGTACGTATTATTCAGCAGCTTTCGCGCTACCAGGATGTGATTCACGCTTACGGGATTATGAATGAGCCGTTTGAGACCAACGGCACCTGGCCTGCGATTGCGCAGGATACGATTAATCAAATACGCGCAATTGATGCGGATACGCCTATTTATGTCTGCGGTGATCATTGGTCGGGCGCGCATTCGTGGACGAGTTCTACCAATAATTTTTTTAAGCCTGAGGGCAATAATCTGCTGATAGAAGCGCATCAATATTTTGATGTGGATTCGAGTGGACAAAAGTACCAGGGGCCGATTACAGATATCCGTTTAATCCAGCAGCGCATGGCGGGCTGGGTGAGTTGGTTAAAAGAGAATAATTACAAAGGCACGATAGGTGAGTTCGCTGTGCCTGCGGGTAGCGATATATTTGTAATCGCGTTTCTGGAATATTGTCGGGTTCACAGTATAGATGTCTTCTGGTGGGCTGACGGGCCGTGGTGGCAGGATTATGAGCTGCTGCCTGATGCGAACATGCTGGGGGTATTGCAAATCTATTCTGGGCTGCCTCCCAAGCAACCTGATCCACCGATATTAAAATTGCTTGAAGTAACTCATCTACAGGAAAAAACAACGGTAACGGAACTATCTGGAGGAAAAAGAACACTTTCAAGCTACTCGATTTTCGGTGGTCCAGATAGAGACTTATTGACAGTCACCAGACTTGGTCAGCTAAGTTTTAAACAGCCACCTGATTTTGCTGCGCCGGCAGATGTGGGTGCGGATAATCTTTATGAAGTGGATGTCCGCGCCGTGAATGGCAGCGGGGGTGTTGTTATCTATCAATTGAAAATCACTGTGCTGGAAAAAGAGCCATTTAACTGGGACATTGATGGCGATGGTAAGGCATCGTTTACCACCGATGGTATTTTGATATTGCGCTTTTTGTTTGGCTTTAGGGGTGATGCGCTGGTGAAAGGCGCAATCGGTGAGAAGGCAACCCGCAGTACCGCACAGATTGAGCAGTTTCTGTCGGACAATATTTCCCTGCTGGATATTGATCAGGATGGTGAAGCAAGGCCATTGTCAGATGGATTATTAATTGTTCGATATCTAGCTGGTTTTCGTGGCGATACACTGGTTAAGCAGGCGGTTAATACCAGTGGCGAGCGGACTAAAATTATTGAGATCGAAAATCATCTCAGTCAATTTGATATTCAACCACCAGCGCCACCGGTAGAGCCACCACCCGTTCAGCCTCCAGTACCTCCAGTTGTTCCCCCAGTTCAGCCACCGCCGATAGAGCCTCCCACAATAGAGCCTCCGGTTCAGCCGCCGACCCAACCGCCACCTGAGCCTCGGAAAAAGCCGAAGATGCTGATTGGCAGCAATTCAAATTTCCTTTGGCGGGATCTGCAAAACCAGCATGGCCGAGTTCAATATCCTTTCACTGAAAACGCTAATTTTGCACAGGCTTGGAGTAGCGGTAAAACCAACGGCATCGTCAATGAAAACATCTGGCGCGCAGACTTTCTGGATCAGATAAAGCATTACCAGATCTTCCGTATGATGAATTGGTCACAAGTGAACAGTAATTCTATTTCACGTTGGTCTGATGTTCGCTCCCCTGGTGAGCAGGGCAATCAACAAATCGACGGGGCATTCCACGGTCATAAACTAGTACGTGGTTTAGCCTATGAATGGCAAATTGACCTGTGTAATCGCCTGCAAATGGATTGCTGGATATGTGTGCCGGCGCAGACAGATGTCAGCCCGGACGGTTATTGGAACAAACTCGCCAAACTTGTTCGGGATACTCTCAACCCCGGTCTTCGCGTCTGGATTGAATACTCCAACGAGACCTGGAATTTTCAGCGTGGCGCGTTCGAGCAGTCTTACTATGGTTCAGAGCGTGGCGGGACGGTGGGTCTGGAAGGTGATCTTTATGCCAAAGGTTTTCGCTATCAAGCCTATGCGGCGATCCGCCTCTGGGATGCTTTTGAGCAAGTCTTTGGTAAGAACAGCCCCAGAGTGGTCAAAGTCCTCGCGGGGCAGGCCACCAATCCTGGCATGGCAACCTGGCTTCATTGGCCGGTCATCGAAGACAAACGCTTCAATCCAAGCGGCGTTCGTCCTGATGTGTACGCGATTGCGCCCTATATTTACTCCGACAACATTAACCGGGAATCGCTGTTAAGAGGCATTGACGAGATGATTATTCATGTTCGGCTACAGTCTAAAATCACGCGTGAAAAAGGCATTAAACTGGTTGCTTATGAAGGGGGTGAGCATACCGCCAGACCCGTTACCCGCACTCAACCGTGGGTAGAAGAAGTCTATCGCAAGTATCTCGATGTGCTATCTCAGCACCTTGATACCTATGTGAATTACAATATGGCGGGTCAAACCTGGGGTGAAGTTGAATACATTGGCCAGCACCGAGAAGCTTCTGGCGCATGGCCGTGGCGCGCGATGAATCGCTGGATAGATGAAAATTAATATTTCAATCCAGCGCGTTGAGTTTTTTTAAAGCCGAATTTGGTTCCGGAGTTGATCAGTCAATTCCTTCCCTGGAATATGATCACTCATTGTTGAGGTATTAGGTAAACATGCTGGTTTTCCCATACTTTTCAGCCAGCAGATAGTAGAAAGTGATGCGGGACTTATTAGGATTACTTTTACCCATCTTTTCACAGACTTCTGCGATGGAACTTTCCAAATCGGTATCGCTGGTACTGCCGAGACCCAGTTTCTTTTTCATGAAGCTGTCACGGACGCGGTCGAGTTCTGATTTATCCGAGCACGAGACCAGCTCGGCGTCCTTGTTGCCAATGGCGATGCCTAAATGTTTAATCAACCCGGCAACGATATTCTCATCAACGTTGTCGATGTGTTTTTTGGCAGTGTCTACAAATTCTTGATGACGTGCATGCATGAACTTCTCCATATTTTATGATTGTGGATGGTCAGGAACGCACAGGTTACTCCATGCGCGTTCCTTAGGGCATTAGTACCCTCTGTTCTTTATAGTAAAGATATAGAGAATTGCCAGCATTAACAGGTCATAGAATGTTAAATCGAATCCTGTTTTTCGAGAGTGATGGATTTGATTCCTGAAATTCAAGTGAACGGGTGGCTATAACGCTTCCCCCTTTGATGAATCCAAGCTAGCATTGCAGCATACTTTTAGTGGGCGAAATGTTGAACCTAGAAAAATCAGTTGGATCACGAAAGGCTACGCAATCCATTGAAGTGCAGGATGCACAAATGCAGCGATTGCAGGAGCATAAGAGCGTGACTTTAAGTTTTTCTGATTCACCATGCACGCCAATGACGTACAAGGATGTACTAATACAGTGGTTGCAGGATGCAAAGGAGCTGTGGCCTTACGCATCTTTTTCGCGCCCAACTAATTTTTCTAGGTTAAAAATCTCATGCTTGTTGGTTGTGTGTTCGAGTCTGATACTGATGCAGAGCTGCGTGGTTGCGCCGCCGAAACCGACGCCGCCAGTCAAAACAGTTCCGAGACCAGTAAAATTACAGCCGCCGGTAGTGAAACCAGTAGAACAGGCTCCGCAGCGAGGTTCTGTTGCGATCCCCGCGCCGATCGACATCTCCACCCCTCAAATACCGACAGAGCTAGCCACCGAGCCGGAAGTCATTGGTTCATATCCAGAGCTTTATTCACCTGCTGAAACGCAGGTTTATCCCGCTGCTGAGCAAGCCCCCGTGATCGTCAGCCTGCTGGATCAATCTGATCTCTACGCATCACAGGGTGAGCCAGCAAGCGCGGCGGCATCATTGGAGCGGGGTTTACGCATCGAGCCACGCAATGCGCTGCTTTGGTCACGGCTGGCAACCATCCGTTTGCAGCAGCAACGCTACTCGCAAGTTGAATCACTGGCTAAGAAATCCAACCGATTTGCTCAGGGTGATTATGCGTTAGTCGGCAAAAACTGGGGCATCATTGCGCAAGCACGGGAGCTACGTGGCGACAAGCCAGGCGCGCAAGCGGCGAGGAGAAAAGCGGCTGAATACTAACGATGACCTGATCGGCATTGAGCAGATTCTCGGCAAAGATGGTGAGTTGGCATCGGTAATTTCCGGATTCGCCCCGCGCCAGGGTCAGATCGAAATGGCAGTAGCGGTGCAAGACGCTTTGCAGCAGAAGAAAACGCTCATCGCTGAAGCCGGTACTGGTATCGGTAAAACTTTCGCCTATTTAATACCGGCAATTATGAGCGGTGGTAAAACCATCGTTTCTACCGGCACGCGACATTTGCAAGATCAGCTGTTTAAAAAAGATATTCCGATTCTGCGTAAAGTGCTGAAAACCGGGTTCAATGCCGCTTTGCTTAAAGGTCGCGCCAATTACCTCTGCCCTTATCGGCTAGAGCAGGCGTTGTTGGAAACGCGCGCGCGTAACCACAAGTATTTTAAGTTACTGCGCGAGCTGGACGACTGGCGTCATCATAGCGAAAGTGGTGATCGCGTTGAATTTACCGGGATGCCGGAAGACCATATTTTGTGGCCGCGAGTAACCTCCACTGCGGACAACTGTCTTGGTCAGGATTGCCCAAACTATCAGGATTGCTATGTGGTGAAGGCACGGCGTGAGGCTTTCGATGCGGATTTGGTGGTCATCAATCACCATTTATTCTTTGCTGATCTGGCGCTGCGCGAAAATGGCTTTGGTGAGTTATTACCGATTGCTGATGGCGTGATTTTAGATGAGGCGCATCAGTTGGCAGAAACCGCGACGCGATTTTTTGGCGATACGCTGAGTAGCCGCCGCTTACTGGATTTGTGCAAAGACACCTTGAACGAGGCGCGTACCGAAGCACCGGATATGCCTGATTTATTTGATGCGGCTGATCGAATTCCGGGCGCAGTTTCTTATTTTCGCCAGCAATTGGGTCAGTACGAGGAACGCCGTCCGTGGCTACCGTTGCTCCGCCAAAAGCGAATTCAGGATGCTGTAGAGGGTTTATCGGTGGCGCTGACAGATATCGTAGAAACGCTCGAGGCAGCAGCGGAACGCAGCAAAGGTTTGCAAGCCTGTAGCGGCCGCGCAATCCAGTTACAGCAGTTGTTAATCAGCATGAATAAGGAACAGGAAGATCAGGTGCAATGGTGTGAAACTTCGCGTAAAGGCTTTGCGCTGCACAGTACGCCGCTGGATATTGCCGACACTTTTCGCCAGCACATCAAACGTTTGGATACGGCTTGGATTTTGACTTCCGCAACGCTCGCAGTCGGCCAGGATATTTCCCATTTTTCTGCCAGCATGGGATTGGAAGATGCTGAGTTTGGACAGTGGGATAGCCCGTTTGATTTTGCTAACAATGCGTTGATGCTGCTGCCTGATAATTTACCGTTGCCGAATGATTCGCGCTATCTGCAGCAATTAACGGACACCGTGATACCAATAATTGAAGCGAATCAGGGTGGTACCTTTTTTCTTTTCACCAGCTACCGGGCATTGCGGGCAGTACAAGTATTGCTCGAAAACAGACTCACCAAAACCTTGCTGGTGCAGGGCACAGTACCAAGAACAGAACTGCTGCAACAATTTCGCGAAGATGGCAGCGCGGTGCTATTAGCCACAGCCGGTTTTTGGGAAGGTGTTGATGTGCGTGGTGATGCACTCAGCTGTGTCATTATTGATAAATTACCTTTTGCGCCGCCGGGCGATCCGGTCATAGAAGCGCGCTTGAATGTGCTTAAAAAAGAAAATAAAAATCCGTTTATGACCTATCAGGTTCCACAAGCCGTGATAGCGCTTAAACAGGGCGTTGGTCGATTAATTCGCGATGTGAGTGATCGTGGATTAGTGGTGCTCTGTGATCCGAGATTGCGCACCAAACCCTATGGCAAACAATTTATAAAAAGCTTGCCACCGATGCCAGTAACCAGCGATACCGCACAGGCGATAGCCTTTTTAAAAGCCGGTGCGGAGCAATGAACCTAATTGCAATAGATACCGCAACAGAAGCCTGTTCAGCTGCCTTTTTGTTGGATGGCGAAATAGTCTCTCGCTACGAGCTTGCACCAAGAACACATACCGAGCGCTTGCTGCCAATGCTGAATGAATTATTGGCGGAAACAGAATTAAAATTAAAAGAATTTGATGCCCTGGCGTTTGGCAGGGGGCCAGGTTCATTTACCGGCGTTCGTATTGCCGCTGCTGCTGCACAGGGCATTGCGTTGAGCGCAGACTTACCCGTTATTGCTGTTTCTACACTCGCTGCGATGGCGCAACGCGCGATGGATGAGTTAGGTGCCGAATCAGTATTAACCGCTATTGATGCGCGGATGAATGAAGTCTACTGGGGGATTTATCAGAAAAATAGTCAGGGTTTGGCTACAGCTTTGATTGATGAATCTGTGATTCCACCAGAGAAGGTGACAGTGCCAGGTTCAGGGAGTTGGGTCGGTGTTGGTACCGGCTGGGGCGCTTATTCTGAAGTTTTGAGTAAGAGGTTATCCGATTCAACAATAAAAATCAGTGCTGAATATTACCCTGATGCCGCCTCTATCTGTCGGCTGGCAAAACCCTTATTTGACGCTGGCAAGGCGGCTCCGGCAGAACATGCGATTCCTGTTTATTTAAGAAATAATGTCGCTAAGAAAAAGAAACCTAAAAGCTGAGAAGAAAATTGAAAAAGACGCTTTTTATTGTTGAAGGTAAATCTGCAGCAAGCACACTTCAACAGGCATTGAATCAATCAACACAAACAGTGCTTGCGCTTCAAGGCAAGCTCATTAATGCACAAAAAGCATCTGCCGCTAAAGTACTGGGCAATATTCAGTGCCAGAAACTATTTGAGGCTTTGGGTTGTGGTA
>CAZNYF010000053.1:0-16620 GCA_964577195.1 uncultured Thiotrichales bacterium | reverse complement strand
ACGATTGCGATTAAGTGTATAGGAATCAAAAATGATGGCATGGAACTGCTCCAATTGATGAATAAAGTAAACGATTACAAGGCGTGTATGATACACGTAATATTGGTTCTGGGTTCACTTGAGAATCAGTTGAGTGACATCTCCAGCCGCTACCCCAACTCCAATAAAAATCAACAGGAAAATCAATGTTAGGCCATCTAAAAGCCACCATTATTATATTGTTTTGTGTCGTTGTTGCGGCATTTTTTATTCGTCTAGTTGACCGGAATAAAAATATGGTTCCGCATGTCATCGCATGGGGGTTATTGATCCCGGTGATTTTCATGACGCAAAGCTACATCCTGATCATGATGATTCTTATTCTAGTGAAGGTGCTCTACCTAAAAAATGACGAAGTTAAAAATATTTCAATGTTTTTATCATTGTTTGTTGTGATGCCTTTTTCTGTCCGTTTTCCGCTAATACCAGAGGTTAATCTCATCGACGTGTCGATTGTGCAGATGTTGGTGCTGGTTTTCTTTATACCCTTGTCTTTAAGAATAATCCGTTCGGAAGATTTTAGTTTTCACCGATTGGATTTCGCGGCCTTGGCGTTTATGCTGATTTTATTGATTGGTAATTTCAGAGAAACCAGTGAATATGAGTTCACCTGGTTCCAGGCTTTTCGCGATAGTGTGGATATGATTCTAGTCACGGTGCTCCCGTATTTTGTTATTAGTCGAGGGTTGAGGAATATCCAGGCAATCGATTATGCGCTCGCAGGGCTGTGGTTCGGTGGTTTGACGATGGCATTTTTTGCAGTGTTTGAAGCTGTGCTGGTATGGCGTCCGTATGTGGAAATTGGTGCTTTGGTTGGTACCATGCCTGGTATTGAATCTATGTATGAAGTTAGGGGTAGGTTTCTTCGTGTCACGGGTTCGCTAACAGGTCCAATTACCTTTGGATTTTATTTGACGATTATTTTGGCAACTACGCTCTACTTTCTACGAAAAACAGGGAAGCCAGTCATATTCATGGTGGGGATGATTGGGTTTTTGTTGCTAGTTATGTTTATGACGGGTTCGCGCGCCGCTCTGTTGGGTGGGCTGCTATTTAGCGGACTCTATTTCCTTTTTTCTCTAGATCGGTCAACGCGTCGAGTCCTGATTGTGCCTCTGGTAATTGTCGCATTTGCGGGAGTATTTATTGCAGAAAGTATGCAGCAGGGGAGTGATACACCTGAATTAGAAGAAGTTGATCAATACGGTACTTTTGAATACCGGAAGCGTTTGTTTCAAACTGCACTACAGGTAATCCCGGATAATCTGCTGGTTGGTACCCGTGAGTATCGTAATGATGATCGAATGAAAACCCTGATACAGGGGCAAAATATCATTGATATGGTGAATGGGTTTATCCACATCACAATCGAGTACGGCATTATCGCATTCTTATTACTGATATTTATTTTGGCGCGTTCTTATCGAGTACTAACCAGTCCTAAATTACTGGAACTAGATCCATTAGAAAATCCAGATAGTGATCCGCTTACCCAAATAGAAAACGATACGCTTGCTACTGAGTTTAATTTTGATGATATCGAAAGTGAAGCAGAAGAGACGCCCGTAGATCCTGCTGTGTTGCAACGTTGGCGATTATTTTTTGGTCAGGCGTTTGCTGCTCTGCTGGTATCGCTTTGTTTACAGTTTTCATTTACTAGTTATAGCTCGACGATAGTTCCTTTGCTGTGGATTTCGCTTGGGTTAATTCGTGCTTTTCAGCTTGGCCTGATGCATAAAGAACTGGATGAAGACGACGAAGATGAGCTTAATTATGAGCCAGTGTGATTTCTTGGTAATGAATTAAGCGGCGATATCATCTTGCCGAAGAGCTTCAATAGAAATTGCATCATCGAGTGATTGTTCGAATAAATTAGTGGCATCTTCCCATGTATACCGGGATGCGGTATCGAACGCATTGTCTGACATAGACTGCCATTGTTCGTCTGAACAGCTCAGTATAGACGTCAGTCGGTTGATCATTGATCTAACATCTCCAACCGGTATCAGATAGCCGTTTTCCCCATTCTTGATTAGCTCGGGCATTGCGCCAACGTCGGTTGTGACCACCGGGCAACGACAGGCCATTGCCTCCAGCGGTGTCAGGCCAAAACCATCTTGTTCACTGGCATAAAACCAGACATTGCAATGGGTGTAAATTTCTCTGATTTTATCTTGCGGTGGTTGATGGAAAAATTCTATCCACTCAGGAAGATTGATCTCACTGCCTGGGGAGGGGTTGCCAAAACAAAAAGCACGTAGCTGCGGAGAGTTCTTTTTCAGCTGTTGTAAAGTTTCTACAACGGTTGCAGTGCCTTTGCCGGGATAGTCTGAATATAAAAACCCCACCGTAGGTACGCTTGGGCGAGGTCGTTTAGGAGAATAAAAAGTATTTAATTCAACGCTGTTATGAATGATGCGGTCAATAGTGACATTCATTTTTTTCTTGCCTAATTCGGCCAGCCAGCGAGATACCGCTATTTTATATAATGGTAGATTCCAGGTTGCATCAACGAGTTTAGGGGCGCTGTACTCAGTTGCATCGTATCCTTGAATAAAATGTATTTTTGTTCCTTTGCTTGCAGGTAACGCGTTCACCCAGTTAACCGTCTTCCACCAGGTTGCGATGACTACGTCGCCATCTGGAACGTCTGTAGCAACCACAGCTCGGTGTTTGCTGAGCGTGATGATTTTATAGTCAACGTTTGTGTAGAAATGAATATTGTCATTTGGGTTTCGATTCCAGCCGTTAAATCCTAGAATGGATTTGACTTGATCTCGCATAGGAACAGGTGGTTTTTTAGGAGCAATCAGTGTTACTTCATGGCCTCTTTTTTGTAGTTCTCGAGCGTAGCAGGAGACAATTAAGTTACCTCCACTGATTTCATGTTCGGGTAAAATGAACGATATTTTCATTATTATTATATTATTGTTAGTGGTGTTTATCTCAAATAATCAAAAAGCGACAACGCACCTATTTTAGAATAGGTTTGACGGACTGCTTCTAGGGTTGTCATTTGAGTTTGTAAGTTACTGATGGCTTCGGCAAAATCCGTGTCTTCAATTCTTGATCGCGTTTGTGTTAGAACAATGTTGATGGATTCATTTTCTGAACGTGTATTATCAATGTATCCTAGGCGTGAACCCAGATCACTTCTAACCGAGCCGACGTGCTCCAGCGCATGATCAAGATTCTCCAGAACGTGATCGATAGCCTGATGATAGCGGGCATTGTCAGCATCGTTTTCGGGTTTGGATGATAAAGCCAAATAGAATTGGTTGACGATTGAAAGCATGTCCTGGTGACGACTGGGTGCAAGCGTAAACTGATCTCCTGCGGCCGGCTTTCCTTGAATAGAGAGTTCCATTCCGTCAAATTGAATGGAAGCACCTTCAGTGAAACTTTGTGCAGCGAGAACTGTGGCACCAGAATCAGTATTAATGACATTAAAGTTATTATCAGATGTAAACTCAATGGAATAATTGGCATTAATAAAACTACCGGAATCGATGACTGAGTCACCGCCAATGACACCAGATCCGGTATTTAATTGATCGGCTGCCGCGCTAAATTTCCCATTACCATCTAATATTCTTTGGAAAATTTTGTCACCTGAATCAGCGCTCAAAACTTTTCTGGAATCACTGATCTGAATATAGTTTTGGGTTTGATCGCCATTGTATTGAAATGCACCACCAACAGAAGAAAATGGTTTATTTCTGCTTTTCCCGCCACCAAATAAATATTCACCATTGGCGGTTTTAGTATTGGCATAATCCAATACCTGGTTCTGAATTTGCCCGGTTTCTGCTCGATAAGCTTGCAGGTTATTGTTGTTAATTGCACCGGAGTTTGCTGCGATAGCCAGTTCCTTTAGTCGTTGTAGCGTATCGGTCAGGTTGTCTAGCACAGATTCTTCTTGTACCAGTTTTTGTTCTACCTGGATGCTGTTACTATTGAATTGATCAAGCCGCAGCAGTGCTGCGTCGAGGTTTTCTGTTTCTGCGACTTTGGCAGGTGCATCAGAAGGGCGTTGTAATTGTTTTCCACTACTGATCTGCGCTTGCAGACGAGCAATTTCTACCTGTTTATGGTTAATTTCTGATACTGCAAATTTGTGACCCGAAAAGCTGCTAATACGCATAATTATCTCCTCACGACACCGAGAATGGTGTCAAACAAGTTTTGTGATGTGTTGATGACCTGAGCGGCTGCTTGATACGCTTGTTGATAGCGCGTTAAATTAATCGCTTCTTCATCCAGATTAACGCCTGAATTGGCGGCTTCTCTATTTTCAATGTCACTCAGCAAAGTTTCTTGGGAATTGCGGCTAATATTGGCTTGACGTGTGAGCTGGCCTGTTAGGTTGACTAGCTGACCGTAACCTTCCTGAAAAGTTGAAAAACCTTCGACTGTTTTTGTAAATTGAAGTCCTGCGAGCGAACTTCCGTTGCTGTTATCAGCGTAACCTCCGGTATTTGGCTCTACCGTAAATTGCGTGTTGGCATCTGCTGTACCAGAAACTTTTACACTCCAACCATTAAAAGCGATGCTGCCATCTGCTGTCAGAGTGCCTGTTCCCAGAGAAGCGGGAGGTGCAGCGCCTGCATCAAATAATTCGTATTCAGTTTCTGAGCTAAAACGAATTTCTACCGGTGTTGTTAAACCCGGATTATTTAAATCGTTAATCACCGGACTGGAGATCGTACTGTTACTAATGTTGTTTAGAGAAGCGGTAGATCGTAAGGGTGAGGCTGCGGCAATTTCTGATTGGTGGGTGAGGTTCAAAGACAAGTTTTTTGCGCCACCAGAGGTAGGACGAATTAAAAACTCATCGCCGCTTTGCATGTTGCCGGAAATTTCAATATTTAGCCCGTCGAGGGCAATGCTGGTGCTGTTGCTGGTGGTTGTCGTTTGATCTGAAAGACGCGTCACTGTGTAATTATTGCCATCAAAGCTAACAGCATAATCGGAGGCTGTTAGCTTTGTTGCATCCGTAATGGCTGTGGAAATTGTTGCGTCGCCGGCATTTGTTGAGTTAGCTGACGATACCGGTGAGCTGAGACTAAAAAAATTGATGCCCGCTTTTCCATTCAAGTCAAGGCCATTGCTGTGCTGATGATTAAAGGTTTCTCCTAAAACAGTGGCGATTCGACCTAGCTCGTTTTGTACCGGATTAAGCATTTCGCGTCGAAAATCCATTACCCCGCCAATGGCGCCACCACGAATTTTATTGCTGATTACACCTTGTGATGAGGCTATTTCCAATTGTTGAGGATCGAGCGTACTCCTGACAACGGTGAGCTGTCGGGTTTCTCCAGCGGTGACAAGTTCAATGCCGCTGGAAGTTCTAACGTTGACTTGACCATTTTGTTCATAGGTTTGCAGAGAAACATGTTTGGCCAATTCTTTGAGTTGCAAGTTGCGGCTATCGAGTAACTCATTGGGGGCACCTCTGGAGCCAGCACCGGCTATTTTATTGTTTAGTTCGGCAATGTTTTTTGCCAATGAATTAATTTCACTAACTTCAGCTTCAATTCGACTGTTTACTTCCGTATTAATTGAGCTGAATTGAGACTCCAGTGTGTTAAAGCGGTCAACCAGACTACGTGCTTCTCCAAGCACCACCGTGCGGTTTGAGACCGAAGCGGGGTTGGTATTCAGTTGTTCGATACTGTTGAAAAATGATTGCAGGGCAGGGGTGAGGCTTGCGTTGTCATCTGCTACCAGACTGTCGATGCGTGAAGCCAGTTGGCTGAAGCTATCCAGGCGCGCAAAATCAGAGGCAATATTTCTGGACTGCCCGCTTAAAAATTCATCGCTGATCCGTTGAATATCAGTAACGCGTACGCCACTACCGGGATTAAGTCTGTTAGCGTCTGCTGCGCCGACTGAGGCTAACTCCGCTCTCTGGCGGCTGTATCCAACAGTGTTGGCATTTGCGATATTTTGGCTGGTGACATCCAGCGCAGTACGAAATGAATTCAGCGCTGCGCTGCCAATTTCCAGAGATCCCATAGTGTTACCCTTCCTGAGTTCTTAACTGCTCAATATTTAATCTGAGCGCTAATTTTATGAAACTACTATCTGAGCAGTTTCTTTTTTTATGTGTCTCCCGGTAGGCAGAATGTTACCAGCACCGGGAATTGAATCCGTTCACTCTCTTGTATCGGCGAGTTGAACCGAATCTTGAGTATTATTATCTATTGTTTGCATGACAGCTTTCACCTTTTGAGCGTAACCGGGATCAGTTGCATAACCCGCTTGATGAATCTCATCGATGAATCTTTCTGGCTCGGAAGAATGAAGTAGTGCCTTTTGGTAGCGAGGGTTTTGTTCAATAAACCTAGCAAAATCCATGACTGACTCGGTGGCTGATCCATACACTCGAAAAGGCTCATTTTTACGCTGCATTGCGCCATTCTCAAACTCTAGGGTACTGGCGAATACATGATCATTTTTCCAGCGTGCGTCTGCTTTGATGCCAAACAAATTATGACTGCTTTGACCATCGCGGGTTTTCATTACGTGCTTTCCCCATCCGGTTTCAAGCGCGGCGATAGCTATTATCGCTTTTGGTGCTACACCGAGTTGGGTTGCAGCAGCTTCTGCGGCTGGTTGAATTTTAGCAATAAAGGCTTGCTGCGCAGTCACAGGTTGAGCTGATTGGATTACCTGTGGTGTGACCACTGCTGTTTCATACGGGCGTTTATCGTTGCGCCGCGAGAATTGATTTGAAAATACTGGCGTTGCTGGTTGTTGATAAAATTGAATTGAGGGTTCTGCCACCCGAGACATTAATGCTGTTTTAATAATTTCTGGTTGCGAGTTTGTAGTAACCAGCGCAGCATCAATTATTTTAGGTGCAAATTTTAATTCAGGCTTATCAGGCATTACTTGTTTTGGCCCTTCAATTTGTCGTAATACCAAATCACCAATACCAATGGCCCCCTGTTTAGAAAGCTGAATTGCGAGTTGCTGATCGTACAGCCCTTGTGCCATTTCGGATTGTGAAGAATCCATAATGCCTGGCCCCACGGATTGGCGCATGCTTTTTAGCATCATCTGTAAATACATCGCTTCAAACTGCTGGGCGACTTCTTTATTAACAGATTCTTTTTCAGCGGCGCCTTTGCTGTTTGCAGCTGCAGATTTTAAGCGATTTAAACCACTAAAATCTGTGTATACATCTGCCATTGATGTCTGATTAGTATTCACGTTTTTTCCCTGAGAGATGTCTAGATAATGATCAGTTGAGCGCGTAGTGCACCGGCTTGTTTTAGTGCTTCTAGTATTGCAACAAGATCACCAGGGGCCGCACCAACTCGATTAATTGCCGCGACAATTTCATTGAGAGTGACGCCTTTATTAAATTTAAACATGCGGTTTGATTCTTGCGTGACTGCGATATCGCTACGCGGCACCACTTTGGTTTCTCCTTTGGAGAATGCTTCGGGCTGGCTAACAATGGGATTGGAGGTAATGGAAACAGTCAAACTACCGTGGCTGACAGCGGCAGGCATCACGGTGACATGCGAACCTATAACGACGGTGCCGGTACGAGAATTCACAATTATTTTTGCTGCCGCTTCACCAGGATCAATTTCCAGATTCTCGATCATGGACATTAAGGTGACGCGTTGACTGGGGGTTGCCGGAGCAGAAATTCTTATCGATACAGCATCAATGGCTGTCGCCGCGCCCGCGCCAAATTTTTCATTGATAGTTTTTTCCAGATTTTGTGCAGTAGTGAAATCGGGCTGATGTAAATTTAGTATTAATTCATTATTTTGTGTGAATGAATTATTTACGACTCGTTCAACGATTGCGCCATTAGGAATACGGCCAACGCTAGGCACGTTAATCACGATACTTGAACCATCGCTACCTTCGACACCAAGACCACCGACAACTAATTCGCCCTGAGCAACAGCATACACTTTGCCATCAGCACCTTTTAATGGCGACATGAGTAAGCTGCCTCCGCGAAGACTTTTGGCATTGCCCAGTGATGCGACCGTGATATCGATGGTCTGACCAGGTTTGGTGAATGGGGGCAGTACTGCTTGTATGGATACCGCAGCGATGTTTTTAACGGATGGGGTCACATTGGGAGGGATGGTGACACCATATTGCGCCAACATACTTTTTAAGCTTTGCAGTGTGAAAGGTGTCTGCGCGGTTTTATCGCCGGTACCATCAAGGCCCACAACCAGGCCATAGCCGAGTAGTTGGTTGTCACGCACGCCTGCAATAGAAGCCATGTCTTTAATTCTTTCGGCAAAAGCTGACTGAATAAATCCAGAAACCAAGAATAATAAGACTGTAAAAAGAATTCCATTTCGATTCATTATTTTATCCTGAGTGATTCGTATGTTTTTTAAGGGTATTTTTGTTTAGATTTAATATGGCCATGCACTGCTGTTAAAGAACCGGGTTAGCCAGCCGGATTTATTGCTATCAGCTATCATGCCTTTACCTTTGTAGGTAATTTGAGTATTTGCCATTTTGTGAGAAGCAATTGAGTTTTTATAGGAAATATCCTGGGGTCGAATAATGCCAGAAATCCTTACAATTTCTGAACCCTGATTTAAGGTTAGAAGTTTTTCACCACGAACGCGCAGATTCCCGTTGGGCAACACTTGTACAATGTGTACGGTGATGCTGCCTTTAAGGCTGTTGCTTTGATTACTACCACCTTCACCACTAAAGCCGACGCTGCCGTTGGCTTCCGCCTCGAGTATTTTTGCGCCACTTGAAGTAATGCCGCGACCGAATAATTTTGGCCCTGACATGGCGACATTCGAGCTTTTTGATGTTTCAGTACTGGCTGTTTTTGTAGCCGCTGTTTTTTCTTCGAGCAACACCGTAACAATATCTCCAACACGTCGCGCACGAAAGTCTTCGAATAAAAAACGACTGGTGCTAGTGTTGTAAATAGAGCCTGTTGCCGCTTGCTCTGAAGAGGTGGGCGGCGGCGCAACTTGAGGAACTGGCGGAATATAACTGGGATCGCGTAATGGCTGGTTATAGACGACACAGCCGCTACTGATTGATGCCGCCGTAAAGACGATTACAATTTTTGATATCGCCACACTATTTTTTAAATCAATATTCATGAACAGTATTAGAGGTTGTTGTTAACGTACTGCAACATGTCATCCGTGGTCGATATGGCTTTAGAATTCAGCTCATAAGCACGTTGGGTTTCAATCATGCTGACCAGCTCTTCCACGACATTGACATTGGATGTTTCTAATGAACCCTGAAGTAGTCCACCTAAACCGGATTGTCCTGGTGTTCCTGCCTGAGGCCCACCACTGGCTGCTGTCTCTTCAAACAGATTTCCGCCCAGCGCTTGCAGACCTGTAGGATTAATAAAGTCGACCACTTGCAAAGTGCCAATTTGAGTGGGTGCGGTGGTGCCAGCAATACTTGCTGAGACAGTGCCATCAACTGCAATGGTAATACTTTGAGAATTTTCAGGTACGGTCAATCCTGGCTGTAAAGCAAAGCCAGAGGAATTTACAATTTGTCCCTGAGAATTTAAATTAAATGCACCATCACGTGTGTAGGCAGTGCCGCCGTCGGGCATGAGTATTTCAAAAAAACCACGGCCTTGAATCGCAACATCCAAAGAGTTTTCGGTTTGTGTTAAGCCACCTTGAGTAAAGAGTTTCTCGGTAGCGACGACGCGGACACCGGTACCTATATTTAATCCAGATGGGAGTTGTGTATCTTGCGACGATTGCGCGCCAACCTGACGAATGTTTTGGTAAACAAGGTCTTCAAATACAGCTCGGTCGCGTTTGAAACCATTGGTGTTGGCGTTGGCGAGGTTGTTTGAAATTACCGCCATTCTTGTTTGCTGTGCATCCAGGCCGGTTTTGGCGCTCCATAGTGCTCTGTTCATGGTCTATTTCCTTATCAGTTATTTTTCGGCATATCCTTATGCCAAATTTCTATTCAAGCGTTGTAACGCTAACGTTGTAACGCTTAAGAGATTTAAATTAGTTTAATCGTGTAACGGTTGCTGCTGCGGCATCAATTTCTTCAGCTTGTTTTAAAACATTGATATGCATTTCAAATTGTCGTGCCAGCTCGATCATGTTTACCAGTGCTTCGATTGAATTAACATTGCTGGTTTCAAGCATGCCTGTTTCCAGTTTTACACTGGCGTCCGCATCCGCTTCTTCATTTTCTTTGGTACGAAATAATCCAGAACGTGTTTTTTCCAAACTCTGCGTGTCCGGATTTACCAGCTTAATTCTATCAATTGTGGCTAGAGAGGCTGAACTTTGTCCCAGTGGTTTAATTGAAATGGTGCCGTCTTTTCCAATATCCAGTTTCTCAAAAGGTGGGATCGCTATTGGTCCGCCGTTGCCCATAACGGGATAGCCTGCACCGTTTTCTAAAATCCCGGAAGGTGAAATTCTTAAATCTCCGCGTCGCGTATAAGATTCATTTCCGTCATTATCCTGTACTGCAATAAAGCCGTTTCCACCAATAGCAACGTCGAGATTATTATTAGTTGATATTAATTGCCCTTGTGCGAAGCTGACGCCTGCCCGATTATCCTGAACATAAACACGTGATGGATGGCCGGGGCCGTACAACGGATTGCTTTTGAATGCATCAAGATCCGCTCGAAATCCGGTGGTACTTAAGTTGGCCAGATTGTGGTTATTGGTCGCTTGTTTTAGCATGACCTGTCTGGCGCCATTCATGGCGGTATAAATAATACGATCCATCGTATTGCTTCCTTAAATTAGTATGCGGCTTGCGAAAAAGCATCCCCGTCAATATGACGGGGAAGATAAATGACGATAATTAACGTCGGATATTTATAATAGTTTGAGTCAATTGATCAGACACGCTGATGATCTGTGCATTTGCCTGGAATGCGCGTTGCGCACCAATCATATCGACCAGTTCTTCGGTCACATCGACGTTCGACTGTTCAATGGCGCTGGATTGGATAAAACCCAATGAGGCACTGCCTGGCTCGCCGATAGCGGGCGCGCCTGAGGCAAAACTTTCAGCCCAGGCTGAATCACCTACCGGGCGTAATCCCTCAAGACTGGCAAAGTTAGCCAATGCAATTTGCCCCATGGCTTTTGACTGACCATTTGAATAACGACCAAAAATAACACCTGATTTGTCGATATCTAACGAGGCTAATCTACCGGATGAAAATCCATCTGACTGGATTGAATTCACACCAGAGGCAGCATCAAACTGTGTCAAACTGGCGATATCAATCTTTAATTCCAGAGAATCAACGGAGCTACCTAATGCGGCTGCGTCAACCGTGATGTCGAAAGTGCCTTCCGGTGTACCATCCGCATTTCGGCTAACGAACTGGGTGCCACCGCTGTCTGCAAGTGAGTCGAGTCTGCCATCGGTACCAAAAGATAGGTCGTAACCATTCGCATCTCCGACGGCTGTGTCGGTGTCTGCAGAGATCGCAAACATTTTCCAGGCATTGTCTGCTTCTTTACGGAAATAATAATTGACGACGTGGGTAGAACCCTGTGAATCAAAAACAGTTGAACCGGTTGTGAAGCTATAGGATTTTGGATTACCAACCTCAAAGCCAACACCCGCAGAAACAGCTTCGGTTGTTTGATCGATATTTGCACCAATTGTTATGGATTCTGTAGAGCGTGGTTGTAAATCAGCACGCTCGATTTGTAATGGACCCAATGTAGGTAGAATATTTCCCTGGTCATCAACCTGAAAGCCGGTTAATCGTTGCTCAGAAGCGTTGGAAATAAAACCCTCTCGATCCAAACCAAATGCACCAGCACGTGAATAAACTACGCCAGCACCATTGTCTTGCATGCGAAACAGCCCGCCACCAGAAATTGCGACATCCAGATTATTGTCAGTAAAATTAATATCGCCTTGTGTGTGCTGCTGACGGATATTGGTTACTCGTACGCCATCTCCAGTCGCATTAGAAGAAGCGCCAAAGTCAGACGATGCATAAACATCAGCAAATTCAGCGCGGGAACGTTTAAAACCATTGGTGGTAGAGTTAGCAATATTATTGGATATGACTTCAAGATTGGCTGTTGCTGCATCCAATCCTGTGAGTGCTACTTGAAACGACATACATCTCTCTCCATGAGTTGATTGTTATTCTGAAATTATTATCTTGAACCGAAAATATAATTCCGATGCAAATTGTTATGGTTTACTTTATTATTTGATATTTATTATTAAGCGTTATTTTTTATTAAGTATTAGCCAACACGTAAAATATCTGAAAATCCGTGCGTGGCTCCATCCTGAGTATTGATTGAAATTTGTCCTTGATCCAGACTAATGCTGTTAATCGTGGAGTTAAGGTACATGGAAGCTGCTTCCGTTTGATCTTTACTACCCGTTTGAAAGAATCCCTGAAAACTGTAATTACCGATTGCGACTTCACTACCGCCTTTATCTTTTCCATCCCAAGAGAAATCTTTTAGACCTTCCTGAGCTCCACCCAGTTCTATTTTCCGAATCACATTGCCACCGGCGTCAAGCACGTTGACCCACGCATTGGAAGTGCTCGCAGGTATTGCTAATGCGCCGCTAATTTTCTCACCTTCCGTTATGGTTTGAGCTTGACTAGTTGGGACCAGTGCTTTTTTATCAATTAAAGTCGCAGCTAACAATGCTTGATTCGACTGTAGGCTATTAGCAAGACTGGCAAATGATTCCTGTAGTTCGTTCAGGCCAGATACGGTGCTAAATTGTGCCATTTGACCCAGAAATTCACCGTTGTCAGTGGGTTTCATTGGATCTTGATTTTGCAACTGTGTGGTCATTAATTTTAGAAAATCACCTTGAAGGATTTTATTGGGATCCTTGTTCTGGTTATTACTTCCGAGTTGGTATTTATCTAAAACATCCGTGTTAATAGTTGGCATGGTTACTCTCCGAGTTTCAGGGTTTGCATCAACATTGATTTAGAAGTATTGAGTACTTCGATATTATTTTGATAACTACGCGATGAAGAAATCATGTTAGTCATTTCTTCAACTAAATTAACGTTTGATTCAAATACATAGCCTTCATCATTCGCGTAGGGGTGATCAGGCTGATAGCGCATGGCATGTTCTGATTGGCTTTCGGTGATACCACGCATTTGCACGGATACATCGGACCCTTTATTGGATGAGAAGTTATCCATCAAGGCAGAAAATATTGGTTGCCTGGCCTTGTAGGCTTCTTTCGCTGATCCCGCAATGGAGCCAGCGTTGGCGATATTACTTGAGGTGATATTCAGCCGGATTGACTGTGCGTTCATGCCGCTACCGGCAATATCAAAGACATTAAATAATGACATGGTTATTCTCCTCGCAAAGCGCGAATTAAGCCTTTACTTCGGCCGCCTATAAATTGTAGTGTTGCCTGGTAACGAACGGCATTCTCTGAAAAGCGTCCTTGTTCCATGTGATTTTCGACGGTATTTCCGTCGAGTGATGGTTGCAAGGGGTTGCGGTATTTTACTGCGGTATTAAAGCTCTGTCCGGCGGCACCTGAAAGCGCAATGTGAGATGAATGCCTGTTAGTCTTACGTACGGACAGCTGTCGCCCTGCATCTTTTAGAATGGTGCTGAAATCCAGGTCTCTTGCTTTGTAGTTAGGCGTATCAACATTCGCTAAGTTCGATGCGATAAGGTTGGCTCTTTTAGAACGAAGTAATAATGATCGTTCGTGAATACCAAATAAACTATCCATGTTCACGGGCATTGGTTTTTTCCAATTTATAAGTTACGTCCACGGATTTAATGCAATCAGAATGCCATTTTGGCTGAGCCGGTAAATACGGGGTAGATCTTCGGACGAATGGGCTAAAGTTTTGATAAGTGAAAAGAATACTCAACATACGAGGTAGTCCATCACATTTCGCACTGGTTCCTAATAGAACGGTTACTCATTGCTGATTGATGGCCGCTGTACGGCACACAGAGTTGCCACAAGGCGGCAACTAATGTCTTAACAAATTGCCTTGTTTACTCTTGTAAGGCAGCATTTTCACACTATCATGATCGCACTTTACCGTTGGTCGGAATATTAAGCTGGATTGTGTGTGATCCTGCCGAGAGGAGCAATATCTGGCGTAAAAATTGCACAATTAAATCAATACAAGTTATTAGCGTCGAGAATTTGTCATGAATCAACATAGAGAAAGTAGATGGATGCAATCACGGGTCACTTATCTCGGATTCTTTTTCCTCATTATTTTTTCATTCCCGCTACTGTCAAAAGCAGATAGCTTGCACCAATCGCATGAGTCAATTCGCACCGCTGTCAAAGATTATGTGCAGCAGGAGTTGGGTTCGGAGGCGGAGCTTGAAATGGTACGCCTTGATCGACGTTTGAAGTTACATCAATGCGATCAGCCATTAAGTATATTTTGGCCGCCAGGGTCTAGGAAGTCTGGTGCTATTTCGGTGGGTGTGGCGTGTGAAGACAGTAAGCCGTGGAAAATCTATGCTCAATCCAGAATCTCCTTAATGCGCCATATTGCTATTTTAAATCGCCCGTTAATGCGAGGTGATCACCTGAAAACAGCTGACGTTAGTTATGAACGCCGTGATATCTCGCGGTTAAATGGCCGGTATATAGAAGAGGTTAATCATTTGACTGGTTTTGCTGCAACGTCTTCGATCAATGCAAATACAGTGCTTAGAGCAAGCATGTTTCGGGCGCCAAAATTGGTTAAACGTGGGCAAGTGGTTATCGTACTAGCGGGTTCGGCAGGGTTTGAAGTAAGGGTCTCAGGTAAAGCGTTGGCTGATGGCGCTGCTGGCGATAGAGTACGAGTTAAAAATAGGCGCTCTAAAAAAGTTATTGAAGGCGTAGTTCTTGCGAATGGGCAAATTAAAGTGGATTAAAAACTGCTTTAACTAACTGAACTTATGGGGTAATTATTACTACCGTAAAGTTTTTTCGTGATTGGCTAAAGGTTGTATTATCTAAGCCGATAAGTGAGTTATATAATAAGTAGGGAAAGATTGATGAATAAAATATCTGGCACGGTATCCATCGGCAGGACACACGCCCAAGATGACCGGCATAGTAATGTGAGGGTGGCTAAAGAAGGTGAATCTGTTTCGATTAATCGTTCCAATGAACGAGATGATCTGGTGCTTACCGGTGCTGCGCAGAGAATTTTGAATGCGGCTTCTCTACAGCAGTCTCTACCCGATATTGATCAGGCTAAAGTTGATCGGATCAAGCAGGAAATTGATAATAATAGTTATCAAGTCTCCGCGCAGAGAATTGCTAATAAGCTCGTCGATATGGAAAAGCTATAAGCTTATTATCGCATGACTAAAGATTCCTTATCCGTAGTAACTGACCCTCAAATTTTGGAGGTGATGGAAAGCTTGAAATCACTGACTCAGGCGGGTGAAATGTTTGCGCATAAGCTTGATTCCCAATTGACGATTGAGCAATCTGCACTGATGTCCAGATCTGTCGAGTTGGTTGAAACTGTTTTAAATGATAAGCAAGCTTTGCTTGATGAACTCAATGTTATCGAAAAAAGAATCAATGAAATATTTTCTTATCTTAATGTTTATACCAGACAAAGAGGTCAGACGACACGTGGCTATATTGAGAAAAATTTCCCGCTAGTCGATGTCGCGCTCAACGAGTTTATCGCGAGTATTGGTGCGTGTAGAAATAAAGGTATGGAAAATGACGGGTTATTAAATATGCAGCTCGTTCAAATTAGTTCGACTATTTCCATGTTGTCACCGCAGCATGTTAATCAACGTCAATCTACTTATAATCTGGATAAGATTAATAAAAACCAATCAATTTCGACCGCTTCCTGGGTCGCGTAATATTTCTACAGTCATTTCTCGCTAAGTAGATTAATCCTCGAATAAATAAAAGATCACCTTTAGAATTTTTTTCTTGAGAGCGTAATAGACAGTTGATTGTTGCTGTTTTATTCGTCAATGTTCCAATCTGTCGGATATTTGGCGTACTAGTTAATGGTTCAATTAATCAAAAGTCACGAGATTACAGGCTTAATTCTTGCCGGTGGGCAAGGTAGCCGGGTTGGAGGGAAGGATAAAGGCTTGCTTTGTTATCAGGGGGAGCCTTTGATTGAATCAGCCATCGCATGTTTGAAGCCTCAGGTGGATCACATCGTGATAAGTGCAAATCGAAATATAGGCCGTTATCAATCCTACGGGTTCCCGGTGATTACTGACGCAATGTCGGGGTTTCAAGGGCCACTGGCCGGTGTGTTGGCTGCACTCACGAAGATTAATTCCCCGCTACTAGCTGTGGTTCCGGTCGATGGTGTTAAATTTCCGAATGATTTAGTTTCCAGGTTACTAGAAGGTTTGGTATTAACTGAAACTAATGAAATTGCTTACGCCGGTGGCAGTGATCGCGATCACTACTTGCATGCGTTGTTAAAAATATCTGTAGAGACTTCACTGCAACACTATCTTGCTTCAGCAGAAAGATCAGTGCGGGGTTGGTATGCTTTGAGACGAGCTGCCCGCGTCGGTTTTCCGAGTACGGCTGTGTTCAGGAATCTCAATGAAATCAAGTAGGTTA
>CAZNYF010000052.1:0-16635 GCA_964577195.1 uncultured Thiotrichales bacterium | reverse complement strand
AAGTCCATATCCAAAACAGCCTTGTTGACTTGAGAAATTCCTTCGGACTGTTCTTGAGAGGCTGTGGCAATCTCCGCAATGATATCACTGACTTTTTTCACCGAACCCAGAATTTCACGGAGTGTCTGACCAGATGCATCGACCAATTTTGAGCCTTCGTCAACTTTAGCAGCGCTATCTTCAATCAGTATCTTGATCTCTTTCGCGGCGTCTGCAGAACGGCCCGCCAGATTCCGGACTTCACTGGCTACAACAGCAAATCCACGCCCTTGTTCCCCTGCGTGTGCGGCTTCCACCGCCGCATTTAATGCCAGCAGATTGGTCTGAAAAGCAATCTCATCAATGACGTTGGTAATGGCAGCAATCTTGTTAGATGATTCGGTAATATTACTCATGGCAGAGACCGCTTGGTCGACCACGTTACCGCCTTGTTCTGCTTGTTTACGTGTATTGGACGCCAGCTGATTCGCTTGTTCAGCATTGTCTGCATTTTGTCGGACGATGGTCGTCATCTCTTCCATGCTGGCCGCTGTCTCTACTAGATTGGAGGACTGTTGCACAGTGCGATCTGACAGTTTGACATTACCTTGCATGATTTCTTGTGAACCTTTTAGTACGAGATTTGCGCTGCCAGAAATCTCGTTAACCACTGTGGTCAATTTATCAATGGTGGTATTGACATTATTCTTCAACTGACCAAATTCTCCTTGGTAGTCCGACTCGATCTTTTGAGTCAAATCTCCGCTGGCGACAGCGCCTAAGGCGGACGCGGTGTCTGAAATGACTTGATCAAATGCATTCATTAGCTGATTGATCCCTTCACTGAGATCCTTGAAAAATGCTTCCTTGTCATCCAGGTTAATGCGGCGCTTGAGGTTGCCAGCCATCGCATCCGAGATCACCTGATGCATTTCCTCCTGGATGACGACTTCTTGATAACGATCCATCCACTCAACCACTATTCCTTGCTGATAGCCATCAATATCAATGATCGGACTGGATACTAACTGGAGGTGAATTTCGCCAATTTTGACATCCTGTTTTCTGACGCTGGATAGATTGTTCCGAGGCTGATCTGCAGGGTTTTTGAAGAACATAGTCATGTTGCTACCAATGAGCGCCCCGACAGTGAAATTGGGTAAATCCTTTTGGAACTCACTTTCTACGCCAGTAAGAAAATTCTTTAAAGACTGATTAATATAGATAATATTGCCATCCTGGTCCGCAATCATGACATTGGTATTAACATTGTCCAATGCTTGTTTAATACGGCTGGTTTCCACAGTTATCTGTCGTTCTTCTTCAATTCGGGTACTAAGATTGGAACGCATTACTTGTAGTGTACTGAGGAGTTTTCCTGCTTCATCGGATGAGTCATAATTGATTTCCACATTCAGGTTACCGTTAGCAATCTCAGTCGCAGCGCTAGCAGCAACCTTGATGGGCACAATGACTTTTCTCTTGAGCGTGAACCAGATCAGGCCCAGGATAATTAGAAATGTGGCTGTTACGATTAAAGCAACGATTCGACTGGTTGCAACGCCATTGGCGATTTGTTTATCAATATTGGTTTCAACCTCCAGTACGCCACGTACATCACCAAGCTTCCAGCTTGCGAAGGGTGTGTCAGGGTGAGCGTTATGGCAACTGACGCAAGCCTGGTCGACCATTTTATCCGAGATTGCGACGCGGACGCTATGGTGACCATTATTTTCAACTCGTTGAGTGTAAGTACCTTCTGGATTTTTTAATAAATAGTTCCAGGCATCTTTTCCAAAAGCATCAAGCTTGCGATCTTTTCTATTGGGAAACGGAAATGAGCTATAGAGCTTCATTGAAGTACCCTTATCCTTCATTAATGCGCTCATGTCATGGATCAGAGTAGCAGGTAAAGGAATCGTTTTATCAGCACCCTGGTGATTAAATGAAGCTTTTATCTCTGACTTTCCAATGACTTTTTTAATGATATTCTGCGTGTAGTATCCGCGGAGCATCTTAAATTGCGCAACGGTTTCCTGTGCCGCCAGAGTCGATTCTTTTACGATATTTCGTTCCAGCATGCTGGGTATGATATACCAAAGTGCAGCCAGCCCAATAATGCTCACAATTCCTACCGGGATGGCGATTTTTGCAAACAGACTGTTTTGCCATGAAATGTCGGTGTTTGAATACGCTGATGGTGAACCGATCATGTTAATTTCTCCTGGTATATGGCGCATAGCTCTTGGTATAAATTGACCAATCGGATCGCCTCAATAATATGGCTCCGTTGGCATATGCTTATGAAGTATGAATATATAAGCAAGAATGATGCCGAGTAGGAATTAACGAATGATGCTTGCTAATCAGTTAGAGGGACCGCTGAGGGTAGGAATATGTGAAAAATTACCTTTTCATGGCAACCTCTCTGTTACTGTACGGACATGTGGTTCCGCTGCCTACAGTAAATGGAGATCAGGACAAGCCTAGGGAAAGAGAACGCTTAATGCGTGGCAATACTCAAAAGGGAAGGACAGGGAATTCAAGCCCACGTTGCGAAAAAGTGGGGTGGTTGTATCTATTAGATCATGAAGAATATCCAACGCTGTATCAGAGATGGGATAAGAATTGTTGGTTTTCTTCTTTGGTTCCGACGGTGACTCTTAAGCAGTTTTTTAGTAGCGGATGGCTGCCATCAAGTTTTTTGATCAGGATTCCGGCATCTTTTAATTGCTGATGAATTTCTGAGGCGTTGTCTTTTTCGGTGCGAAATAAAATAAAATTTGTATCGCTGGGGAACACTGTGAAGCTGGAGATTTTTTTCAAGTTTTCGCTAAGAGTTTGGCGGTTGGATTTTATTTTTTCTGCTTGTTGTATAAATACGCTGTGATGTTTAAGTGCGAAGCTAACGCTTGCCTGGGTGAGTGAATTAATATTGTAGGGTAAACGGATTTTATCGAGTTCATTTATCCAGGCGCTGCTGCCTACCAGATAGCCTAGCCGTAAACCGGCCATACCGAGTTTTGAGAGAGTTCGCATGACCAGTAAATTTGGATATTTATCCAGGTCATTTAGAAAACTGTCAGCGGCAAAAGGCTCGTAAGCTTCGTCTAGAATAACTAATCCGGGAGCCGCTTGAATAATGGCTTCTATGGTTTCTCTATCCCAATGGTTTCCGGTTGGGTTATTGGGATAGGCGAGGAAAATAATGTCGGGCTGGGTTTGCTGAATTTTTTCCAGCGCAGCGTTTTTATCCAGAGAAAAATCTTCTGCGTTGAGCGGTAGCTCTACATATTTCATGGCGACAAATCTTGCGATCATTCGATACATCACAAAACTGGGCTCTGGTGACATGATGACGCCGCTTGCGCCGATGGCCATCGCCAGTATTTGAATTAATTCATCTGAGCCATTGCCGAGTAAAATGGACTGGCTTTGGGGAATATTCATTGCCTCGCGCAAGCTTTCTACAACGATATTTCCAGCGGCGTCCGGGTAGCGATTAATCGGGGTATTACGCAATACTTGCAGCCATTCTTCTACCAGCGATTCTGGCATCGGGTAGGGGTTTTCCATTGCGTCGAGTTTGATCAGCCCGGTGGATGGCTGGACGTGATAAGCATTGAGTTCGCAAATTTCAGGGCGAATCAGTTTTTTGATCAGCTCATTCATTGAAAACTATCGGATTCGATATTCTGCAGAGCGTGCGTGTGCGATCAGCCCTTCTCCGCGCGCTAATACTGAGGCGGTTTTGCCTAGTGTAGAGGCACCTTCAGCGGAGCAACCGATAAGGCTGCTGCGCTTTTGGAAATCATAAACGCCTAGTGGTGAGGAGAATCTGGCGGTGCCTGATGTTGGCAAGACGTGGTTGGGGCCAGCGCAGTAATCGCCGATTGCTTCAGCGGTGTAGCGCCCCATAAAGATAGCGCCTGCATGACGAATTTTCTCTGCAACTTCTTCAGCATTGTCGATGGACAGCTCCAGATGCTCTGGTGCAATTCTGTTGGCAACCTCAATAGCTTCATCCAGATCTTTAACGGCAATGAATGCACCACGGTCGTTGATTGAGGCTTTAATAATCTCTGCGCGCGGCATTTCTTGCAGGAGCTTATTCATGCTGATTTCCACCTGATCAAGAAATTGCCGATCAGGTGACACCAGAATGGATTGCGCATCTTGATCATGCTCGGCTTGGGAGAATAAATCCATCGCCACCCAGTCGGGGTCAGTTTTGCCATCGCAGACAACGAGAATTTCTGAGGGGCCAGCAATCATGTCGATGCCGACTGTGCCAAACACCAGTTTTTTGGCTGTAGCAACGTAGATGTTGCCGGGTCCAACAATTTTATCTACTGCTGGAACGGTTTCGGTACCGAACGCCAGCGCCGCAATAGCTTGTGCACCGCCGATGGAGAAAATCCGATCTACACCTGCAATCTGCGCTGCTGCCAGCACCATGTCATTAACCTGCCCCTGTGGGGTGGGAACGACCATGATCAACTTCTCGACACCTGCTACTTTAGCAGGAATTGCGTTCATAATAACGGATGAGGGGTATGCTGCTTTGCCACCGGGAACGTATAGCCCTGCTGAATCGAGCGGGGTGATTTTTTGCCCCAGCACAGTGCCGTCTTCCTCGGTGTACTGCCAGGATTCGCTTAACTGTCTTTCGTGATATCGGCGTACGCGGTCTGCGGCAATCTTGAGCGCTTCCAGTTGCTCGGCAGAGATATTATCTGTTGCCGCCTGCATTTGTTCTGCGGAAATTTCCAGCTCACTGGCGTTGCTGACGTTGAGTTGATCCAGCTTGGCAGTGAATTCGATCAAGGCGCTATCGCCTTCGCTACGAACCCGTTTGAGGATATCATTGACCGTTGCCAGCACCTGATCATCAGACACACTTTCCCACGCCAGCAGCTCATTTAGCTGCTGTGAAAAGCCCGCATCCGATGTGGATAATCTGGCAACTTTAAGCATTCCTGTTCTCACGACGCGTCCGAACTGCAGCAGCTAACTCTTCCAGTAGAGGAGCCGTATCATCAATCGAAATACACGCATCGGTGATGCTTTGTCCATAGGACGGCACTTCACCATCGACGATATTCTGTCGGCCCGCAACGAGGTGGCTTTCGATCATTACGCCAATCAGACGGCTATCCCCTGCGCAGATTTGACTGGCGACTTCCGCGCCGACAATCGACTGACGATCATGATTTTTTTCGCTGTTTGCATGACTGCAATCCACCATTAAGCGAGGTGCTAACCCAGCCTTTTCCAAATCTCTAGCGGCTGCTTCAATACTCGCAACATCATAATTAGGCTTACCATTTCCACCGCGCAGGATGATATGGCAATCCTCGTTGCCGACGGTGGAAAAAATCGCCGAATGTCCTTCTTTCGTCACAGACATGAAGTGATGCGGACGAGAAGCTGCACCGATGGCATCTATGGCGATTTGCATATTGCCATCCGTACCGTTTTTAAATCCGACTGGACAAGAAAGCCCGGAAGCTAGCTCACGGTGCCCCTGACTCTCGGTTGTTCTTGCGCCTATTGCGCCCCAGCTAACCAAATCAGAAATATACTGCGGGCTGATTAAATCAAGATACTCAGTCGCCGATGGAATGCCGAGATCTGCAAGATCAAGCAACACCTTGCGAGCTACGCGCAGACCTTTATTGATGTGAAAACTATTATCCAGATCAGGGTCGTTGATCAAGCCTTTCCAGCCAACCGTGGTTCTGGGTTTTTCGAAATACACGCGCATCACGATGAGCAAATCAGCAGTGAGTGAGTCGCGTAATTTTTTCAAGCGTCCAGCGTATTCAATCGCTGCCTTGGGGTCATGGATTGAGCAAGGCCCGACAATAACGACCAGGCGATCATCATCGCCACGTAAAATTTTCTGGATGCCTTCACGCGTGTTGTAGACGGTACGCGATGCTTGCGGGGTAATTGGCAGCTCATTGCGGATCGACTCTGGTGAGCTAACATTTTTGACCGCTCGGATGCGCAGATCATCAGTGGCGAATTCCTGGCTCGAAGCGGTACTCATTTTGAGTCCAGCGTGGCCGCTACGGCCGAGAATTCTTCGATTAATTGCTGGACTTTCTCACGCTTCATTTTCATCGATGCCTTGTTAATCACCAATCGTGAACTGATATCCATAATGTGTTCGAGTGGTGCCAAGCCATTGGCTTTTAAAGTATTGCCGGTATCCACCAAATCAACAATGCAATCCGCCAGACCCACCAGCGGTGCCAGTTCCATCGAACCATAGAGCTTGATAATATCGACTTGCTGACCCTTAGCGGCGAAATACCGCTTGGCAGAATTGACGAACTTAGTCGCTACCCGGAGGCGTTTGCGAGTGGAAAGATCCTCGCCTTTGATTCCGGCAACCATCAATTTACATTGCGCGATTCGCAAATCAACCGGCTCATACAAATCACCACCTGTCTGCTCCAGCAACACATCTTTGCCCGCCACACCCAAGTCCGCTGCGCCATATTGCACATAGGCAGGGACATCGGTTGCGCGTACCACTAGCAGCCGTACATCTTCACGGGTGGTGTTAAGAATCAGCTTGCGGCTGGTATCTGGATCATCCGTTGGTTCGATGCCCGCTTGCTTGAGAAACGGCAGGGTTTCTTTGAAGATCCGACCTTTGGATAAGGCAATAATTAGCTGATCGTTTTCAGTGGCATCACTCATGCTGGCATTTCCTGGACACGTTTGATCACCGCACCCATTTGTGAAAGTTTTTCTTCAACGCGTTCGTAACCGCGGTCAATGTGGTAAATCCGATCCACCAACGTCTCACCATCGGCAAACAACCCCATCAGAATCAGGCTGGCAGATGCGCGTAAATCAGTCGCCATCACCGGTGCTGCAAAAATCGCTTGTTTGCCCTGGATAATCGCAGTATTGCCTTCGAGCCGGATATCCGCGCCCATGCGCTGCATTTCCTGAACATGCATATAGCGATTTTCAAAGACATTTTCAACGATGGTGCTGGTACCTTCGGCAACGGAGTTCAACGCCATAAATTGCGCCTGCATATCCGTTGGAAAACCGGGGTATGGTGCGGTGTAAATATCAACAGCCTTGGGGCGTTTGCCTTTCATATCGACTGTAATGGTATTGGTACCCACATCCAGATTCACGCCTGCCTCCGTAAGTTTGGCCAGCACTGAATCAAGCTGTGTCGGATCGGTATTTTTGATTTTTACGGTACCACCCGTCATTGCCGCAGCAACAAGGAAAGTGCCCGTTTCGATACGATCTGGCAGCACCCGATACTCACAGCCGGTTAATCGCTCAACCCCTTCAATGGTGATGACATCAGAACCTGCATTGCTGATTCTCGCCCCCATTTTATTGAGATAGTTGGCAAGATCGACGACTTCCGGCTCACGCGCAGCGTTTTCGATCACCGTCACACCATCAGCGAGCGTCGCCGCCATCATCAGGTTTTCGGTGCCGGTAACACTCACAAGATCCATGAAAATCTTCGCACCTTTGAGGCGGCTGGCTTTAGCTCGAATGTAGCCATCTTCTACGATGACTTCCGCACCCATCGCCCGCAGACCGTCAATATGCAGATTCACTGGCCGCGCACCAATGGCACAACCACCAGGCAATGACACTTCCGCCTCGCCAAAACGTGCTAGCAGCGGGCCGAGCACAACAATCGAAGCACGCATGGTTTTTACCAAATCATACGGCGCTTTGGTACTATCAACAGAGCGTGGATCAACCTCAATAGAGAGTTTTTCATCGACGGTTAGCGAGGCACCAAGCTGACCTAACAGACGCATCATCGTCGTCACATCGAGTAGATGGGGGACGTTACTGATTAGCGAAGGAGAATCAGCCAACAGCGTCGCAGCGAGAATCGGCAACACCGCGTTTTTAGCACCAGAGATGCGCACCTCACCTTGTAAGGAGGTGCCACCCTGAATTAGGAGTTTTTCCATTTAAAAGACAGCAAAGAAAAAGGGAGAAACTATACCGGATCACTGGCAAACGGTATAGCTCAACGGACTCGCTAGAGTTAGTTATCACAAACGAATCGACCGCTGAGTCTCCGGGGGTATTCTGACGGAAAGGTGCGGCCAACAAAAAAGCCAGCATAAGCTGGCTTTTACAATTCTTGCGAAATAGAGTTTCGCAGAATTACATTTGCTTTAGTCTAGCGTTCAAGCGGCTTTTCTGTCTTGCCGCATTGTTGGCATGAATCAGGCCTTTGGAGACTGAGCTATCTATCACCGAGCCAGCTTCTTTGAATGCGGTTGTCGCTGTATCCTTGTCACCTGCTTCAATCGCAGCAAGGGTACGCTTCACATAGGTACGCATACGTGCGCGTAATGACATGTTGTGACCACGACGGACAACTGCTTGTCTGGCGCGTTTCTTGGCAGAAGCTATATTAGCCAAAGGACTCTCCGGTGCACTTAAAAATTGAGCGCGAATATTACGCGCCTGTGACAGGGAAATCAACACTTGTGGCCTTTCACATTACAACTGATTTTCCGTGCTCATTCCGTTTCAGCCGGTTTGCCGTTCATTCTATTCCAAATTGGCAGCCAAACTGTCAAAACTCCTATAGAATCACGCAAAAATCTGCGACAGGATTCGCAAATGATATGGGAGAAACAGCTGGGCATACCAGCAAAATTTAAAACAGGTCTCGTCTACGGCTTCATTCTTCTAACCATACTATGTATGCAGCTCACTCATTCTGCATCTGCTGCCAATGATGGACTTGGAGAACGGTGGTATATCAGTGGACTGGCAGGGCAATCAAAACTTAAACCTAATACCTCAAACACGCAGTTTTCGGTGGGCGATCAATCCGATCTGGCTCTCGGATTTTCTTTGGGCTACGACCTCACCCGCTGGCTGAGCCTTGAAGGTCATGCGATGGACCTGGGGAATGCCCGCATTGATCTTGGCAGCACTAAAGCGGGGGAGATCAACTATTCTACCGCGGGTGTCAGTTTATTAGGCTATCTTTCATTCAGGCCTAATAACAAAATCGGTCAATTTCAACTGGGTCAACGCGAAGGTTTCTCTCTGTACGGACGAATTGGTGCAGGTCTCCTTGACACCTTTACGGAACTACCCAGCCAGCAAAAGCAGGATGTACACGTTTTCTTCGGCGCTGGATTAGAATATGGATGGGAAAATGGTTTCGCCATCCGCATTGAAGGAACATCCTATGACGAAGATGCTCAGGTACTCGGCTTTGGATTCGTCAAACGCTTTGGCCAGGCTGTAAAGCGACCCGGACTGCCGATGAGAGAAAATCCAGGCCTGACTGCTGTTGAAAGTACTTCGCCACCCAAATCTGTCCGTCCCGCAGCCCAAACCATCGCTGGATTACCGCTCAAGAAACCCACTAGACATCATCGCAAACGAAAGGCATTCTTTGAGCTAGTCCTGCCGATCATTTCATTCCAGCAAATAGATGGACGCTTGATTATTAACACCGAGGATCAGCCTGCATTGGTCAAATTAGCCAATAACCTCAAACACCGGAAAGCACTGCGTGTGGTGGTTGAGCGTTATCAACCGACATTATCGAATGGAGCATCCGGGAACATAGCAATTGCCGTGATCGAATTCTTAGTGTCGCATGGGCTTAGCTCAGAGCGGCTAATCGAAGCCCCACCGAAAATATCAAAGACCAACGGCTTACTTCCCCCTCATCGGGTGGAGTTTTCCTTAGCTGCTCAAAATTAACAGCATATTACCGGCATAAAATAGCCGAGCCATTGGCTCGGCTTTTCCATATTTTTCTAGGTTTAAGGCAAGCTATTGTGAATGGGTCTATTTCAAGATCTCAAATTCAACCCGGCGATTGTTAGCCTTGTCTTCTGTGGTGACGTTCGGCGTCACTGGAGAACCTTCACCCATGCCATTTGGCTCCAGCCTCCCGCCTTCGATACCTTTCGATTCAAGATAGCTGCGCACGATGTCGGCCCGGCGAATAGAAAGCGGCATGTTGTACGCATCAGACCCATCGGAATCAGTATGCCCCACAACTCCAATACGTAGCTCGGGTGATGGTTGTAAAATATCGGCAACAAACGAATCAAGAATTGCTTTCGCTACCCCTGTCAAATGAGACCGATCAAATTCAAAATGAACAATGGGCAGTTCAATTGGATCAATCACTTCCTGCGGCGGCGCAGGCTTAGCCGGTGAAGGCTCTGGTGGCGTAATTTTTGGTACTACAGGCGTTGCAACTACGGGAGGCTTCGCCACTGGGTAGGGTTTGGCATCGCCGAAACGTTTCAAAATTCCCACGGCGATTAATTTGGCATCTTCATCATAGGAGATGAATTCTGCTCTGGCGGCAAAACCATTGGACCAACCATATTCAAGACCAGCACCAAGATGCAACTGAAGGTCTTCGAGCTGTTCAAACGCTACCGTACTGGAACTGGTATCTAGAGAACCTGCGCCGACACGCGCAAAAACGGATAACCCTTCACGGCGAAAATAGCCTTCATCATCAAATCCATTACTGTAGTCCGATGCGTTACGAAAATTATACAGATACCCGATGGCTGAAATACCATATCCTTCGTATTCAATATCGCCCTGACGCGTACCATCGCTGCTACGCACAATTTCAGCTGCACCCAGCCGCGCAACGTATCCCTCAATACTGAGACGTTTACTGATGTCGTAACCCAGGTAAAGAGAACCGCCAGTGCTACTGTCATCACTGACACGAAATGGCGTATTCGCCGTTCTAGGATCAATGCTGGTGATGCCAACATTGCCGCCAATATAAAACCGATTATCAAATTCCCGATCAGCAGGCGACTTGTCCGCTAGCACCAATGGAGATCCGCCCAACATTGCGATACTTATCGCAATCGAGAGCGGAGAAAAGCGGTGCTTAGATGATGCTGCAACACCAGTACTGAAATTATTCATACATTGATACCTGACAAACGACCGTCCCTTGACGGTCTCTAAATTATCCCAAGATAAGTCTGTCATCTCGCACACGAACACGAAACAACCCGAACATCCCCAATAATATCAGCCACATAATATTAAAACTACCCGCACCATGCCCATCTAGTCCGGTTTCGATTCGACCCGAGGTTCCCGATAACACGGCAGTCACACTGACGATAACCGTAGCGGTATCACTACCGCCCTGACCATCATTAATTTGATATTGAAAAGAATCCGTTCCGCTAAACCCGGCCTCAGGTGTATAGGTAAATGAATCACCGTTCAAGACAGCAGAACCATTGGCAGGCTGGGACAGTAGCGTGATAGATAAAGCATCCCCGTCTGGGTCTCTGTCATTCTCTAATACCGCGATAGTTACCGGTGCAGCCACATTGGTTGTAGCAATATCATCATTGGCAACAGGCTGAGCGTTTCCGGGACCAACGTTGATAGTCACAGTTGCCGTATCTCGACCACCGTTGCCATCATCAATTTGATAGGTAATTGAATCGCTACCGGTAAAGCCCGCATCAGGGGTGAACACCAGCTGGTTACTCACGATAGTGACACTGCCGTTCTGAGGTGGAGTAACTATCGTAATAATAAGTACGTCGCCATCAGGGTCATTATCGTTGGCTAAAATATCAATGGTCACAGGCTGACCAAGCAATGTCGTTGCCGAATCATCATTCGCAATAGGAGCACTGTTCCCTGCTAAAAATGCGGAAGCCGCAGAAAAATCTGCATCACCAGGCCCCAGGTTTTGGGGATGAGTATCACGTGGAAAACTCGCTGGGTCAGTTAGCTGGTGAATGGCATCATCGACATCCGTCGCAAATATGGAAAACCCATAATAAGTTTGGCCAGTGGCTAAACCCAGGTCTTGCTGGCTGATAAAAGCGATACCCATGGTTTCGCTAGCTCCTGAGCGGTAAACAACATTACCGGGAATCTCACCATTTGAGTTCGTCAGATAATGAAAAGGCAGATGAATTTCGGTTATGCCAAAGCGAATAAGATTATCATCATCGTCAGATGACCCCGCCACACGAATAAGAGCACCGTAACTATTGGGTAACCCGTTACCATCTAAAGAAGTAATCGCCGCGACTTTAACCCCGTTGTTTCCCGCTTTCTCCACAATAGCCACTCCAGACACAGTCAATTGTGCAGGACTCAGCCCAGTGGAAATTCCATTTTTAGTAATAAAATCGACACGTTCAATATTATTATTGGATTCAGGACGAGAACCGGCGTTAGCGAAAACATCGAGAGGATCAACATTCACAATGTTATCGGAAATCATTTTCCTCACGTCGCAAAAACCTTCTGCGGAGTTCCCAGGATAGCTTGGTGCATAAACAAACTGAGAATTGACAGTCTCGGCAAACAAGTTACAGCGAGTACCACTGGCATTTTCATTATCAACACGCTGAATTTCAACGCGTTCAGCCGCTAAAGCATCATAGACAAACGCCTGATTCTGGTAGATAAATCCATCCAGAATAATATTCTGCTCAGCACCCCAGCTATAGAGTGTTCCGTCCTGAAGGTACGAAACAGAAGCCGCAGGCGTTGAAGAAGTTAAAGCTTCTGACACCGCACCTTTTGCCAAAACAACATTAGACATTGCTAATACACATGTCGTTAGCACTGCCAACCCGTACTTTCGCTTGAAAGTATTGCGTATTTCCGAAATCATGATTACTCCCCTTAACTTTTAATCTTAGAGCGTGAAAAGATTATCCTCTCAAGCTTCCCTGCCGTAGTCGTTGTTATTACTTCTGAAGTCTTAAGATGAGATTGACAACCAATCATCATCCGCGACAAATTACTACTTATTGGGTTCCATTCTATATTAGAATTTACGCATATAATGTGAATTAGTTAAAACTTTTTATGAAGATACGCGAACAAGCTCACAAATTAGGGCAAAAGCTGCTCATACTTGACCGTGATGGCGTCATCAATAAAGATTCAGACGCTTACATAAAATCGGCAGACGAATGGATACCTATCCCCAAAAGTCTCGCTGCAATCTCGCGTCTCAATAAAGCAGGTTTTCTGGTGGGAATAGCCACCAATCAGTCTGGACTGGCAAGAAAACTCTTCGCCGAACCAGCACTCGAACAGATGCATACCAAATTAAAAAAACTGCTCCGCAAGCAAGCAGGGCATATCGACGCACTGGTTTACTGCCCACATAGCCCTGATGATGGATGCCTGTGCCGCAAGCCCAAACCAGGTCTTTATCATCAAATAAGTGAACAACTTGGCGTTCCGCTAGAAAACGCTATCATCATCGGAGATTCGCTACGAGACTTGCAAGCGGCAGAGGCCGTTCAGGCAACCCCGGTTTTAGTCCGCACTGGCAAAGGGAAAGTCACCGAAAAGCAGGGAGGATTACCCGCAGGCACAAAGATATTTGATAACCTGTCCGCAGCCGTTGACGCCATTTTAAAACCTTAACTACTACAGGGTATTAGTGTGAAACCTGAGAAAACCCAGTTTCAAACCACCATCGCGCTCCTTAGATCCTGCATTTTTTGGCTAGTTTTTGCATCGAGCACGATACTTTGGGGTGGCACTTTGTGGATCTTTGCACTATTCCCCCACCGCATTCGCTTTGCCATTATTGTTACCTGGTCAAAATTAAACACCTTGGCGCTGGACAAAATATGCGGTGTTAACTATCAGGTTGAGGGCAGAGAAAACTTGCCTGATGGGCCAGCCATTGTGCTTTCTAACCACCAATCCACTTGGGAGACGCTATCGCTGGCTTTTCTCGTCCCTCCTCAAGTCTGGGTGCTCAAAAAAGAACTGCTTAAAATCCCGTTTTTTGGCTGGGGGTTGGCTATGTCCAGCCCAATCGCAATTGACCGAAATGCCGGCATCAACGCTCGTGAGCAAGTTGTCGAGCAAGGCCATAAACGTCTCGATTCTGGATTATGGGTGATTATTTTCCCAGAAGGAACACGCGTTGATCCGGGTGTTCACAGACGCTTTAAACCGGGCGGGGCGATTTTAGCAAGCCGCTCCGGTTATCCTGTAGTGCCGATTGCGCATAATGCCGGGCTGTTCTGGCCACGCCATCAGTTCATCAAATACCCTGGCACAATTACGGTTCGCATTGGCCCCACCATTCCCAGCAAAAACAGGCAACCAGATCAGATTAACGCTGAAGCTGAAACCTGGATCCGAAAACAACTGACTGAAATTTCCTGATTCTTTTCTGCTAAACTCAAAGCAGGGAGAGAAATTAGGGAAAGGAATTATGGAGTCATCACGCACCATCGCTATTTTGGGCGGCACGGGGTTTTTGGGAACTCATCTAACTGCCCGTCTTGTCAAAGAAGGCTATCGAGTCCGGGTTTTGTCACGCCGGCCACATCGTTACCGAAATCTAAAGCTATTGGCTGGTGTCAAGCTAGTTGAATGTGATGTTTTCGATCTCAAACAGCTGCGTTCAAGCGTCAAAGGTTGTGTCGCTGTCATCAACCTAGTTGGCATCCTCAATCAAACTCGTCATCAAAATTTACGCCGCACGCATGTTGCACTGCCAGGTAAGCTGGTAGAAATTTGCAAGCAACAGCGGATCCGGCGACTACTCCATGTCAGCGCACTGAACGCAGGTTCTGCTGCTGCCAGCGAATACCTACGCTCCAAAGGTGATGGTGAAAACCTGATCCACACCAGCAGCGGGGGTGATCTAAAAGTCACCAGCTTCCAACCCTCGGTTATTTTTGGCCCCGGTGATTCATTTTTGAACCGTTTCGCTGGATTACTAAAATTACTCCCAGGCCCGCTTCCACTTGCTTGTGCCAAGTCCCGATTCGCGCCGGTCTACGTCGGTGATGTCGTTAAATCTATGGTAGACGCGCTGGAAGACCCGGACACCTTTGGCGCACGAATCGAACTCTGCGGCCCGGTTGAATACACATTACAAGAACTGGTAGAGCTAACCGCACGGTATACCCGGCAAAACAAAAAAGTCATTGGGCTTCCCCGCTGGATGTCCTATCTCCAGGCGGCAATTCTTGGAATATTGCCAGGCAAGTTATTTACGCTGGACAACTACCGTTCAATGCAGACCGATAGCGTCTGCCGGAAAAAGGCAAGTTGTCCAACTTCCATTGAAGTTATCGCGCCTGAATATCTGGGATCAGCTGGGCATGAAGCCAAAATGCAGCGGTTTCGAGAAAATTACTCATGAAACTATCGTTGCGCTAGCGGAAGGAAAGTACCTCCCAATCACGCTGATTGGCGATGGCTAGCAGCTCCTCATCCGGATCAACCGCAATCGGCGTCGTGACCTCGTTCAATAACGGCAGATCATTGTGTGAATCGCTATAAAACCAGCTTTCATCCAGATCAATATCATGCTGTTCCAGCCATTCATTCAGGCGGATCACTTTGCCATCCTGGAAACAAGGTGTGCCATCAATCTCGCCGGTGAAAAGGCCATCCACCTGCTCCGGCACGGTAGCGATGAGGTGTGCGACGCCAAAAGCTTGTGCAATTGGTCGAGTTAAAAAGCTATTGGTCGCAGTGATAATGACGATTTCATCGCCCTGATCCTGATGTTCAGCAATTTTATCCATTCCAGTTTCGAGCATGATGGGGCGAATCATTTGTTCAAAATATTGGCTGCGCCAAGCCTTGAGTTCAGGCACTGCGTTATCAACTAAAGGCCGGAATGCAAACCGGCAAAACTCGTGGATATCCAGCTCTCCTGCCTGATATTGCTGATAAAAAACTTCATTCGCCTGTTCGTACTCATCGCGATCAACAATGCCCGCCTCTACCAGAAACTGCCCCCACAAATGGTCGCTATCGCCTTCCAGCAAGGTATTGTCCAGATCGAATAGTGCTAAGCCCATGGTTTGCCCGTTTTTTATCCATTTGATTGGCAATTGTATCGCCATGTCGAGGTCATTTGCCCCTTTTTCCATGATGTGGAAGAATGAGCGTATTAAACAAAATTATCGAGATTACTTAAGTGATTGATTTAGATGGCTATAGACCCAATGTCGGCATGATTCTTACGAATGCAGCTGGGCAGGTTCTATGGGCTAAACGAATCGGTCAAGACGCCTGGCAATTTCCCCAAGGCGGCATCGACAAGGATGAAGATCCAGAAACCGCCATGTACCGGGAGCTGCGCGAAGAAATCGGGCTATTACCAGAACACGTAAGAATCATCGACACAACCCGCAACTGGTTACGCTATCGCCTCCCTAAACACTTGATCCGGCACGATTCCAAACCCCTTTGCATCGGTCAGAAACAGCTGTGGTTTTTATTGCGCATGGAATGCCCGGAGCACGAAGTCTGTTTCGACAGCTGCGGCAGCCCCGAATTTGATAACTGGTGCTGGGTCGATTACTGGCAACCCGCAATAGACGTGGTATTTTTTAAACGCGATGTTTACCAGCGAGCGCTACGCGAATTCTCAGCCACCTTGTTCCCTGACGGCGCACCGCCAATACCGCCAACACTGATTTACCGAGCGTAACTAGTACTTCAACAACATAGCTTTGATGAACCAGCGAAAACCAACGCGTTCAGAACAAGGCATTGCTGTAAAGCCATGGTTGTTCCATGTCGAGCAGCAATAACGCCGTGCTGGACGCGTTGGTTTGCGCCCTTCGGGTTTTGCGCATGGATGCGCTTATG
>CAZNYF010000051.1:14976-16894 GCA_964577195.1 uncultured Thiotrichales bacterium | reverse complement strand
TTCCATGTCGAGCAGCAATAAAGCTTCCGCTCCATGCTCACGCCCCTGACCTACAATCCCTGTAGGCCACGCAGTGCTGGATGCGTTGGTTTGCGCCCTTCGGGTTTTGCGCATGGATGCGCTTATGTCACGAATGCAGGAGCATAAGAGTGTGAGCCTTCAAGCGGTCATCTGCGGCTTAATTTTTAATCGCCAGAGAACCACTCGGGAATTGCTCCTGCATTCCTCTACTACAATACTTCCATGTATCTATATGTCTCATAAAAATAAAACCACATCTAACCGCTTGATGACTCACTGACCCATCAAAGCAACGTTGCTGGAGTACTAGGATACAGTCGAACACATAACAAATTAAAAAAACTCAGGTAGCGGCGTTATTAAACCTTCCTGGCTCCAATGGTTTTCCTTGGCTAACTGTTCAATTCTATCTATCCGATTCTGATCTAGCGGATGGGTGCTAAAAAATTCAGGTGGCTCTTTAGTATCTTTTTTATCCCTTAGCTGGTGCAATATTTTAAATAAATCTGCACTGCCGCCCACATGCCCGTATAGTTTTTCAACGGCTTCCAGCGCCGCTTCATCCGCTGCTGTTTCCATTTTCCTAGAATAGCGCATTGCCTGGAGCAGGCCAGCAGAGCCTAAAACATTATCCAACTGGGGGGTTTGTCCAAAAACTGCTGCCAGTCCCATTTGTATTAATACGCCTCGGCCGAGACCAACCATTGGATCTCGGTGTTGAATGTGAGCAATTTCATGCGCCATTAACATCACCAGCGCATTTTCGTGAGGAAGTTCTTTTAATAAACCATGATATAAAATGACATTGCCACCCATGGTCGCAAAGGCGTTAACGGTATCGCCTTTGTTGTAGCGTAATAAAATTCTATAACTGTCGTCCAAATTCATTACTTTAGTGATTTTTTGCTGCAACTTATTCAGGTATAGATAAACCTCATCATCCGTATTTTCTGGTGGGTCAAACTGTTGGCTGAGTTTTAACTCGAGTTCAAAAGGAATTAGGCGAGCAACACTGCTACCGAACCAACCCATTAGAGAGACAGTAACCAACACTAAAATTACGGCACCACTCATTAGCCACGCAAACTCTCTTATCGGATGCTCTTTGCTGGTGTTGATGCCTTCAGGAATTTGTGGGTTTTCGTACGCCATTATCGAATCAGCGCTGTGCCATAAACCAATACTTCGACCGAGGGCATTTTTTTACCTGAAATACTCGATGTCTCGTACTTAACATTAAATATTAGTTCTGCATTGAGCGCCTGTGCTTGCTCTTTCAAGCGTAATAATGCTTCACGCCGCCCACGATCCAACAGCGTTTCAAAAGCAGAAACATTACCACCAAATATATTTCTTAGACCGGCTACAAATGTTTTAAAGTAATCTGAAGAAATCACCACGCTACCCATGACTAATTGCTGTTGGTATTTTACTCCGGCAGGGGGGAAGCGGATATTCACTGCAGCTAATGTGTTGAGCGCCTTTTCCCTTGAAATGATAGATTTGTAGTGCTTTTTCTCTACTGAGCGCCCAACCAGATAGCCAGCCGTTAATAACAACAAAAATATAACAATTTGAAAACTCATCAGCTACTCCAGCACTACCGCAGTGCCGTAAACGTATATCTCTGATGCACCTGCTGTCACGCTTGAAGTAGAAAAACGCACATTTATCACTGCATTGGCACCAATAGATTGTGCCTGCTGCTCCATACGCTGAATTGACTGATCTCGGGACTCTTGCAGCAGCTCGGTGTAAGCCTTGAGTTCTCCGCCAAAGATATTTTTTAGCCCCGCCATAAAATCCCGTCCCGCGTGTTTGGCTCGAACAGTGCTGCCCTGAACAATACCGAGATGTTTGACAATTCGCTTGCCGGGAATAATCTCCAGATTGGATA
>CAZNYF010000051.1:0-14876 GCA_964577195.1 uncultured Thiotrichales bacterium | reverse complement strand
TTTTCTGGCACAGCAATTGCTTCCCTTGCTGTTGTGATCGTTATAAACCGAAAAAAGGAATTTTAGAATGAACAAACTCGTAATTGGATTGGGGGCGCTGGTACTGGTCTTAGCATCGTCTCTAGTAACTGTGATTGCCACTGGGATGTTTAGCAACAGTGGTGGAGCTGACGAAGAAGTGGTGGCGGAAGAGGACAAGGTGAATCCTTTTGAAGCAGTACAGTATTTACCTCTAGAACCCGAATTTATCGTTAACTTTGGCGCTAACTCTAAACCTAAGTATTTGTCTGTGGATGTATCAGCCTCAACCACGGAAGAAGAAGTGATTGCAGCACTGAAACAACACATGCCGGTAATCAGAGACAAGTTACTGACATTATTTAGTGAGCAAAATGCCGCAGAATTAAAGTCTGCAGAAGCTAAAGAGAAATTACGCGGTGAAGCATTAGCCTCCATTCAATCAGTGATGGAAGAACGCTTTGGTTCTGCAGGCGTTGATGAAGTTTTATTCACTCGCTTTGTAATGCAATAACATGTCTGACGCAGAGATACTCACACAGGATGAGAAGGACACTTTGCTCAATGGCGTGCCTGACAAAAATGGCTCAGTAGATACTACTGATCCTGATGGTGGTATTTCGCGCTATGACTTCAAGCACCCTGCGCATAAATTAAAAGCGCATTTACCTTTATTAGAAGTTGCAAATCACCGGTTTTCTGCACGCTTCACTAGCGAACTTACAACGCTTTTAAGACAAAAAGCTGAAGTCACTTTAGATAACTTCTCAATGTTGAAGTTTGAAGAATACACCCATAGCCTGGAAAACGGGGGAAGTAATAATCGCGTTAAATTAGCACCATTACCTGGTACGTCTTTGATGCATCTCGATGCTGATCTGGTATTTACTTTAGTGGATCGTTTTTTTGGCGGGGCGGGTAATAAACCTGAAAACCCGACGAATCGTCCATTCACACATACCGAGCAAAGATTGATCGATCACGCTATTAGTGCAGCGTTTACATCTCTGGCTTCTGCCTGGTCCACAATGTTTGATATTACACCCGAATTTGTCCGCGCCGAGATCAGTTCACAAATGACCAGCACCGCCAATCCATCGGATGTACTAGTGGTAAGCAAATTTAAAGTCTCGTTTGCTAAAGGAGAAGGTCAATTTCACATTGCGATTCCTTATTCCAGTCTTGACCCGGTAAAACCACTGCTTAAAGCGAGTATTGATAAACCTTCCGCCGGGAATGATGAATGGAGCCGAAAATTTAATGGCATGGTGATTGATTCATCGGTAGAAGTTCAGGGAATTATTTCAGAAACATCCATTAACTTACGGCGTCTCTCGCAATTCAAACCGGGAGACTTTATCGCTTTAGGGCAAAATCAGCAAGCAACATTTTATGCTGAAAATATTCCGTTATTTAATGCGGTAATTGGAGCTTCTAACGGCATGATTTCAGCCAAAATTCTTTAAAGCAGTACGCACATAGATAATATTAACTCTATAAGGAAAACCAATGAATGATCAAACAATGCCAGAAGCGGCAATGGAACAGACGGAAAACCAACCGCTAAATAGTGAACCCGGCAGCTCTGCAAATATTCAATCCGGCACCAACAATTTAGGCGTGGTCATGGATATCCCCGTGACGCTAGCGATGGAGCTTGGGCGCACAAGGATCAGCATCAGAGAATTAATGAATTTAAAAAGTGGATCTGTAATTGAACTGCAAAAAATGACCGATGAGCCTATGGATGTTTTAGTCAACGGCACACTGGTTGCGCGTGGTGAAGCCGTTGTTGTCGATGATCGATTTGGTATTCGCTTAACCGATGTCGTGAATCCGATGGATCGAGTTAAAAACCTTTAAAAAAATAATTATGTTTTTACTTAAAAAACAGGCGTTACAGCGCTCATTTGGACTGCTGATACTTTGTTCTCCGGCAGTGTTGTTGGCTGAGGATGCAGCCACCCAGCTCGCTAAAGGCAATGGCTATTCTGGCTATTTTATTAAAATGATTCTCAGCATGTTGCTCATTATTGGCATGCTTGCAGCATTTGCCTGGTATACGCGACGCTTTGGCATGGGGATGCTAGGGCATAAACCCAATGACCATTTACAAGTTATTTCCATGCTTTCTCTTGGCGCTAAAGAGCGTATTGTCATGGTTCAAGCCGGTGACGATCAGCTAATTTTAGGGCTTGTTCCTGGAGAAATTAGAAAATTGCATGTCATTAAAAACACAAAATCCAGCGATACAGATTCCAAGAATTTCTCCAAGCACCTTTCCTCCGAAATAAATAAAAGCAAAGCGGGTAAAGCATCGTGAGATACTTTCTTAAAGTACTATATTTTAGCTGGATTGCATTACTACTGATTCCCGTCGACGTGTGGGCTGCACCCGGCATACCCGCAATTACTGTAGAGCCAGGCCCTAATGGAGACACCTACAGCTTGAGCATCCAGGCATTGGTCTTGATGACAGTGTTAACGCTGCTTCCAACGATACTGCTTACAATGACATCGTTCACCAGAATTATCGTGGTGCTGGCTATTTTACGCATGGCATTGGGTACACAACAAACCCCTTCAACCCAAATTCTTATCGGGCTAGCTCTTTTTCTAACCTTATTCATCATGCAGCCGGTCTTTGGTAAAATTTATGACGATGCTATTTCTCCCTATTTAGAGGAAGAAATCAGTATTACGGACGCGCTCAAAAAAGCCGAGGTACCGGTAAAAGATTTCATGCTTCAACAAACGCGTGAAGATGATCTCGCGATGTTTTTAAATCTCTCTGGTAAAGGCGAAATAGAGTCACCAAACGATGTTTCGTTGTTTGTAATTCTACCCTCCTTTATTACCAGCGAATTGAAAACAGCTTTTCAGATAGGCTTTTTATTGTTTATTCCATTTTTAATTGTTGATTTGGTTGTAGCCAGTGTTTTGATGTCGATGGGTATGATGATGCTCTCGCCAATGATTATTTCAATGCCATTTAAATTAATGCTGTTTGTTCTGGTCGATGGCTGGGCTTTAGTGCTCGGCACACTGGCCGGGAGTTTTTATCAATGACGCCAGAATCCGTCATTACCATTGGGCAGGATGCATTAACAATGACGGTAATACTGGCAGCGCCGATGCTGGGGGCTGCACTAATTATTGGTTTAGTCATTGGTATGTTCCAGGCAGCGACGCAGATCAATGAAATGACCTTAAGTTTTATCCCCAAATTACTCGGACTGGTGATCGTCCTGTTTGCAGCCGGGCATTGGATTCTGAACAAATTATTGACTTACACCACCAACCTGATTCGAGACATTCCGTCTTTGATCGGATGAGCCAGAAACGTAAAAGTCTATTGCCATGCACCCAATCACGCTCACAATTCCTGAAATTACCGCCTGGCTAGGTGGGTTTTTCTGGCCGTTTGTCCGTATCGCAGCAATGTTCTCAATCGCTCCCGTCATTGGTGGTCGACAGATTCCTGCACAAATTAAAATTGCTGCCGCTATCCTTGTCACGCTCTCTATTTTACCTATGCAGCAAACCGTACCAGAAGTCGCTCCCTGGTCTGCTATAGGCATTTACATCACCGCTCAGCAGATGTTAATAGGGCTGGTGATGGGGTTTATTTTAGCACTGGTTTTTGAAGCAATGAATCTAGCCGGGCATTCTATTGGTATGTCGATGGGGCTAGGATTCTCACTCGCAGTCGATCCCAATAATGGCGTTCAAGTCCCCATAATCAGTCAATTTTTTTCAATTATTGCAACCTTGCTTTTTCTTAGCCTAAACGGACACCTGGCGCTCATATCAACAATGGCTAGCAGCTTTGAGTACCTGCCCATAGCCAGTGAAGGAATTAGCAACGAAGGTTTATGGCAGCTGGTGAAATTCTCCAGCATTATGTTTGCGGGCGCGCTGTCAGTCGCCCTGCCCGCCATTATCGCTTTACTAATGGCAAATTTGGTCATGGGTGTAATGACCCGCTCTGCACCACAGATGAATATATTTTCCATCGGTTTTCCAATGACTATGATGGCAGGGTTTGCAGTATTGATCTTCACCCTGCCGAATATGTTATCTGTATTTGACCGTCTTTTGGATGAATCATTTCTTGTCATGCTAGAGGTTTTAAATTAGCTATGGCTGAAGATTCTGGACAAGATAAGACCGAAGAACCGACTGAAAAAAAGATTAAGGAATCGCGTGAAAAAGGTCAGGTTGCCCGTTCACGTGAATTAAACACCATGGTGTCGTTACTTTTCGCATCACTGGGTTTTATCATGGTCGGTGATTTTATGGCAGAAGAGCTGGTTAAGTTATTCCGAAAGGACCTGACACTAGAACGAGACTGGTTATTTGATACTCAGAAGATCATAGAAGTTCTGTCAATTAATACGATGGCGGCGATCAAACTACTAGCTCCGTTTTTTTTTATTATGTTTATTTCTGTTTTCGTTGGGCCGCTGCTAGTCGGCGGTTGGAATTTCAGTGGTAAATCACTAAAACCTAAATTCAGCAAACTCAATCCATTTACAGGTATAAAGCGAGTCTTTGGCCCAAACGGATTGGTTGAACTATTAAAGGCATTAGCAAAATTTTGTTTGATTGGAGCAGCAGCTATTCTACTGACGATTTCATCAAGCGAAGATCTCGCCGGTTTAGGACAGGAGAGTATTGAGCAAGGATTGATACATGGATCCAAGATGTTTCTTTTAGAGTTTTTCGTTTTAACTGCCGTATTAGTTTTAATTGCAATTTTTGATATTCCTTATCAACTTTGGAGCAACAAGAAAAAACTAAAAATGACTATGCAAGAGGTTAAACAGGAAAACAAACAAACGGAAGGAAGCCCCGAAGTTAAAGGAAGAATAAGGGCTTTACAAAGAGAAGTCGCGCAACGAAAAATGCTTCAGGATGTACCCGAAGCCAATGTCATTATCGTTAATCCAACCCATTTTGCGGTGGCATTAAAATATGAGGATGGAAAGACTGGTGCGCCTAAAGTTGTAGCTCGTGGTGTTGATAACATGGCGCTCAAAATTAGAGAAATAGGTGCTGCGCATCATGTACCAGTATTTACAGCACCACCATTGGCAAGAGCACTTTATTATTCCAGTGAGATTGGGCAAACGATACCGGAAGGCTTGTATATTGCTGTAGCGAAGATTTTGGCTTATATCTTTCAGTTAAAGAACTTGCCAGGCAATCAGGCACAAGCGCCAACGGAATTTGAAGTACCGGGTAAATTTAGACAACTATCAAGCGTCAACACCCGGTTTGATCGATAGAGATAGATCACTCGCCACTAAAAATGGTGCGATCATAATAAAGGATAAATTATGAGTTCGAATAAAGAGGTAAAAACACTAAGAGAGTTGGCAAGAAATGGCGCCGCAGCACCATTTCTGGTGATCATCATGCTGGCGATGCTGATAGCACCAATGCCTCCATTCGCTCTGGATATATTATTTACATTTAATATTGCGTTGTCATTGGTGGTGCTTTTAGCCGCTATTTATGCGATGCGTCCGCTCGATTTTACTTCTTTTCCCACCATATTACTTGCCGCAACAATATTACGGTTGGGCTTAAATATTGCATCCACCCGCGTGGTATTAATGGAAGGCCACACCGGCACTGCAGCTGCGGGCGCAGTAATTGAATCTTTCGGTGAATTTGTCGCCGGCGGTAACTATGCGGTGGGTTTTGTGGTCTTTGCCATTTTGGTAATTATCAACTTTGTGGTTGTTACCAAGGGTGCCGGACGTGTCTCGGAAGTTAGCGCACGGTTTACTTTAGATGCTTTACCGGGCAAGCAAATGGCAGTCGATGCGGATATGAATGCCGGTTTGCTTACGCGAGAAGAAGCCGCTGACAGGCGTAAAGAGATTTCTCTAGAAGCCGATTTTTATGGCTCAATGGATGGCGCTTCAAAATTCGTTCGCGGCGACGCAATAGCGGGTATTTTAATTCTGTTTATTAACGTCATCGGCGGTTTGGCCATCGGCGTCGGCCAGCATGATATGGCATTTGGTGATGCGGTACATAACTATTCTTTGCTTACTATTGGTGATGGTCTGGTCGCGCAAATACCTTCGTTATTGTTATCTACAGCAACGGCTGTGATCGTTACACGGGTTTCCAGTTCTGAGGACATGGGAACTCAAATCTCTAAAGAGATATTTTCTGATCCTCGCGCATTAATGGTCACAGGCGTTATTCTTGGTTTAATCGGCATTATTCCTGGCATGCCGAATGTAGTTTTTCTATTGCTTTCTGCGGCCTGCGCCGGAGGTGTTTATTTAATTCAGAAAAAGAAAATTGAACAAGCAGGAACACCGGAGGTTGAATCCAAAGCAGAGCCGTTAGCGGATCGAGACTTAAATTGGGACGATGTTAAGTCCACTGATGTACTGGGTATGGAAATTGGCTATAAATTAATTCCCTTGGTTGATGGTGATCAGGAAGGCAGTATCCTTGCTCGAATAAAAGGTGTGCGGCGAAAACTTTCCGAGCATCTTGGGTTTCTGGTTCAGCCAGTACATATTCGCGATAATCTGGACTTACCACCAGGACAGTATCGAATATTGATTCATGGTGTTCCCGAAGGCGAGGGAGAAATTCATCCTGATCGAGATATGGCAATTAATCCAGGCACTGCCTCTGCTGCGTTACAAGGCATCCCCACCACCGACCCTGCTTTTGGTATGAATGCATTCTGGATAGAGCCCGCGCAACGTGACCATGCACAAATGCAGGGGTACACCGTTGTTGATGCCAGTACGGTTGTGGCGACACACTTGAATAAAATCCTGCTCGAACATGCCGCTGAACTGCTCGGTCACGAAGAGACCGAACATCTACTCGAAAAACTCAAAGCCAAGACGCCGAAGCTAGTAGATGAACTGGTGCCAAAAACCTTACCCCTCGCCACCGTGGTCAAGGTTTTACAGAATTTACTCCACGAAGGGATACCGGTCACAGACATGCGTCAGATCGCCGAAACAATGGCGGAGCATGCAGTCATCAGTCAAGATGCCGACACTTTAACCACCGCAGTACGCGTATCTCTGAGGCGACTAATTACTCAACAAATCAATGGTTTAGAAAAAGAACTGCCGGTTATGACATTAGCGCCAGAGTTGGAACAACTTTTGCATCAGTCACTCAATAACAGTCAGGGAAATGGTTTGATTATTGAACCCAGCCTAGCCGACCGGATAAATCAATCACTACTTGAGACCTGCCAGCAACAGGAATTAAGCAATGAGCCGTCGGTGCTGCTGGTTTCTTCAGAACTGAGGCCTTGGCTGGCAAGGATGTTACGCACAGGAATACCCCGATTGAAAGTGCTGGCCTATAACGAGATTTCGGACAGCAAGCAGCTCAGGGTAATTTCGAGTATCGGCAATGCATCAGCTAACGCAGAGCTGGAGCATACCGCCGCTTAACCTGGGTGGCGATGTAGTACAAAAAAACAAGTAGTCAGGCCAATGTGGCTGGCTTTTCGGTATCAGCTGGAAACGGATTTTCAGCCTGGATCAAGGATGATCAAATGACAGACTTATGTGCCGCCCTCTCTACGGATAGAGAACGATGAGTGCAAGGAATGCCAGGGCGATGCCGGAAAGCCAACCACATTGGCTTAACACTAAAATATTATTAAGTTAAGGAAGACTAAATGAATATCCAACGCTTTATTGGAAGTGACTCTCGCAGTGCAATGCGTAAGGTAAAAGAAGCACTCGGTGATGATGCATTAATTTTAAGTAACCGACAGGTTCCAGATGGTATAGAAATTGTTGCTGCTGATGGTAACGACGACATGTTGTTTGGTGAACATGATAATCCGGTTGTCGATTACGTCAGTGAAAAAACTAACTCGCAACAAACCTATACTGTTCAAACAGACCTTAAGTCCGCGGACATTAAATCAGCTCAAATGACAGAGACACAACCTCCTTCATTGGATAAATTCATTAAAAAAGAAAAAACAGATACTTTTTCGGGTTCTATTCCCACCGCTGGTACACCCTATACCGGATTGGGTGCTGCCAATCTAGATCCGCCCGTTCTACAGCCTATTATTCCAGGCAATAGCTCTACCCCAGAAAACAACGCTAATACTGGTGGTAAAACAAATAGCTTTACCGATACCATCAATAAAGCAAAGTCCGCACTCAGGTCGCCAAAAAATCAAGCGTCCAACGCACAAGCAAGTGAAGACCCACAAATTAGCTCCATGCGCCAGGAACTATCTCGATTACGAGGCATGATGGAAAATCAATTCAGTAATATGCACATGGGTCTATGGGCAAAAAGCAGCCCGGCACGCGCATCTGTATTACAACGTATGACGGAACTGGGACTCACTGAAAATTTGGCGACAAAAATTGTTTCATCACTGAAAAATATTGATAACGCGACCCCCCAACTTGCAGCTCGAGATGCGCTGGCAGCACTGGCAAAAGAAATTAGAGTGACTGGCGATAAAATTTCTAAAAAGGGTGGCACCATAGTTTTTATTGGCCCGGCCGGAGCAGGAAAAACGACGACTATTGCCAAACTGGCGCTGCAATTTACGCAACAACACGGCAACGATGACATCGTTCTAATTAGCACTGATACAAGCCGCTTCGGCGCACACGAACAACTCGCTGCCTACGGCAGATTGCTCGGCATACCCGTGCTTCGAGCAACTGAAAAAGATCAGATTCGTGAATTAATATCTGCTATGCAAAATAAGAAAATGGTACTGGTTGATACGGCAGGATTAACTCAGCAGGATTTACGAAATCCGAAAAGTATTGCTACGATGGCATTGCAAATTCCAAACATTCAACACTATCTGGTAATGCCTGCAACGGCGCAATACCAAATACTGGATCGAATTATTTCTTCATTTTCTCGCCAGGACATTGCAGGCGCAATCATGACTAAATTAGATGAAGCGGCAAACCTAGGCGAACTCTTAAGCAGCGCCATCAGCAACCAATTACCGATTTCTTACTGGACTGAAGAATCTAAAATCACTTCGGCTTTGCATGTAGCCAATCCACGCCAATTGGTAGAAAAAGCAGTGTCTACACTAAGAAATCAAACGCTTAATCACTCGGCACCCAGAACCAAAACAAGCGATCAAAATCATCACAATCACCATCAACAGCCATAATGAATAAAATTACAGATCTATTTTCCAATCCGGCTCCGGCTCTTGCGATCGCTGTTACCAGTGGTAAAGGAGGGGTTGGAAAAACCAGTGTTGCAATCAACCTGGGTGTTGCACTCAGACGAATGAAACGCTCAGTCATGCTACTTGATGCGGACTTGGGGCTCGCCAACGTTGATGTATTGTTGGGACTGAATCCTCGCTACAATCTTTCGCATGTTATTCGCGGTGAATGCTCTTTAGAAGACGTTGTTATTGATGGGCCAGAAGGCCTGTTAATTGTACCTGCCGGGTCCGGCATACAGGAAATGGCCGAACTAAGTTCAAACGAACACGCCGGTTTAATTAATGCATTTAATGAACTTAAGCGTGATATTGACACATTAATTGTGGACACTGCAGCCGGCATTAATAAAAGCGTATTAAATTTTTGTCAGGCAGCCAGTGAAGTTTTGGTGGTAATTAATGATGAGCCAACCTCACTCACTGACAGTTATGGTCTAATAAAAGTTTTAGCGCAAGATTATGCTGTCAAACGCTTCCATGTATTAACCAACCGCGTTGATAACAGTGCTGATGGATTTTTACTATATCAACGCTTGTTAAATACCACCGATCAGTTTCTAAATATAGAAATAAAATACCTTGGTGCTATTCCGCAAGATAAATATGTACGCCAAGCCAACCAACAGCAAAAACTGCTACTCAAATGTTACCCACAAAGTATGGCTGCACACGCATTTAAAGACGTCGCAAAAAGAGTTTCTGAATGGTACTCGCCTGAAACCGCTAGTGGCGGAATGGAATTTTTTCTTGAACGGTTAATTAATCAATCCACTGCGGCGTAAGAAATATTAATGATGAATTCTAATCTGGCTGCGTTTCAATATCAGAGTGAAGAAGATATTCTGATACAACATGCGTCTCTGGTTAAAAAAATTGCTTTGCATTTATTAGCCAAACTACCTGATTCAGTTCAACTTGATGATTTAACCCAAGTCGGGCTCATTGGGCTACTCAGCGCTTCAAAGTCATTCGACCCTACCAAGGGAGCTAAATTTGAAACTTGGGCTGGTACGCGTATCCGCGGTGCAATGCTAGATGAAGTCCGTGGGTCAGACTGGACACCAAGATCGACAGCCAAACAATTGCGCGAAGTCGCAGCCGCAATTCGCGAGCTACAGGCGCAGAATCAACGCCCGCCTACTGATAGGGAGATTGCCGCTCAGCTGGATATTACTCTGGAAAGATATCATCAAATTTCGCATGAGATGTCTTGTGCAAAATTACTCAGCGCTAAAGAAATCAGTGAATTCGAGGGGACGGACTTTGGCGAAGTTCGATCGAGCGAACTACAGCCAGAAGAAATTGCTCACGAATACGATCTAAACGATATTCTGATTCAAGCAATAGACCAGTTACCTGAAAAAGAAAAACTGGTTATGTCGCTCTACTATGATGAAGAAATGAATCTTAAAGAAATCGGCGCAGTTCTGGAAGTGAGTGAATCCCGGATCAGTCAAATCCACGGTCAGGCAGTAACAAGGTTACGCGCTAAAATCGACGAACTCACCAATGCTTAACCTGCTGGAGGCTGTCCGAGAATAGGAGCCGTAGCGAAAATCACTCAGGAGCCATTAAATGAGTTTATCAAATGAGGCGAATAGTGGGTCTATTTAACGATTTTTATAATCTCAGTTAATGGTTTCTGAGGAGTTTGCAGTAGGCTCTCTATTCTCGGACAGCCTCCTAGAAAACCTATCAAAAAAACAGTTGGTTCATAGTACTAATCTACCTGACTAAAAAGGATTACACATACTTATGTATACAATTTTTTCCATAACCGCATCTTTGTTGATTGCCGGGCTGCTTGTAAGTGGCTATTTTCTCTATCTGTTTCGTAAAGATCAACTTGGCATGCGACGTGTCCTCCTTGCTCTAATTACAGAAATGCGCGAGATCAAAGAACGTACTGAGCTGCAAACAAAAGCCATCGAATCCATTCGTAGCGATTTCTCGCTAAAAACCGCATCAAATCAAAGTGAATCCATCCTCTCCAACGCCATTAAGATGGCTCAACAAGGTGCTAGCGTAGAGCAACTGGAGCTGCAGCTAGGCATTAGTCGTTCAGAAGCTGCAATATTGGTTTCAAGCCACGGTAACCTTGATATAGAGGAACGTGAAAAGGTAAACCAACTCTATATGGTTTGAATGCAACCAAAGCAGCAACGTCACTACTCAGTGAATATTAACCGTTGCAGAAATGAGTCTGTGTAGGCTGGGCAAAGGAGCTTGCGACATGCCCAACCTACTTCAAAGTATGGCTAGTTTCAAGCAGAGTTATAGCTGAGTAGTTACACAGCAACAAACATTACCGCTGCGGTAATTATTTTCCGTCAGATTTATCAACAGCAGACGGCTAAGCGGTAAGAATTCACATCTGTACCACATCATAGAATGTTCTCCATCACAGCTTTAGCTACGCGAGCACGTTGAAAGTAAAAATCCTCAACTAAGCCCTTTATGGCACAAGATTCGCATACTCGTATAAGAATCAACTTAATGATTGATGGATCAATCAAACGCGGCTAGCAACAACTCTTAGTTGCGTATCAAGTCTCGTCAGATTTTTGATTGAGCAATAAAAAACACAGAATAAACAGGAGAACTTCGTGGATTTAGCAACCTTAATCGGACTCATTGCTGCTTTTGGCGTTATATTTTCAGCGATCTTTTTAGGCGGTAGCGCCGGTACTTTTTTAAATACGCCTAGTCTAATCATCGTAATTGGCGGTACCTTTGCCGTCACATTGATGCAAATCTCACTAAAACAGTTCTTAGGCTCGTTTAAAGTTGCGCTGCGCGCCTTCATAAATAAAGTCACGTCGCCAGACGAATTAATTAAAGAAGCTGTGGAACTTGCTGATACCGCAAGAAAAGAAGGTTTACTAGCACTGGAAGGTCGTAAAATATCCGATCCTTTTTTGAAAAAAGGTGTACGCATGTGCATCGATGGACATGCCTCTGAAGTCATTCATAAAATGCTGGTGCAGCAAATTAACTTGCAGCTTGACAGAGAAAAGGTTGGCGCAAAAATGTTCAAATCAATCGGCGACTCCGCTCCAGCAATGGGTATGATCGGGACGCTCATTGGACTTGTACAAATGCTCGCTAATATGGACGACCCTAAAAGTATCGGGCCAGCGATGGCTATCGCACTATTAACAACACTCTATGGTGCCATTATTGCCACTGCATTTGCGTTACCACTCTCTGAAAAACTCCGTGGTGTCAGCGCAGCTGAAACGCTGAATAAGCAGTTAATCCTTGAGTCAATTTCTGCGATTCAGGAAGGCACCAATCCACGTATTTTAAAGCAAATGTTAACGGCCTATTTACCTGAACAGAATGACGGAAAGAAAGGCAAAAAATCATAGCGCACAACAACTAGTACTCCAACAATGTTGGAGTACTAGATCTAACAACCAATAAAACCTGCACCAAACCCAAACAGGAAAAAACATGGCTGAAGAATGCCCAGCTCAGGAAGAGTGTGAAGAAGGATTGCCCGCATGGGTCATGACATTTGCTGATCTAATGTCTCTTTTAATGTGCTTTTTTGTGTTACTACTTTCATTTTCACAAATGGACATTGAAAAATTCAAGCAGGTTGCCGGCTCTGTAAAAATGGCCTTTGGTGTACAGCGAGATATCCCTGCAATCGAGCCTCCAATGGGAACCAGCATCATAGCTCAGGAGTATTCTCCAGGTGAGCCTAAACCGACAGTGATTAAAGTCATTAAGCAGGAAACTATCGACACAGTGCAAAGTGACATCAGTTCAATTGACCCCGCTACCAAAAATGTAGCCGAAACTGTCACCAGAATGATAGAAACGCTCAAAAAAGAAATTGAAGATGGTTTGTTGGAAATCGCGATAGAAGATGAACGCTTACTCATTCGGATTAACGAGAGCGGTTCGTTTGGCTCAGGCTTGGCTAAATTGAATTCGGAGTTTCGACCTGTGCTGACAAAAATCGCTCAGGTCTTGAATAACAGTCCCGGTAATATTGTGGTCGCAGGGCACACAGACAATATTCCAATAACCACGCGTCAATATCCCTCTAATTGGGTGCTGTCATCTGCACGCGCTGCCAGTGTTGTACACCACATCACGCATCATGGTTTAAAAGATCAAAGCAGGATTCAAATTCGTGCTCACGCCTCCTCCAAGCCACTGGTTGCCAATAGCAGCTCAGCAAACCGATCTAAGAATCGTCGAATAGAGATCAACATCGACACGGCCATGGTAGACGCAGACGCCTCACTTGAAAGTAAGCAAAAAATCTCAACCCAGTAAATATAAAGGTACCTACATGAGCAACGCCAACCAACGAAAGTTTTTCCGAGTATCAGACAAAGTTGCCATGACTGTGAAAGCAGTGAACTGTTCAGCAACGAACATCGTTGATCTGTTTGAGCGAAGACATAAGGAAGCTGAGTTGGCCAATCAATTTGTACGAGAAAAAAAGATTAATCGCCCCAGTCTTTTGAGTATCGAGCGACGCTTCCCAGATGTTACAAACTATATTGAATATCTGGAAAAGGAAATTCAGCGGCTCACTAATCACACTGGCACAGGTGATAAAACGCTTCCAATGCAACCAACGCATAGCGTTGATTTAAGCGCTTCGGGTATCAGCTTTTTCTGCTCTACTCAATTTGTAGAAAACTCTTTGGTAGAAATAAGCATTCGCTTATTCCCTTCCCGTATACGTGTTCACACGATTAGTACGATTATTCGCTGCGATGTTTCAAGCAAGTCTAATAAATACGAGACTGCAGCCCGATTTACTCATATTCATGAAGAAGATGAAGAGCAATTGTTTCAACATATTCACAAAGTCCAAACTGAAGCTCTAAAGATAGTTGTGACTTGAAGTTATCTATTTTCCTAGGGCCTGTTAACAGTGTTAACGGGCCCTAAGCAGAACTCCTCAATTTAAAAGAATTAAATTCGTTAATTAAATTATTAACATTCAGGTGTACTGACTGAATGTGGAATTAAAGAATAAATATTTATAACTCCAACAATTATTAATTAAACCAGGCTCCTGGCTTTCTTAATCAGCACGCACCTTAAGATCCGACTCTATAGATCTCCAGCCTTCTATTTTTAGATCTACCTTCTTCCGTCGCATTACTCACTAACGGCTTGGTAGAGCCGGCACCAGCAAATCTCAATTGGCTCGTGGGTATCCCTTTACTCACAAGGTGGCGGGATGCAGTTAATGCGCGTTTAAGAGAAAACCTTTTGGAATTAGGCCCTTCTGAACTATCAGCATGACCAACAATTACAAATTTCTGATGTTTGAATTTAGAGAGATTCTCCGCAATAAGATCTAAAGTTGATTTCGTCGTTGCGTTTAGATAGTCTGATTTCGAGTTAAACGAAATACCTTTAATCACCCCTATAAAGCTGGCACAACCTATTTTACTCACCTGCACGTCAGTCGGTGTATCTTTACATATATCTTTTGCATCAACGACACCATCTTGATCATTATCAGCATTGATGGTTGACAGATTTTGAAAGGATTTTTCAGTTTGCGCTTGTTTCCCAGATAATGGGGTATTTGGTAATGGTCTAACTGCTGGCCGTGGTTTTGCAATTTTCTTTGGCGCAG